>JAUNVX010000176.1 GCA_030540615.1 Psychrobacter sp. | reverse complement strand
ATTAACTACCCAGACTTAGATAAGCTTATGCCCAGTAAGTTCTTTTATGGCTGGGCGAAGACCAGCTTTACTGCGTTAGCGCGTCAATTAGATGAGCAAAGCCAAGATGTGGCGGTAATGGATGAGCGCATCGATGATGATTTATATATCGCCAGCAGCTTGAATTGGGAGCGAAGTATTGATTCATATAACATTGAACCACATAGCATGGTTGCAACGCCTACTGACGTAAGAACGAGTCAGCTTGAGGAGAGCTATTTAGCGGTTCTCAAACCTATAGATGATATCCGCTTTAGCTTTGTAAAAGGGGCAAATGCGGGAACTTTCTTGCATGAAATCTTCGAAAAGATAGACTTCATTAATCCAGCGCCATGGTCAGCAATCATTGATAAGGGCGTTCGCGACTACCAATTGCCGATGAGTTATGCCAGTGCTAATCAGCAACAGAGGCGAGATAATTCAGATCAAAGCAGCAATGATATATTAGCTAATGACGCGCCGCACCAAGCGCTGATTAATTGGATAGAGGAGGTGATAGAGACTCCGCTTTTGGCCTCGAATCAACCGCTCAAAGCAATCCCTGTTAATAGACGCTTTGCTGAGCTTAGCTTCAATATGGGATTGTCAGAAGGCTTTAAGGCTGAAAATATTAATAAGATATTTCGCCAATATCTGCCAGATGAGCCAGACAAGCATGTGGTGCTTACTCCGCATAACATACCGCATTTATACCGCTATCTTCGTGGTGAGATTGACTTGGTCTATGAACATGCGGGCAAGTTTTATGTGGTGGATTATAAGAGCAATTACTTAGGAAATAGCCTAAGCGATTATAACCAAAAGACCCTAATTGATGCCATGAGTAAGGCTGGATACTGGCTACAAGCGGCTATTTATCAAGTGGCCCTGCATCGCTTTTTATCCATGCGTATTGCTGATTATGTCGGTAATGAAAGTCAGTATCTTGGGGCAGTGGAATATGTGTTCTTACGCGGTACTTTAGCGCTGCCCACTCAAAGAGTGACTAATGAGGATGACATCTCTGATAACCTCAAAACCTCAGATGAGCTTACCTTTAAACAGCGTTTTGGTCTGGTAAAGTGGAATATTCCACTCGACTTTATCAAAGCATTAGATGCTGAGTTTGGCAAACCATCACGCTAGTAATCTGTATACCCAGACTGACCAAGAGCAACCGCATTGCCAAGCAATACTAGGTTGAAAACCATCCAGGCCCCTTATTTTAGTGATTATCATATGAGCTCAATAAACAATAATAGCAACCCCAACTCAAACGCAGCCAGTCAAGTGTCGCCGTCATGGGCGCATACGGTTAGCGATTACCTATTGCAACGCAGAGCGCAGACCCAGCTTGCTTATCAAACGGCTTTTAACGCTCAAGATACCCAAGTTGCTCCCTTAAATGACGTTAAGATGGCCATAGAGATGGACGCTGAGAATATGAGCAGGCGGGCAGGGCAGGGCATGGGTATAGCCAATGAGGTCAATCAAAATACGGATTGGTTGTTTAAGACGTTATTTATCGCTTTAGCTCAGCAGTTAGAAGAAGGGCACACGGTACTGACCTTAAGTACCGATAATGAGGCAAATATAGTGACGGAAGCAGCAGCTGACTTTGTTAACTCAGCTCAAACGCCCTCAAGTTTAAACACTTGGCAACGACAGCTGCTGAGCATCATCATATCCCCATTAATGGATATGATGGATAAAGCGGTCATACCTGCTGCCCATAAAAATGAGAATGAAAGCCAACTAGATAAAGAGCCGTTGGGTCAGTTATTATCCAAGTGGCCACAAGTAGCTATGCAACTTGCTCTTTCACCTGAGCATAGCAAAGTGCTGAATGAGCGTCATGAGTTAGGAAGTAAGCTGATAGCCTATTTTCTTGAAAGCAATCAGCTACAGGTAGGATTAAAAAATAGCCTAAGTAATTTTATTAACTTTATATCCCAAAACGATTTATTTAGTAATGTAGACCTTCGCTCAAGTGACCATAACACCGCACCGATTTGTTTTAGCTGCTATAAGACTGAAAATGGCCTAAGCATAACTTTATGGCTATACCGTACTTGGCAGGCAGAGCATACTTTAGCACAGCAGATTCAACAAATTAGCGGACATAAGGTTAAAGCTCTAGCAATTACTATCAATAATCAGCTCAATACAGAGCAGCAGGCCGCCATCAATATGGCGAATCATAATGCCTTTAGCATTATCACTGGTGGGCCAGGAACGGGTAAGACCTATACAGTCGCGCAGCTGGTAATGGCACTCAAAGACAGTCAGTCAAGCAATAAAAAATCGAAAGCTACAAACAAACCGGAAACCACCAGTCTAGCCTTAGCGGCACCCACGGGGAAGGCTGCCCAGCGAATGCAAGAGTCGCTACAAGCGGCATTAGATGCGGCAGGGGTCAGTATGCAATTGCAAGAAGCCAAGACCATTCACCGTTTGCTGGGTATCGGTCAAAGTGGACGGCCGCGTTATCATACTAACAATCCTTTGAGCGAGGATATCGTCATCGTTGATGAGGCATCGATGCTGGGGGTAGAGCTGGCCAATCATTTGGTTAGTGCCATTAAGCCTGGGGCAAGATTGATATTACTGGGTGACGCCAATCAGTTAGCAGCGGTAGATGCTGGGGCAGTGCTAGCTGATCTTTGCCGTATACCGATGCTACAACCTATGCACCAACAGTTAATAGATAGTCGCCGATTCAGTAATGAATCAGGTATTGGTCAGCTCGCCGGGCAGATTAATGCGTTGGAGGTGGATATGAAGGCAGTTTGGCAAATCATGAATCATGACGATGCCTTGGCTTTTTATCCAGTGAACCAGTTCATTATCAGCTCCGAGAATGACGCAATGAGCGGTAGGAAGAATAGTGAGGCAAGTCAAACTATTACTCCCCAATATGAAGATACTATAATTAAAAATAGCCTAAGCAACCAAAAACTAATCAAAAACCTCACCAATAATTACCAACCTTTTTTAAATCTAACAAAGCAAATTTTAACAAAATCACAAATAGCAAATTCTGTACCAATTAATACCACCAATTCCAATATTAATATTAACGAGCTAATGGCAACGTTAAATCAATTTAGAATACTAACCGCAGGACATCATGGCCGCTGGGGTGATATATCACTGAACAACACCATCAGTCAGTGGCACATTGGCGAGCTTAAGCTTCCGGTATCCAATAGCCCTTGGTTTCATGGTAGGCCGGTGATGGTGCTACAAAACAGCTATGAGATGGGACTGTTCAACGGTGATATCGGTATTTGTCTTCAGACGAGTAGGGGACTTGAAGTGTTTTTTGAAAACAAGCCACAAGGCATCGCGGTGAACTTACTCAATGATGAGATGATCGCCACCGCCTATGCAATGACCATCCATAAGTCACAGGGGTCAGAGTTTGATCATGTGGCCATTACCTTTGATGACAGTAACTCAAGGCTGCTCAGTAAAGAGCTGATCTATACCGCGGTGACTCGGGCCAAACAACAAGTGTCTATTTATAGCACCAAAAGCGCTCTAACCCGAGCTATCAGTACGCCAACCATTCGGCAGACTGGATTGGCTTTGCAGTTTGAAGGTTTGCAAAACCCTAATACTAATCTGTGAGCATTACAGGGCTTAAGTATTGTGTAGCATTGGATGTATACGGATACCGCCGATAAGCTCTTAACTCAGCCAATCAATGCATATTATAAATAGCTAGGAATATCTTAATACGCTGAACTTAAGACAAAAAAAAGCACCCAATGAGGTGCTTTTTGTCATATAAACCTTTAAAAACTGATTACATCTTATCTTCTTTAATAGCATAGATACCAGGTAGATGACGCAGGTAACCATGAAAATCCATACCACAACCATAAACATAACGGTCTGGCACATCAAGGCCAACGAAATCCACATCAAAGTCAGTGACCTTGCGATTATGCTCTTTGTTTAGCAGCACGCAGCAATTTATAGAGGCGGGGTTTTCGACCTTGAACTCATCGACGATGGCCTTTAAGGTAATGCCCTCATCAAAGATATCATCGATTAATAGGATATGCTCATCCTTTATATTGATATCCGGACGGTATTTCCAATCGAGCTCATTGGTGCCTTTATTATCACGATAACGCGTGGCATGAATATAGCTCATGCGATGATAAAACGTGAGTTGAGTGAGCAGCTGACCAGCAGGGATAAGGCCGCCATTCATGACGACCATAACTATAGGATTGAGACCCGCATAATGCAAGTTCAATGTCGCCGCTAGACGCTCATAAGCGGCCGCCACTTCAATGCTGCTAATGAGGCACTCTGAGTTGCGCAGGGTCTGTTCAATTTCGCGATTACTAATTTGGCTCATGAGGGTTGCCTTGCCTTAAAAATGCCGCTTATTCTACCAAGAATCATTAATAGAAGCTCATCCCTATCAGGGTAATTTTGCTCAAATTTGTAAATTTAGTCTTTGATTTCGACGATAAAAGGCCGATAAAAAGTTGCCAAGCGATTTAAGGCTTCATCACCAAGTTGAGGAAAGAGCTTGTTAATAGCATAGTTTAACCCTTTATTGATTGCGCCTTGAGCCACAGGCACTGCTTTTCGCTTGAACATGCCAAGCTTTAAGGTGGCAGCAAAGTCGCTAATAAAGTGATTTAATATCGCATTATTCATCACTTCTAGGCCTTGGCGGAATTTTTCAATATCCACAGACTCTGGTGTGACAGCAGCAAATCCTGAATTAACTTTGGCAGCGGTTTCATCTTTTAGCTTTAAGCCGACTCGGCGCTCGCCATCGTTATCAATGAATAGGGCATCTTCTTTCATAAATTTGAACGTTGGCATCACATCTTCGTTTTTATCTTTACCTAATAGGACATTGAGCATGGTTTCTGTCGAGCTTTCAATAGAGCTGATAATCTTGCGCATGGACGCTTGACGCTCTTCGTTAGGGATATAGTCGACCAAAGCGACCAATAGATTATCAATAATCTCGCGAGCAATCTGCTGCGCTATCTCATTACGGTAGGGGTAATAGTCAACATCCTTACCTGAGCTGATAATTTCATCAGCCTCATCAATCATATCATCTAGTTTTTGTGAGGGCTTAAATCCAAGGTAATAAGTCATTTAAAATCCTTTTTAAAGTGATTACAACAGTATAGGTAGGGCTAATTTAACCACGACTAGCATAATCCGTCTACCCTTAGTACACAGTTAAATGACTTTTTTGTGACAGATAACCCATTAATCTATGAGTCATAACTGTCTAACTGCCTTATTTGACCCTTTATAAAGAT
>JAUNVX010000175.1 GCA_030540615.1 Psychrobacter sp. | reverse complement strand
GCATCGCAGGGTTGACGATACCCATGGTGAGTCCCGCTTTGATGGCGTGATAGAGAAACACAGCGTTAATCGCTTCCCTAATGGGGTTGCCACGGAAGCTAAAGGAGACATTGGATACGCCACCTGACACCATGGCATTGGGCAGATTATCAGTGATCCATTGGGTAGCGTTGATGAAGTCAGCGCCGTAGTTATTATGCTCGATGATACCCGTGGCCACTGCAAAGATATTGGGGTCGAAGATGATGTCCTCAGAGGGGAAGCCCACTTCATTGACCAGCACATCATAGCTTCGCTGACAGATTTCAATCTTGCGCTCATAGGTATCGGCCTGACCATCTTCGTCAAAGGCCATGACGATGACTGCTGCACCATAGCGCATACACAGCTTGGCACGTTCAACGAACTCCTCATGACCTTCTTTTAAGGAGATAGAGTTGACCACCGCTTTACCTTGGGTGCGTTTAAGCCCTTCTTCGATGATGTCCCACTTGGAAGAGTCAATCATCAGAGGTACGCGGCTGATATCAGGCTCACTGGCGATAAGGTTTAAAAAGTGAATCATCGCCTGCTTGGAGTCGAGCATGCCCTCATCCATATTGATATCGACGATTTGCGCGCCGCCTTGGACTTGATCGCGCGCCACATCCAAAGCTTCATTGAATTCGCCCGTTTTAATCAATCGGAGGAACTTTTTGGAGCCTGTAACGTTAGTACGCTCGCCAACGTTCACAAACAAGCTGTCTTTGGTGATGTTAAATGGCTCTAGACCAGACAGACGGCAGGCAGGGGCAATCTCTGGTATCTTGCGAGGTGGATAGTTGGCCATGACATCATGAATGGCTTTGATGTGCTCTGGACGCGTGCCACAGCAGCCGCCGACGATGTTAAGGATACCAGCTTTGGCAAAGCCATTGAGTAGGGCAGCGGTCTCCTCGGGTGTCTCGTCGTACTCCCCAAACTCATTGGGCAAGCCAGCATTAGGGTGCGCTGAGACAAAGGTGTCGGCGATATCAGACAGCGTTTGGATATGCGGCCTGAGCGCATCTGCCCCAAGGGCGCAGTTAAAGCCTACGGACAGCGGCTTGGCATGGCGGATTGAGTTATAGAATGCTTCAGCCGTTTGACCTGATAAGGTTCGCCCCGAGGCATCTGTGATGGTGCCTGATATCATGATAGGCAGCTCAAAGCCGAGCGCGTCAAAGACCCCAGTTACTGCAAAGATAGCGGCTTTGGCATTGAGGGTATCAAAGATGGTCTCGATAAGGATGAGATCCACCCCGCCTTCAATCAGTGATAGCGTGGCTTCGGTATAGTTGGCTGCCAGCTCATCAAAGGTAATGTTTCTAAATCCTGGGTCATTGACATCAGGGGAGATGGAGCAAGTACGCGACGTTGGGCCTAATACTCCGGCGACGAATCGAGGTTTGGCAGGATTAAGAGCCGTGAATTCATCGGCGGCTTCGCGAGCCAGCCTCGCCGCTTCTCGGTTAATCTCTGGCACCAAGTCTTGCATCTCATAGTCGGCCATAGAGATACGCGTGCCATTGAAGCTATTGGTTTCAATGATATCAGCACCGGCTTTGAGATGGTCGCGGTGGATATTCTGAATCAGCTCAGGTTGGGTGAGCACCAATAAATCGTTATTGCCTTGCACGTCTTGATCGATATTGGCAAAGCGCTCACCTCGGTAGTCAGCCTCTTGTAGTTTAAAGGTCTGAATCTGCGTGCCCATCGCCCCGTCTAATAGCAGAATGCGCTGCTTCAATTGCTCAGTGATACGCGCCCGTGCTGAGAGTTGCTGCGCTTTGAATGGCAAGCTTTTGGGCAGATTATCCAGTGTCACCAAGGCAGTCTTTGGATGGTCAGGAGTAGAGGCTACGGGCTTGGCTGAACGGTTGGTTTGGCTGGCTTGGCTTGAGGTATTGGCTTGGCTCATGAGTAAACTTCTTAATTCGTCGATAATAATAGCGAAAAACAGCGGAAAATAGAAAGTGGTCAGCATTTTATCACGGAAGGCTCAGCCAAGCTCTGTCAGTATGACGAATTAACCATGACTAATTGGCATAAGCCTCAATCATGATTAAGACCGACCAAGTCCAATCTGGCTTTAGTCAGTCAGTAGGGCTGCAAACCTGTGAGTATCTGCTCAAACCATCTAAAAATTCAGATATTCTCACGAATAGTGATGATGGCATTAACAGTCATAATATAGTGGTTCAAGCTCCCGTCTCTACTATGAATGCCTTTCAACTGGACCAAATGTAGCGGCGCGCTCCGAGCTGAACATGAGCAAAGAAGCGCTGCTAGGAGATACTGAGCTTCTACGGTAAATACTTAAATATCATGTCATCGCCAATCATCGTATCTTCGTTTCTGAAATCATGGCAGATGAATTAAGACTCTTAAGTAACTCCCTATTTTAGTAATTGGAGGTTTTATTGTTAATAATATCTTAATTATTATTAAATTATACTAAATTGTAAAGTTATGTTATGATGGCTCAACACTGTCATTTACCTACAAAAATCTATCAATATATAGACTATTTTCTAATATATCCAAGAGAATAACAGTGCTCTGTTCTAAGCAGTCTATGACAATTTGATAGCAATATGTCATCTCAATTTGGAGAGCAAATGTTTAACCGAAACTTGACTAATAACTTTAAAATTAACACCTTGAATAAGGCACTGATGACCGGTGCATTGGCTTCTACTATGGCTTTAGCAGGCTGCCAAAATACCAAGCCCGTGACCCATCCAGTAGATTTAAAAGTCACTAGCCACCCAGTAGCCAATCAACATAATGATGACCATGGCCATAAACAGGCCAGATGGGGTTATGGGGCAGAAGATAGACTATCGCCTGAAGATTGGGGAGATTTGGAGGTCAATAAATTGTGTTCTGCAGGTATTGAGCAGTCACCGATTAACATCGTTAAGGCCACCCAACCTGCGGCAACCTCTGACCATGCTTTGACGTTAATCGACCAATATAACGCGGATGACTTTGAAGTGGTTAATAATGGCCATACCATTGTCTTTACCGCCAAAAACCCAAAAGCCAATGTACTTAAAGTCAACGGCGAGCCTTATGAGTTATTACAGTTTCATTATCACGTGCCGAGCGAGCATACGGTGATGAGTACTCAATATCCCTTAGAGATTCACTTTGTCCATAAAAGCTTGGACAATCAGCTTGCCGTCGTAGGGGTGCTGGTTAATGCTGGCAAGAGCAATACTCATCTACAACGCGTCATTAGTGACTTGCCGAAAAAAGGCAAAAGTGGCTTAACGTTACTTCAGTTTAACGTCAAAGACTTGATGCCCAAAGACAGCAAAACCTTAGCTTATGATGGCTCATTGACCACCCCGCCTTGTTCTGAGCGCGTTCAATGGTTATTGAAACAGACGCCCATTGCGGCCAGCAGCAGTCAGTTAAATAGGCTAGCTGAGATGTATGAGGGCAATAATAGACCCCTGCAGCAGCAAGGTGAGCGAACCGTTTATTATGTAGACTAAACGCATTAGTATTGTATTGGTCAAATAATAAAAGGCCCCCTGATAGAATACTATCAGGGGGCCTTTATAATCCATGAGTACAGGTTAATGACTAGCGGATATCATCACGCTTATCGAGCTGGGACAAACGATGACGCTCTTCCCAATAGTCGGCGTTTTTGATACCGAACTTGGCAGGATCAAAGGTGTAATGGGTGACTTTGGCTTTGCGCTGAGCTTCATAATCCTTAAGGATGTCAAGAGCAGGACGCGCCACAAAGAAGATGACAATAATACCAACGATATTAAGCCAAGCCATGAGACCAACACCGATATCACCGATACCCCAGATGTAGCCAGCACTATTTAGAGCGCCATAGGCAACCATAATCATAATCATGACTTTCACTAAGAACACGCCAGTTTTATTGGCCTGTTTACCCATTAATCGAGTCAAGTAAGAGACGTTGACTTCGGCAATATAGTAATATGCCAAGATAGTGGTGAAAGCAAAGAAGAAAACAGCAATCGCGATAAAGGTGTCACCAAAAGTACCATAGACGGATTCCATCGCCATTTGGGTGAAGACAGGCGAGTTAATCTCAAGGGTTTTATCAACGTTGGCAACGATAAATGAGCCATCAGGTGCTGTGGTACATTTATTGGCTGCAAAGCACTGAATGTTATACATATTGGTCGACAAAATCATAAAGGCCGTTGCCGAACAGACCAATAAGGTATCCACATAGACTGAGAAAGCCTGAACGAGACCTTGCTGAGCAGGATGCTCGACTTCTGCCGCGGCAGCGGCATGAGGGCCAGTACCTTGACCTGCCTCATTAGAGTAAACACCACGCTTAACGCCCCAACCAATAGCAGCACCAAATCCAGCTTGAGCGGTAAAGGCATCACCGATGATAGAGCCGAAGACTTCAGGGACCATGCTTAGGTTAGAGAACATGATGATAAGGGCTAGGATAATATAACCAATAGCCATAAATGGCACGGCATATTCGGTAAAGCGAGCGATACGTTTGATACCGCCAAAGATGATTAAGCCTAAAATCACCAAAATGACACCAAGGGCCATCAAGCGGTAGCTGTCGACTGTCATGCCCATGAGGTTCATCGAAGAGCCTTCACCGGTGACCTGTGAGACGGCATTGATGACGCCATTGGCCTGAACGCCGGGTAAGAAAATACCACAAGCGATAATAGAGGCAACGGCAAATAGGACGCCATACCATTTTTGACCTAAGGCTTTTTCAAAGTAGTAAGCCGGACCACCGCGGAACTCGCCCGTACGGATATCTTTTTCTTTATATATCTGACCAAGAGTAGATTCGACATAGGCGGTGGAGGCGCCTAAAAAAGCCACCACCCACATCCAAAATACGGCGCCAGGACCACCAAAACCAATGGCGGCGGCTACCCCAGCAATGTTGCCCATGCCCACACGGCCAGCGAGTGAGACCGCTAGGGCCTGAAATGATGAGATGCCATCTTGGCTAGACTTGCCCGTAAATAATAACTTAATCATCTCACCAAAAAGACGCACTTGTACAAAGCGCGTCTGGATTGAGTAAAACAGGCCTGCGCCTAAGCACAGGTAGATTAAGGCACTGCTCCAAATAATGTTATTTAGTCCTGAGACGATGCTTTCCATAGGTATTATCCCAATATAATCTTTTTATTACTCAGCTCAGAGCGACGATTAGCCCTATCCAGTAATAAAAAATTAGCAATGATTAAGTTGTTTTATCTTTGACGCCGCACGTCTATTTACCCTACTATTTCGGCATTTATCACTCATAATGCGGCTATTAACCAATACGCCTGTTAACTAATGTGACTATTAATTAATATGGCTA
>JAUNVX010000174.1 GCA_030540615.1 Psychrobacter sp. | reverse complement strand
TTATTAGCCAACCTTTTATTGGCCAACTTATCATTAGCCCACTTCTAATTACCCCACAAAGGCACGTTCAACCACATAATCAGCAGGCACGCCCATGCGTGGTGAGACGGTTAAGCCATAGTCGTCTAGTATCTTAGAGATGTCAGCATTGAATGGCATACTGCCGCAAATCATCACTCTATCGTCTTCTTTATTCATCACAGGGAGGCCAATATCTTCATAGAGTTTGCCTGAGCTTAACAGGTCAGTGATGCGGCCGGTATTGCGAAAGTCTTCACGGGTCACGGTGGGGTAGTAGATAAACTTCTCACGGTACCACTCACCAAAGAGCTCGTCATTGGGCAAGGACTCTTCAAACATCTCACGGTAGGCCAAGTCCTCTACGCGGCGTACCCCATGACATAAGATGATTTTGTCAAACTTCTCATAGACGTCTGGATCGCGTGCCAACGATAAAAATGGCGCAAGACCAGTTCCGGTTGAGAGCATATACAGATGCTTACCAGGCAGCAAATCATCTAATACTAGCGTTCCTGTGGGCTTTTTGCTCACCATGAGCTCTTCACCAACTTTGATGTGCTGAAGGCGAGAGGTCAAAGGGCCATCTTGAACTTTGATTGAAAAAAACTCTAAATGCTCTTCATAATTGGGACTAGCAATAGAATAAGCGCGCATGAGTGGCCTACCATCGACCATAATCCCAATCATCGCAAACTCACCATTACGAAAGCGCAGCCCAGCATCGCGAGTGGTCTTAATGGTAAATAATGAGTCATTCCAGTGGTGAACATGGGTCACCGTTTCAGTGTGAAATTTTGACATACAGCCCTCAATTAATCATGGTAGTAGCAATGCGTGACTACCCATCTACTTAAAATATTGGTTAGGGTGACTGGCAATAATATAGCCGTGGGGCATAAGGATAACCCAATCAGCATCTAAAGATCTCTAGCCGTGCCTTTAAAATAGGGGTCACTCATACTAATGACAATGGTTCTCAACGCCCGATGGGACATATGATAGCAAATTTAACCCTATCATAACGTCAAAAAAAGCAATTGTGATCCATTTCACCATGATAAAACGGAATAACACCTTAGACAAACGTTATAACGGTACTGGTTAGTGCCTTATAGTGAGGCTGTCTTATATCCGTAAATAATGACTGACTAGACTATTTAGACTATTTAGCCTAGCAAAGCCATCTGGAGACTACTGTTATACTAGCCTTACTCATTAATCCTCAGACTAAAACCGGAAAGCACCGCTCTGAATTTGCTCATATGTCTCATAAGTCACTGGTGTAAACTGCTCGGATTTGGGCAACCTAACCCAAAGGCTATCAGTGGTCTGGCTAGGATTAAAACCGACTTCTTTTAATTGGCTTTTTTTATACTTAAAGGTACTGGTGGTCTCGATATTATCCAATAGCCGAATAAAGACAGGCATCGCATAACTGGGTAGATGCTGAGTGATTTCTGTCAAAAGCTGTGATTGATAGGCCTTATCAAATACTACCCCTTCATCAAGGGTAATAGCCACCATACCAGCGCGGCCGTCAGTTCCTGCAATCTCAACCCCATAAACTATCGCCTCGCCAATACCTGGACAGTCAGCGATGATGTTCTCGACTTCAGTGGTTGAGACATTCTCGCCTTTCCAGCGGAAGGTGTCGCCAACGCGGTCGACAAACTGACAGTGCTTGAAGCCGATATTACGCATCAAATCCCCCGTATTAAAGTAACGGTCGCCTTTGATTAGTACGTCGGTAAATATCTTGGCGCGAGTCTTTTCAGGGTCGGTGTAGCCATCAAAAGGAGATTTATCAGTGATTTCGCCCAATAATAAGCCTGTCTCACCTTGAGCCGCCTCTCTCATAAAGCCATCCTTATTGCGGATAGGAGCACCGGTCTCACGATCAAACTCGACCAAGATAAAGGGAAGGGGGGTGAAGCCTACTGTATTCTCTAAATTGAATAAGTTGGTAAAGCCAACATTGCCCTCACTTGAGGCATAAAACTCCATAACCTCATCAATGCCAAAACGCTCTTTAAAGGAGTGCCAGATGCTAGGCCGCAAACCATTTCCCACCATCTTGGTGATAGGATTGTTGTGTTCCAAATCAGAGACTGGGGTGTCAATTAAGTAGCGGCACAGCTCGCCGACATAGCCAAAGCTTGTGGCATTAAACTTATGAACGTCGTGCCAGAACTTGCTAACAGAGAACTTACGCTGAAGGGCGATAGCACTACCGCCCGCCACCGCGCAGCTCCAGCAGATGACAGAGGCGGTCGCATGATAGAGCGGCAAAGCCACATATAGGGTATCTTTAGGGGTGAGGGCCAAGGCATAACCAAAGCCGCCATAAGCCTTCATCCAGCGGCCATGGTTAAAGACCACCGCTTTGGGTAGGCCAGTGGTGCCCGAGGTAAAGATATAGAATAGCCCATCATTAAGATAGATGTCTTGACTGCTTTTGGGACAAGTTTTGGGTTGGTTATGGATTAAAGGGCTAAGAGATGTCATACCAATGGGGGCTGGGTGGTCATCGCGATGCTCATGATAAGTGTCGATATCATCCCACCATAGATATTGACTGTCACCAAGGTTGAGCTGTCCTTTAATGTCGATTAAGGTATCGACCAACTCATTGCCTACGATAATGAGTTTAGGGTTGACCAAGTCAATACTGTGTTTTAAGACTTTGCCTGTTTGGGAGGTGTTAATCAAAGCGGCAATCATCCCTGTTTTTGCTGCCGCTAACAACCCACATAGCATCTCTGGGCGGTTCTCTAATGCCAAGGCAAAGACATCACCTTTTTGGCAACCTTGGCTGATAAGATAATTGGCCAACTGATTGGACCATTCATCAAGCTCCCGATAGCTAAGCTGCATGTCCTCATATTTGACCGCTGCAGCATTGGGATGCGCTTTAACAGCTTTAGCGAAAGCCAAGCCTAATCCGGTATGTTTGTCCGTTCGCTTGGCATACACGTAGCGCAGGCCAAGGGTCATTTTGGGCAGCTTTTTGATGACTTTAGGGAGTTTTTTGACAATTTGCGGTAGCGTGATATGGTCTTGGTAAAGCGAGGCCATAAGATATCCTTATCTTAGTGTTAAAATATTAGTGTCAAAAGTGTCAGAGCTAGTCCGTAATAACGGCCAGCGAAATCGTCCATGATAATTTTAAGAAGTATTGGTTAAGTCTTTAATAATGATGGTATATCATGCCTGTTAAAGCCCATAAATAATGCCCTTAATTTATACTTATTGGTCATGGGCAGAGCCTCACTAAAGAGGCGCTCTAAAAAGTAATAAATAGTACAGTCATCAAATCAGCTTAAATTATCCTTTCTAACAGAGGAGTTCTCTGATGAGACAGTGGTCTAAAACTCAGAAAATAACGTTGCTGGCTTGGCTAGCTTATATCCCTTATTATCTTTATATGCAGTATTGGGAGAATAGCGTAATTGCTCCTATTCGTGTGGATTTATTGATAATTTATCCTCTACTAGCCATTCTTACCCTAGCATCCTTGGTGCAGTTAGGGCAACGATGGTATCGATGATACTAGCAAAAATGAGTATTTAAATAGCTAGCAGAAAAGGCTATTAAAAATGCTGTTAAAAAACGCGCTAAAGCATTAGCATAGAAGTAACCAATAGTTAAGATGTTGGCCCAAATGGATTGAAAGAGGCTAATAGAATCGTGCTCAAAAGCACAAATTATCAGGGCACGAATCACAAGAGCCTAAAACATTGAATAAAAACGCCAAAATATGATTAAAGGATAGGGGAATGAATAAGGTATTTGTCACGGCTCGCGGCACCGTTCATAGTTGGCAATGCGACCATATGGGACATGTCAACATTAATGCTTATGGCGCACTATTTGAGCAGTCGATTTGGCATGCTTTTAATCATATCGGTATCACCCCTTCTTTGCTGCGCCGTGGTGAGATTGCCATGGCGACAGTGGAGCAAAATATCCGCTACCTAAAAGAGCTGCAACGGGGTGACGTGGTCACCATTCAATCTTATGTGGCCAATATCACTCATAAGGTGGTCACCTTCGAAAAAGAGCTGTATAACGCTGAGACCAACGAGCTTTGCGCCACTTGTACTATTGTGGCGGTGTGTCTCAACCCAATCTCCCGAAAGTCGCGGCCTTTTCCTATTGAGATTTATAATATGGCACTCGCGCTTGAGTACCAAAAGCCTGAAGAATAAAGATTGTAGCCGTTTGAAAATTGAAGCTGTCAGCAAACGAGTTTTAAGCCATCAGCTAGCCAAGCCATAAATTAGCATCAGCTACCACGGCAAATTATTCCTTTGAAATCAAGCTACCAACGGTCTTGAATGGTTTGAAATCACACATCCTATCTCAACTCTTACCCTAGGCGACCATGAGCATTACTGCTGCTGTACCTTTAGCCCCAACGTCAACTTCAACCCTTGAGATGCCCATCATCGGTATTCACCGATCACCTTTGCCGCAAAAGTTTGGCATACCGCGTCAGCCCAATCTGGTTCAGATACCTAGCGTCATTGAGATGCTAGTGCCTTATAACACGCTTGATGCCTTTATGGGGCTAGAGGACTTTAGCCACCTTTGGATCACCTGGCAGACGCATCACAATAAAGTGCAAAAGGGCTTTAGACCGCAAGTTCGCCCACCTAGGTTAGGGGGCAACAGTAAGCTTGGGGTCTTTGCCACTCGCAGCACTTATCGTCCCTCTCAATTGGGGCTATCGGTGGTAGGGCTGGCGGGCATAGAGTTGACAGATAAAGGCGTGAGCCTACACATTTTAGGGGCAGACATGGTGGATGGTACGCCCATCATCGACATCAAGCCGTATGTGGCCTATAGTGATGCAATACCGGGGGCCGTTAGTGGCTTTGCCCCAGAGCCGCCTGTTAGCAAGCCAGTACAAATCAGCCCAAAGGCGCAGAGCCAATTTGACCAACTTTTAATACGCTCTACTCAAAATAGCCTAAGCAAACGATACCAGCCAACAACTTTAACGCCTGACGATGTTGACCTTATTCAAGCGCTTATCGCCCAAGACCCAAGACCGGCCTATCGGCAACATGAGACCGGCAGCGTGTTTATGATGCGTTATAAGCGCTGGGATATTGGTTTTAGCATGGATACGCAGGGGGTATTATGGCTAGTAGATGTCAGTGAAGTGGCCTAAAATAGGGTAAGATTTTAATCCTAGTTAATTGAGTTAGCTGTGATAAAGAAGAAGGCTATTTTAAGTTATATAAAACGGTCGGGGATTATTTGTTGCAGAGTCTGCACCACCGTACAGCCAGCTAGAGAACTGATAACTAGCCGTTAACCCTCTAAATTTGCGTAAACTATATTAGGGCGTGTCCTCAATTAGCTCATGAGGCTTAAAATGAGATAGATTTTTGTCAATCAAAGT
>JAUNVX010000173.1 GCA_030540615.1 Psychrobacter sp. | reverse complement strand
TCTAAATGATTGACTTTACTCATCCCAATGCTTGACCCTTCATGCACAGGTTTGACAATCAGCGGCAATCCTAAGGTATTAACCACTTGCTGCCAATCGGTATCGGCTTTAAGTAGCGCGAAAGGAGCAGTAGCAATACCACAGCCTTGCCATAACTGCTTAGTGCGAATCTTGTCCATCCCAATTGCAGAGGCCAAGACGCCAGAACCTGTCTGGGGAATCTCAAGCCAATCCAGCAGCCCCTGTAGAGCGCCATCCTCACCACCTCTCCCGTGTAACACATTGAACACTCGGTCGTACTCTTTAAGCTCAATGATATCTTGATGCATCGGGTCAAACTTATGGGCATCTACCCCTCGGCTTTGTAGGGCTGAAAGAACCGCTTGGCCACTATTGAGCGATACCGCACGCTCATTGCCCTTACCGCCGAATACCACAGCGACTTTACCAAAAACATTGGGGTCGGTTATTGATGCTGACTTGGTGGCTGAAGAAGTCAGGGTAGCACTATTATCTATCATAAGAATCTCTTAAAATAAAATTTTGATGACATTTTAAAAAGCAGACTATCTAGTCTACAAAGTTTGATTTATAAGGTTTGGTTTATAAAGGTTGGCTGTAAAACCATGCCATAGCCCTATCTGATACCTCAAAAACAAATAAGCAGGCAGCAGATAAGCTATAGCGACCATGGTAAGCCTTACAAATATAAATTATTGGCAGCTAAATCTAAAGAGATTTGACCGACATTGCCAGCGCCTTGAGTGATTAGTAAATCACCTGATTTTAACAGACGCTGCATGGTGGGTGCTAAATTGTCTTTGTCCACCATGCAAGGCTCGACCTCACCCCGCAAGCGAATACTTCGAGCCAATGACTTAGTATCCGCCCCAGTGATAGGTGCCTCGCCAGCCGAATAAACATCGAGTAATAATAGTTCATCAACACTTGAGAGTACTTTGACAAAATCGTCGTAGCAATCTCGAGTTCGGCTATAGCGATGCGGCTGAAATAGCATAACCAATCGGCGATTGGGATAGCTTTGACGAGCCGCTTTAATGGTCGCTTCGACTTCTTTAGGGTGATGACCATAGTCATCTACTAGCAATATATCGCCGTCATCGATTTGGACGCAGGCTTGCTGCTCAAAACGGCGACCGACACCCGCGAACTTGTGTAAAGCGCGTTTGATTGCCTCATCATCCACGCCCTCATCAGTAGCCATGGTGATTGCTGCTAAAGCATTTAACACATTATGAATACCCGGAATGTTCAAGGTTAATGCTAGCGGTTCGTGGTCCTTTCGCAACACAGTAAAATGGGTCTTAGTGCCTTCACTGACGACATCGACTGCTTGCACATCATTATGTGACCCTAGGCCAAAAGTCAACACAGGTCGACCAATATCATCAATCATAGCATACAGCTCAGCATCATCGCCACAGACTACTGCCAAGCCATAAAACGGCATGTTTTGTAAAAATTGTATATAAGCAGCCTTAAGCTTATCAAAACTATTTTCATAAGTTTCCATATGATCTTGATCGATATTGGTAACAATAGCCGCCATCGGGTGCAGCGATAAAAACGAAGCGTCTGATTCGTCCGCTTCGGCCACCAGATAACGACTTTGACCTAATGAGGCGTTCTTTCCTGTAGCATTCAGCTTACCGCCAATGACATAGGTGGGGTCAAGACCGGCTTCATCTAGCATGGTGGTCAGTAAACTGGTGGTTGTGGTCTTACCATGAGCGCCCGCTACAGCGATACTATGCCGATATCTCATTAGCTCACCCAGCATATCTGCACGGCGAACCACGGGCAGTCGAGCCTTGAGCGCGGCTTGAATCTCTGGGTTATTACGATCAATGGCTGATGACACCACCACAACATCAGTTTTGGATATATTTTGCGAGTCATGGCCAATGAAAACTTCGATTCCCGCCTCTCGTAGCCGCTCAGTAACCAGGCTCTCTTTTATGTCCGAGCCACTAATTTGATAGCCTTGGTTGTGCATGACCTCAGCGATGCCACACATGCCTGAGCCCCCTATACCCACAAAATGAATATTCTGGATTCGGCGCATCTCAGGGATTTCAATCAGACGTTTGGGCAAAGCTTTAGCCGCAACCTGAGAGCTATCCAACCCTGTGTTCATAGAGGCGTTAACTGGAGAATTTGCATCGTTGTCATTATCGCTTGAAGGAACAAAGGCCATGAGGGGTCTCTCAAATAGGTAAAAAGGGAAGAAGAATAAACTAAATTAGTGCTTTAGACTGAGCAGCATCAATCAAAAACAGTATTTAAAATGCAAAAACCAAACTACTTAGCAAGTTGCTGCCAGATAATATCTGCCACTTGTTTTGTCGCCCCTCGATGCGCATGTTGATAGCCGATTTGGGCCATACTAAGGCAACTGGCGCGGTCAAGCGAAGACAAAAGCTCTGCCAATCGCTGCGCAGTCATCTGACTTTGAGGCATTAAGGTTGCCGCACCAATGTCTGTCAAGGTTTTTGCATTGGCTGTCTGATGATCATCAACGGCGTGCGGCAGAGGCACAAAGATAGCCGCTACCCCAACATTTTCAATTTCAGTGACGGTTAACGCCCCGGCTCGGCAAACGATAATATCTGCCCAATTATAGGCATCTGCCATATCTTCGATAAAAGGCATTACATTGACTTGATGCTGATGGGGGTCTACAGCGGCGTAAGCGGCCATCGTTGCCGCATCATTGTTACGACCACATTGATGACGCACTTGCCACGGTGTTGTTAATAAAGCCAATGCCTGTGGTACAGTATCATTCAAAGCTTGAGCGCCCAATGAACCACCCACTACGAGTAATTTTAGCGGCTCTTTGCTGGATAAATCATAGCGCTGATCTGGCGGAGCTACCCCTGAGATGGTATTTCGCACGGGGTTGCCAACCGTTTCAAGCTTAGGGTTGGTTTGGCTATCACCAAAAGTATTTTCAAAAGCTTGCAAAATCTTGGTCGCCATCTTCGCCAAGTAACGATTACTCATACCTGCAATAGCATTCTGCTCATGAATTATTAACGGAGTCCCCGTCATTTTGGCTGCAAGCCCGCCTGGCGCACTCACGTAGCCGCCAAAACCAATCACCATGTCGATATGATTGCTTTTAATGACTTTAATCGCCGCTAAAGTCGCGGAGGCAAGCGTAGTAGGCAAGGTTAATAAGCGCCTTACTCCCTTACCCCTTAGGCCTTGCATATTAATGGCATGAAAAGCAAAACCAGTAGGCGCTACCAAACCATTTTCCATACCATTAGGCGTTCCTAGCCAATGGATAACTGCCCCTCGGCTCACCAGCTCTTGAGCCACTGCTAAAGCAGGGAACACATGACCTCCGGTTCCCGCTGCCATGACTAATATAGTGGGGGAATTGGCTACGGGCTTACCTAGCGGTTGAGAATCAGTGGCTGAGGCGGGCAAAGGAAACTCTCCTAACTCTAAAAATGGTGGCAAAACGATAGCCAAGAAGTGGCAAAATCATAGCATAATTTAAGGGGCTAAGCGACGCAAGATACCAGCTTTACTATTGATAGCGCTAGATAACAGCAGATATCCTTTAGTAGAGCATACTAAAAGATTAAACATGCCCTTTTAGGTGTTAATTAACTTGTCGAATTATCGGATTAACCTTAGCCTCAAACTTGAGACAGAAGTAAAACCTTTTCCACAGTTAAACAGACCCTTCATCCTTACTAATAAACGCAAAAAACCAAGTCGTAATAGGCGACTTGGTTTTCAGAAATTGTTTATATTAAAGCTTAATATTGCGTATAACTATCTGCGTTTTAAGATACGAGTTTTACCCAATAAGGCAATACCTTTATAACCACGAAGCTTAAGCGTGTTGCCCTCTAATTCAGCTTTACCAGAGAAGGTCATACCTGTCTCAGGCTCGATGCCAGAACCACTGATATACTTGTTAGGATTACTAGGGTCAGCTTTAAGATTCCAAAGCACGGTGGCGCCAGTCAATGGTTTATTATGAAATTTACCTTTACAAGTATCGCAGACTTTTTTGCCAGCAGAACGAGGGTCTAATACCTCAACAATTTTGGCAGATAATACGCCATTATTGTCGGTAAATTGCAAAACCCCATCAGGTTGGTTTTTATCGTTGTAGGTGGTCCATTTAGTATTGTGAAGCTGATCAGCCGCACTAGCAAACATACCAACTGTCAAGCCAACCGTTAATAATAGTGATTTGGCAAAAATTTTCATAATACATCCTTGTATTTAATTAAAAGGTCAGGTTGAACATCAACACTGATAATAACCATTCATTACTTAAACTAGAAGGGGGATTTCTATAAAAGTAGTCTCATATTAAGGCCTACGGATTACCTTAACTATTACCAACTTCATTAGATTCTAGCAAATCTATCGAGCCAAGCCGCTTCTTTTTTGAACATAAAAAGCAGAAGCTGTACAATCGATACTACAATAATTTCAAAAAAATTCAAGCCCCTAACCCTACTAAAGCGTATAAAAAATTTATTCGCACATTGCTTATTTATTGCACTGATAACTTGATGATGGGTATTTTCTCTCAAATTATGGATAGCTAAGCTATTGATTTTTAATAGCTTAGATTTATTAATTTACGGCATTATTAGCTAACCAGTCATTAAATAGAATATCGCTTGGCTTCTATGGCTATCATCAAGTCGGTGGCAATATCAGTCCCACATTGATCATTAATCTCGCGCACGCAGGTCGGACTGGTGACGTTAATTTCGGTAATTCGCGCCCCAATCAAGTCTAAGCCTACGAACATCAAACCCTTTTCTTTGACAATGGGCGCTACTTTCAGCGCCACTGCGCGCTCTGCCTCACTGAGCGCCATGGCAACACCGCGGCCACCCGCCGCCAGATTACCCCGTGTCTCACCTTGACTGGGAATACGGGCCAAGCAGTAATCAATCACTTGACCATCTACAATCAACACACGCTTGTCGCCCTCACTAATCTCAGGCAAATAGCGCTGCGCCATAATAGGTAATGTCTCAAGCTCAGTGAGCATCTCAAGCGTCGCGCCAATATTGGGGCTGCCTTCTGTCAAACGAAAGATACCCGTCCCACCCATACCATCTAATGGCTTAACGATAACGTCTTTTTGCTCGCTAATAAACTGGCGGATATGCGCTTGCTTACTGGTAACAATGGTCGGACTCATCAAGTCACTAAACCAAGTGGCAAAGAGCTTTTCGTTGCAATCTCGAATGCTGCTTGGGTCATTGACGACGAGTATGCCTGCCGCTTTGGCATGATCAAGCAGGTAAGTGGCATAAATAAAGCGCATGTCAAACGGCGGGTCTTTACGCATTAAAATGACATCGTAATCGGTAATGGCTTGCGTCACTTTATCGCCTAACGTATAAAAGTCATTAGGGTCTCGGCGTACCGTAACAGATTGTGCGTCTACTTTTA
>JAUNVX010000172.1 GCA_030540615.1 Psychrobacter sp. | reverse complement strand
TCTTAGCCACTTGGGCTTTGCCAAAGCGCCGAGCAATATCATAAACGGTAAAGGCAGTATGAGCCGCAACTATGACCAAAAAGTCTCGCCATAATTCACTGGTGTCGAGTACAGGAGCGGCATAGTCCACGGTATGCCCCATGGTCTCTAGCTGCTTTGCGGTGCGCTCAAGCACGGCTAGTACCTCTGGATCGACCTTAGTATTGGGAATAGCTGGCTCACCCATAAGGGCAATCTTCAATGGCTTAGGGGCACGGCCCGCCGCTGCCAAAAACGTACCTTTGGGCGGAGCGATAACATAAGGGGCGCCAATCTCTATGCCAGCAGTCGCATCGAGCATCGCTGCACTATCTCGCACGCTACGAGTGATAACGTGATCGGCAATTGCGCCCTCCCAGCCCTCACCGTACACAGGCCCTAAAGGATTTCGACCACGGCTGGGTTTGAATCCAAACACACCACACCATGCCGCAGGGAAGCGAATCGAGCCACCACCATCGCCCGCTCCTGCCATCGGTACGATACCGGCGGACACAGCGGCCGCGCTACCCCCTGAAGAGCCGCCCGTGCTATAGCCCTTTTTAAAAGGGTTGTGCGCTGCCCCTGATGACTTGGGCTCAGTAGTGATAATCAGTCCAAACTCTGGGGTATTGGTCTTACCAAAAGTGTTGACGCCCGAGGCGCGCATACGAGCGACAATCTCACTGTCCCTAGGCGGCACAATGTGAACGCTGCGGCTGCCCATCCTAATAGGCTCGTCTTTGAAATAAAATGACAAGTCTTTGAGCAAATATGGCACGCCAGTGAACGCCCCATCTGGCAAGCCTGCTTCAATAGCCTGATAAGCACGCTCATCAAAACGGTGGATAATGGCGTTAAGTTTGGGGTTTAGTTTATTGGCTTCATAGATAGCGGCATCAAGCGCCTCTTTGGCACTGACTTCTTTATTACGGATTAGCTCGGCGAGACCAATAGCATCATAACGGCGATATTCTTTAAATGGTGACTTGGACATAGTGACCTTCCTTGGGTGCGGCTTAGGAGCGTCTTAGGACTGTTTAAGGTCTGCTGGACGCCGCTTAAAGCTAGATAAACTCTCATTTGAGTATAACGCGATAACCAACGCGGCAACAGATACCAACCGCATATTGGGCAGTCATTAATGCCTTTGTATGACTTAAAACCATCAAAGTCATACAGAATTCATTATAAGCTGCTTTACTATATGACTTAGCGAGGGACTTGGCTCATAAGTTTGACTCATAGCTTTGACGTATATAGTTGGCTGGTCTGTTTGGCGCTATTGACCCGCTTTTTTTAGATTGCATAGGACACTTAGATGCTCTACCTGCTACTCATAATCCTAAAATGGCTACTTATCATACTGGTGGCTTTGGTGGTTACCATCGCTCTGGGCACGCTACTATTCTTGCGACTTGCCCCCACCTTTGGGGGTTATCCAGACGCTGAGACCTTGACCCGTATCAAGGCATCTAAGCATTTTAATGGCAAGACCTTCGTCAATCTCGTGCCCACCCATGCCAGCACTCTCGATATCAGTGATATCACCGACGGAGTAGATGAAGAAGAAGGTCACCTGCTGTGGCAGTTTTTGTTCCCGCCCAAAGGCAAAAACCCTATCAAGCCTATCACCAGTCACCAGGTTATCCTCATTGATGACCCCGCAGCACTGACTACCACCCTTAAAGAAGGCGAGTTCGTTTGGCTTGGCCACTCTACCGTACTGTTTAAGGTAGCAGGCCAGACCATTATCACCGATCCCGTCTTTCACCGCGCCTCCCCCGTGCCCATCAGCGGCAAGCCCTTTGCTATGACTCATATGCCGAGTGTTGCTGATTTGCCATTTGTTGACGTGGTGCTGATTTCCCACGATCATTATGACCACCTAGATCATAAAGCCATCAAACAGTTGGTCAAACAAAAGAAAGCAGGCCATTTCTTCGCGCCGTTAGGGGTTAAGGCGCATCTCGTGCGTTGGGGCGTAAGCGAGGATAAAATCACCGAGTTTGATTGGTACGAAGAGGCCGTGGTCAGCAAAGCTCAAGTTGAGAAAGCCCAAGTTGAGACATCGGCCGTTGAAAAAACCGCAGTTGTAAAAAATCAAGCAACACTATCAGCAGAGGAGCTACGCCTAGTCTTTACCCCAACGCGGCACTTTAGTGGTCGCCGTATTAAAGGTCATCGCACCACCCTTTGGGGCAGCTGGGTCGTACACTCGCCCAAGCTCAAAGTCTATTTCAGCGGTGACGGTGGCTACTCAAGTGAGTTTGCTAACATTGGCGAGCGCTACGGGCCGTTTGACATCGCCTTTATGGAGGACGGCGCTTATAACGTGCGCTGGCGCGATGTTCATATGCTCCCTGAGGAGTCGGCACAAGCAGGCTTTGACGTGCGAGCGAAAGTGGTGTTACCGATTCATTGGGGCAAGTTTGATTTGTCCACCCATCATTGGCGCGAGCCTGTTCGCCGCTTAAAACAAGCGGTCATCAAGGGTAATGCTCAATTGGGCCAAGGACAGCCAGTGAAATTGGCGACGCCGCGAGTCGGGGCCATATTTGACTTGGATAACTTGCCTAATGAGGACTGGTGGGAGCTTGAGGGTTAGGCCACACCCCAAGGCCACTACTTTGGCGTTAGTGAATTGGACTTTTGGCTCAAAAATAGAGAACTAAACTTCAAAGAAATCGTCACTCCTTTACCACACATATTGTTCCAATAGTTTTTACACTCTAAGTTCTTATAATCAATAAAGCTAAGAGGTCTAGGTTGGATAATGACAGAGATGCTAATGAGCTTACTGTAATGGCGTTTTAACTCTAAAAAACAGTCATTGGATAGAGTCTTCATATTTTGCGTAAACCTAAGAAATTAATCGATTATTTCTAGTAATAATATGCTAGATTGAAAGCTAAATATTCTTTATAAAATATTTACATGGAATTTAGGATGGCTTTAATACCAATAATGACAGGATGTGAAGGTATGAGAAAAATTTTATTGCTGGTTAGTAGTTTATTAATTTCTTCAGCAAGTTTCAGCATGGGATTTCAAACCTCGGGAAACACTACCTGCCATGTTTATCACCAAGGTAAACTACTAAAAACACTTAACTGTGCTTCTGACACATACGCAGGATCTTCAGGCAGAACTTATGGATTTGAGCAGACTACTTATACTCTGCCAGGTTTTGGTGTCATGACAACCTATTACGATATTGGCCTTTCTGAGGCTAAAGATCCATGGCGTGATGCTAAGTTTACATTGAATGACGAACCGGCAGTTTTTCGATATAGAGACTATAAAAGTAAAAAAGTCGTCAGCGAATCTTATGCTAAAAAACATAAAGTATTAAGGTGTTACTTAAGTAAAAAATCGCAATGGGAAATCTGTTCAGAAGACTAAAAATTTTATCAAATAGCTGAGTACGAACCCTACAATTGATTGACAATTTTTTAAAGCCTGTGGATTAGCCTCAATACCATTTAGAACCTTTTATCTAAACGCCAAAAGAAAGCCCTCTATCATCTGATAAAGGGCTTTTTGATATTGAAGTATCGAGTTAAATGCTACATCAATAGCTCACGCTTACCACTCTTACCCATCGAGCTGACCAGTCCGGCCTCCTCCATTGAGTCAACGATTCGCGCGGCGCGGTTATAGCCAATACTAAACTTGCGCTGAATGCTCGACGCCGAGACTTTGCGCGTCTCCATCACAAAGGCCACGGCTTCGTCATACAGATTGTCATCTTCGCCTGAGCTATTGCCGCTGCTATCGCTAGGGCTTGATAGCTCAAAGTTACTCGCCATATTGTCGATATAATCTGGCGCGCCGCGTTCTCGCCAAGCATCACAAACACGGTTGACCTCTTCATCACTGACATAAGCGCCATGGACGCGGTCCGGCTCAATCTGACCCGGCCCAAGGAACAGCATATCGCCGTTACCAAGCATATCCTCTGCCCCGCCCGCATCCAAAATAGTGCGTGAGTCGACCTTTGAGTTGACCCGAAGCGCTGCTCGAACTGGAATGTTGGCCTTGATAAGACCGGTGATGACATCGACTGAAGGCCGCTGAGTGGCTAACATAAGATGAATACCCGCCGCTCGCGACTTTTGCGCCAAACGAGTGATGAGCTCTTCGGCTTGCTTGCCGACCTGCATAATCATATCAGCAAACTCATCCGCGACGATGACAATCATCGGTAGGGTCTTAAGCTTAGGCGCTTGACTGATACTGACGCTGTCATTAGGCCGCCAAAGTGGGTCAATGATGGGGTTGCCTGCTTTTTCGGCCGCGATGATTTTTTTATTAAATTCGCCCAATTTACGCACTTTTAATAAGCTCATCAACTGATAGCGGCGCTCCATCTCTGCCACGCACCAAGATAGGCTACTGGCGGCTTCGTTCATATCCGTGACCACTGGCGTCAATAAATGCGGAATATCATTATAGTTGGCAAGCTCTAACTGCTTAGGATCAATTAAGATTAAGCGTAACTCATCAGGTTTATATTTCAGCAGCATCGAGAGCAGCATCGAGTTAACCAACACCGACTTACCCGACCCCGTAGTACCAGCGACTAGCATGTGCGGCGCACGCGCGAGATCGGTGATGATTGGATTGCCACCGATGTCTTTGCCCATCGCCATACTGATTTGCGCTTTGGGGTCTTGGTACTTTTCGGTAGTGAGTAACTCAATAAGACGCACCATCTCTCGCTTCTTATTAGGCACTTCGATGCCGATATACGGCTTGCCGGGGATAACCTCAACCACTCGAAGAGAGGCCATCGACAGTGAGCGCGCCAAATCGCGTGAGATTCCCGTGACCTTGCTGGCTTTAATCCCCGGCGCTAATGCCACCTCAAATCTCGTTACCACAGGGCCTGGTATGGCATTGACCACATCCGCTTTGACGTTGAACTCTTGCAGCTTAATCTCTAACAGCTCAGAGAGCTGCTCAAGCTCCGCCACCGTATAGCTGGGCGTACGATCAGGGTCAGGCTTATCCAAAATAGACAGCTCAGGAAGGGGGGTCAAACTAGCTCGGTACTTGGCTGTCTGCATCGCCCGAGAGTTGCTGGCATAGGCGGCATCGTCCTCAATGGGCGGTAGCGAAACGATATCCTCTACCCCAAAATCCTCATCAGGCACCATATCTTCGATATGATTGCTGCTGTCTCCCTCAGGTACTGCAAAGCTGATGGTCGGCTTAGTCGCTGCCACCTCATTATGGATTGGCTCAGGTTGATGAGACTGAGTAGCAGCGCGTGTAGGTTCAATAGCGACAGGTGGCACTGCTGGATTGGCAGGTGGCGTGTTGGTTGGGGTTAAATCGATAGGAGCAGCAGCTTCAGCAGAAACAGTAGCACCTATCCCCGTAATTACATTGAGCTTAGGCTTATCCGCTTCCCAATTGGCCGCTAGGCTGTCGGCATCACTATTGGCTAGCCAATT
>JAUNVX010000006.1:34877-40166 GCA_030540615.1 Psychrobacter sp. | reverse complement strand
CACCTTTGCTATTGGCAGTCTCCTCCCCAATGATTACCGTCTCACCTTCTTTTAGCCCAGAAAGTATCTGTGCATTGACTCGGTTGTCGATACCCACCTTGACTTGTCTGTCTTCTACGCTGCCATCGGCATTGAGTACACGGACATAACGGGTTTTGGTAGCGTCATTAGAACCACTAGCGCTAGCGGCTTTATTGCCTTGGTCAGATTTGGATAAGTGGGCTGATTTTGCATTAGTACTAGCTTTAGCCGAACTGTCTTTATCTGAGCTGCCTTTACCTTTATTGGCTGACTTGTCCTTACTGGGCGAGGCTTGAATGGCTGCTGAAGGCACCAATATAGCGTTTTTAGCTTGATTAATGACGATAAAGACCTGCGCGGTCATGTCAATACGAAAGCGTTTTTCAGGATTGGGCACTTCAATATAGCCGACATAATAAATGGCTGAGTCTGTTGAGCTGGTGGTGCTGATGTTCTCAGGGGCAGGCTCGATGGCAGTCAATACCGAATCATACTTTTGGTCAGGGTTGCCAATAGTATTAAAGTAGACAGGCATGCCTGCCTTAATGTTGATGACATCTGCTTCGGATATCTGTGCGTTAATGCGAACGGTTGATAAGTCCGCGAGGGTGACGATTGTGGGCGCTGATTGCATGGCATTCACAGTGGCCCCTTGTTCAGTCGTGACCGAGACTACTGTGCCATCAATAGGCGCGCGGATAGTCGTATAACCAAGGTTTTCGTTGGCCGTGTTAAGGTCAGTTTGCGACTTTTGTAAGGCGGCTTGGTTGCTTGCGATACTAGACTCAGCACTAGTGATAGCGGCTTTGGCATTGTCGATAGCCGCTTCGGCTGAGATCACATCGGCACGGGCGCTGTCTACCTTAACTGCTGCTGAGTCATATTCTTGTTTTGAGATAGCATTGATAGACAGTAGTGGGGCCAAGCGATTAAAGTCAGTCTGCGCTTGTTTTAGGGCGATTTGCTTTTGCGCTAATGCAGCAAGGGCACTATTAAGGCTGGCTTGACGACTGCCTAGCTCTGCTTGAGCACTTTGAAGCCCAGCCCGGCTTTGCTCAAGGGTGGCTTGCTGGTTTGAGAGGCTGTTTTTTTGGGTAATTTGGTCAATCTGGGCAATCAGGTCGCCCTTTTTGACTTCATCCCCCACTTTGACATAGAGTTTTTTGACTTCACCAGATACCTGAGCACCAACATCGACGGTATTAAGCGCCTTTACCTTGCCTGAGGCCATGACATTATTTTCGATATCGCCTAGTTCAGCGGTGGCCGTGATGTAGTTGGGGGCTTCTTCTTTGGGCTTTAATTTATTATAAGCTAACACGCCCAATGCGGCGATTACTAAGGCAATAAGGCCCCATTTGATAACACTCTTTTGGCTAGGTTTGCGCATAATGACAATCCGGTAACTGATAACTCAAATGTTAAATATAGTAATGGCTTGGGCTCAAAAAGGGAATGGTAATTAGTTTGCGAAAGGTTAAGGTTGAATTAACCGGACTGTCTTAGACAATATGGGCAATCATCATCAATGAATAATAGACTATTAAACCAGCAGCAAATTCAGGGCATGATTGATAATTATGCAAAAAAATTGACTTAAGCCCAACTGACGTTATGCTGCGAGATAAACCTTCAGATTTCGCAGAGCCTTATCTTGAAATAAAAGATGGGCGCTATCATTTTATTATTCGTGAAAGGGGTCAGAAGCTTTGAAGAGCGTCCTTGGAATCTATAGATGATTTCTTATATTTGTTCTTTGAGGCCATAACTTCTAGTCTTTCTAGACACTTTGGATTATCCCATAGAGTCAGTCATCAAGAGTTAAGAATAATAGTATTTAAAAAGCAAGTGGAGCTTATTAGCGCATTGAATGATGATTGGGGTAGGAGAAAAAAGGAGCAACTCGAAGTGATTTTAATGAGCTACTCTTATACAAATGCTTGAGGAATAATGAATTTGACGAATGAATTGGACGGGTTGACCAGTAAATGGCTAGCCAACTGCAAACAAGCGCTGACCCGATAATAATAAAGCCGCTTGTAGCAATAGCTCCCAAGCAGGCTGGCGAATCAACCCTTTGATGGCTTGGTCACAGCGAAACAATAAGTCAGGCCACTTCGCGACATCAGCAGGACTCTGACGACGACAGGCCGACTGATACAGCGACTGTTTGCTGCTCCAAACACCAATACTATTGGGGTCTTGACCATCCATTAATTGCGCGACCAACCGCATGTCTTTAGATAGAGTCCAAAGCACAAGCGGGGTAGGCTCGTCAGTGGCTTTGAGCTGGTCAATGATTTTGACCACTTGGGCGCTGTTGCCCGCGAGCATGGCATCAGATAAGTCAAAGACACTAAAATGAGCATTACTCACCAGCGCTGCTTGCAAGTCATCTGCATTAAGTGTGATAGCCCCAGATGCCACGAGCTTGGGTGCAAACAGATAAGACAAGCGCCAAAGGGTCTGATAGGCACTAAGCAGATTGTGCTCAGTGTGCGACATCAATAGCTGCCAAGCCTCACTAGATAACTGTAGGCCAAACTGCTGAGCTTGAACTTGTAGAATCTGCTGACGCTGCTGTTCTTGATACAGATTGCAGTCGATGGCATGGCCTAAAGTAGCAAAAGGGGTAAACCATTTGGCCTTTTGGGCGCGTTTATCAAGCTTGCCTGTCAGCCAAAGTAGGCTACTGCTATTGCCACCAGCTTGAGCTTCTTGAGCGAATTGTTCAAGCTCAGCAGTGATGGCTTTATCTGGCTTGTGATTGCCCGTGACCACCACGGCTGTTGCCTCATCAAACAGCGATAGACTGCCAAGCTCGGCTAGCGCCTCTTGCCAAGTCTTGGCTGATGCTAACTCTACCCGGCTGATCGCATAGCGCTGCTGCTGCCAATGGCCCCTTAAGGCATCAAGTAACCACTGCGATAGTAGCGGCTCATCACCATGGGCGAGCCATAATCCTGCAACCGACATAGAAGAATTAGCTGCAGATTGAGACTCATTTTGCTGGCTGATTGTCAGCTCATTCTGCAAACTTTTTTGCAGCCGAGGATAAGCATTGACAAAGGTGTCTTGCATGAGTTTAGTTGGTCACTTGGGAGGATGAAGTCGGAATCAAAGCACTGGTCGGCTTGCCATCTGGTGTCACTTTGGGCAGATTTAGCGCCACATATTGATCGGTGATACGGCGAGCTAGATTTTGATAGAGCCAGTCTTTGATTTGGTCACCTTGTTGGTCTTCGGTACTGACACTCGCCGCATTGTACTGGTAGCTGCGCTCAACCTGAATGGGGTTGGTCACCTGAGTAATTTGGTCATTTTGGCGAACCTGATAGGTGACATCTGCGCTAATAACTTGGCGCACTTCAGTGAGGACGCCAACCAGCTCATACTTTTTGAAGCGCACATTGCTGACCTTAATCGCCGAGTTAAACTGACCACTGCTGAGCAACTCCTTTTGTCCTTGCTCTATCATCGTCAGGCCGTCGACTACCTTGACCCCAATAGCTTCTAGGCGGTCGATTAAGGGACGCTTGATTAAGAACGTAGTACGGTCATCATCAATCATCAGCAGCGTACTGCTATTGGTGAACTGCATGGGTGACTCATAGCCACGCAGTTGAAAGCCGCAACCTGTCAGCACCCCTGAGAATAAGGGAGCACTGATGAACGCAGTCAGCAGCATCAAACGAGCACGTTTTTGCATTATCCCACCACCACAATGTTGACCAGCTTATTAGGAACGACGATTTCTTTTTTAATCTCGCCTGTGAGGAACTTTTGCACACTGTCAATCTGCTTGGCCTGCGCTTTAATCTCATCCACACTTGCATCAGCAGCCACTTCCATCTTGCCACGCACCTTGCCATTGACTTGAACCACCATGGTGACACTGTCTTGAACAAGAGCTGGCTCATCAATCACTGGATAGCTCAAGGTAGCGGTATCATAGCCTAGCTGCTCTAATAAATGCTCAGCAATGTGCGGCGCGTAAGCCGATAACATAATAAGCAGGTTGACCAAAGCTTCACTTTGAACCGCTAGAGCCAAGGTTGACTCTGACTCAGGCTGGCTATCCAAACTGCTGATATAGCTGCCAAGCTCATTGCTTAGCTCCATAAGGCTTGAGACTGGGGTATTCAGCGCCAAGCGCTCGCCCAAGTCATGGTCAATCTTGGCAATGGTCTCATGAGTCTTGCGGCGTAAGGTCTTGGCCGCTTTGCTGAGCTCGTTTGAGGGCAGCTTGGTCATCAAATCGCAAGCTTTAAGCCCTTGCTCGTTAAGCGCTTGAGTCAAATCAGAGGTCATGCGCCAGACTTTTTTGAGGAAGTTGAACGGACCTTTGAGCGCGTCATCTGACCACTCTAACGTCTGTTCAGCTGGGGCAGTAAACAGAGTATATAAGCGAACGGTATCAGCGCCATACTGGTCAATGGTGGTCTGCGGGTCAACACCGTTGTTTTTGGACTTAGACATTTTTTCAATTTTGCCGATAGTAACGGGTTGACCATCGGCCTTTAAAGTCGCTTTGATAGGTTGGGCACGCTCGTCAAATTCAATATCGACCTCATGCGGGAAGTAATAACTGGTGCTACCATCGTCATTGGTACGAAGGTAGGTGCCCGCGAGGACCATACCTTGGGTCATCAAATTGGCAAAAGGCTCATCCCCTGAGACTAGGCCCTCATCGCGCATGAGCTTATGAAAGAAGCGAGCATAAAGTAGGTGCATGACCGCGTGCTCAACCCCGCCCACATATTGGTCTACGGGCAGCCATTTATTAGCTGCTGCTTTATTGACCATATTGTCGTCATCTTGCGGGCTAGCAAAGCGAGCATAATACCAGCTAGACTCTACAAAGGTATCAAAGGTATCCGTCTCGCGCTCAGCAGGGCTGCCACATTTGGGACAAGTGGTATCGACAAAGTCGCGGATATTTTTGAGCGGATTGCCACGGCCATCAGGGACCACGTCAGTGGGGAGTACCACTGGCAAGTCAGCCTCATCCACGGGCACAGTGCCGCAGTGCTCACAATTGACCATTGGGATAGGGCAGCCCCAATAGCGCTGGCGAGAGACGCCCCAATCACGAAGGCGGAACTGAATCTTTTTGGTGCCCAAACCTTTAGGTTCAAGCTTGGCCAGCATAGCCTTAAACGCTCCCTCAAAGTCTAACCCATCAAACTCGCCTGAGTTGACTAGGGTATTGCGCTCGGTATAAGCGCCAGAAGTTTTAGTATCAAGATTATTAACATCTGAGTCTTT
>JAUNVX010000006.1:0-34777 GCA_030540615.1 Psychrobacter sp. | reverse complement strand
GCTCGGTATAAGCGCCAGAAGTTTTAGTATCAAGATTATTAACATCTGAGTCTTTTGCAGCATCCGTCTCAAAATAGCCTTCTGGAATGTCGATAACTTGCTTAATAGGCAAATGGTATTTGGTAGCAAACTCAAAATCACGCTCATCATGAGCAGGCACGGCCATCACTGCCCCTGAACCATAGCTCATCAACACATAGTTAGCGACCCAAACAGGGATAGTCTCGCCAGTTAAGGGGTGGGTCACGGTCAGACCCGTGTCCATACCCACTTTTTCGGCTTTAGCCAAATCAGCTTCTGCCACCGAGCCTTTTTTGCAGGCGATACAGAAGTCTGCAATCGCCTCATTGCGCTCAGCAGCATATTGCGCCAACGGATGCTCGGCTGCAACGGCGACATAAGTGACCCCCATTAAGGTGTCGGGGCGAGTGGTAAACACATCTAAAGTGTTGGTCTCACCTTCTAAGTCATAAGGAAAGTGGACTTCCATCCCTTCACTACGGCCTATCCAGTTGCGCTGCATGGTGATGACTTCAGGAGACCATTTGCCCTCTAACTGGTCTAGGTCATTGAGCAGCTCATCGGCGTAATTGGTAATCTTAAAGTAGTACATAGGGATGTCGCGCTTTTCAACCGGCGCGCCGCTTCGCCAGCCTTTGCCATCGACCACTTGCTCATTGGCTAGTACAGTATTATCGACGGGGTCCCAATTGACTGTGGCCAGTTTTTTGTACACCAAGCCTTTTTTGTACAGCTGCAAGAATAACCACTGCTCCCAGCGGTAGTACTCAGGGCTACAAGTGGCAAACTCGCGTGACCAGTCAATAGAGAGTCCGAGCAGCTTAAGCTGAGCGCGCATGTTATCAATATTGGCAAAGGTCCACTGGGCAGGCGGAGTTTGGTTGGCAATGGCGGCATTTTCCGCAGGAAGGCCAAAGGCATCCCAACCCATAGGCTGCATGACTTCATAGCCTTTGAGGCGGTAGTAGCGGCTGAGTACGTCAGAGATGGTGTAGTTACGAACGTGCCCCATGTGCAGCTTGCCACTAGGATAAGGGAACATCGATAGCATATAGCGGGTCGGCTTGTCAGACTTATCATTACTGACCTCAAAGCGCTTGTCCGCTTGCCACTTGGCCTGCTGATGGGCTTCAATCGCTTGTGGGTTGTATTGATTCGGGCTGGTTGAGGTTACAGGACTATTGGTAGAGATGGTGTTGCTCATAATTGGCTCAAAGTTCAAAATTTAAGAAGAGTAAAAGGTTAAGATAGGTGAAAAATGACAAATAATTTGGATATGCTAGGATAGCGTAAATTGCGATAAATTGCGATGGGGCAAAATCAGGAAAGTCCGCTTACAGGGGTTAATTTTCACTGGATTTTTGAGTTAGATTCTTTAACAACCTAAAATTAGGAGTTTTACAGATGTCTCAACTTACCACTATAACCCTTTATGGTATCAAGTCTTGTAGCACCATGAAAAAAGCTTTTGGCAAACTCGACGAGATTGGGGTCAGTTATGAGTTTCATGACTACAAAAAGCAAGGTATCGATAAAGAGAGCGTTCAGCGCTGGGTCGATAGCTTGGGATTAGACAAGGTCCTAAATAAACGTGGTACGACTTGGCGAAAATTGAGTGATGAACAAAAAGCAAAGGCTGAGGGAGATGAAAGCGCGGCTATACAGATAATGCTAGAGAATACCAGCATGATTAAGCGACCGATTATAGAGGGGAAGTATCAAAAGCAAAAGGTGCTGCTGTGCGGGTTTGATGAGGCGGAGTTTGAGTCAGTCTTTGGTATAGCATCGTCGTGAGTATCCTTAGCATTAACTGAACCACTAATATAAGCAGCAGTATAAGCCTAAGCGCCTAAAAATAGGGGATATCAAAATAAGAACCACTTTAAATACTCAAACGGTATCACAGTCTAAATCGCTATAAAGCCCAAGCCAATCAGATTGGTTTGGGCTTTATATAAGGTCTAACCTTGAAATGATGTCATTAATGACATCAAAGCTACTATTCGGCCACAGTCGTCTCAACCTCACGACTTATGAGCGTTCCCACTCCTTCATTGGTAAAGATTTCAAGAAGGGTCGCGTTAGCGACGCGGCCATCCACGATTACCGCACTTTTGACCCCGCCTCGAACGGCATCTAACGCACACTGAATCTTAGGTATCATACCGCCAGAGATGGTACCGTCTTCAATCATTGCATCGACCTTCTTCGGGGTCAGGCCAGTGACGACTTGCCCTTCCTTGTTTAATACCCCTTTGATATTGGTCAATAGCATAAGCTTCTCAGCTTGCAGAAACTCAGCAACCTTGCCTGCAACTAGGTCTGCATTGATATTGTAGCTATTGCCATCGTTATCGACCCCAATAGGAGCTATAACAGGGATGAAGTTTGAACGGATAATCATCATGATGACGTCTTTATTGACACTGACCACATCACCAACATAGCCCAAGTCAATTTGCCTAGTTAGCCCTGACTCATCGGTTTTACTCATCATAAGCTTTTTGGCTTTGATAAGATTGGCATCTTTACCTGTCAGTCCGATAGCGCGGCCACCATGTTTATTAATGAGACTAACGATTGACTTATTAACGCTACCGCCTAATACCATCTCTACCACATCCATTGTGGCCTTGTCAGTGACTCGCATGCCGTCGATACGCTCAGATTTACGGCCGAGCTCTTTGAGTAAATTGTCCACTTGCGGGCCACCGCCATGCACCACCACAGGATGCAGGCCAACAGTCTTGAGCAGGACAATGTCACGCGCAAAAGAGCTCTCAAGTGCTAGATCGGTCATGGCATTGCCGCCGTATTTGACCACGATAATCTTATCTTCAAAGCGCTGGATATAAGGGAGGGCAGTGGTCAATACTTCGGCAGTGGTCTTGGCTTGGGCAAAGTTTAGCGACATAGTAGGTAGGCTCACATGGCTAATATAATAAAGAGGGCTATCTGGCATCTGACAGTATTCTAACTGCTGGGGCGAATTTTGGCTATCTGACCCGCTAAATCAGTATCAATATACTCACATAACGCTACAAAGCGCTGCTGAATGGCGCGCAAGTCCGCTAAAGTATTGCCAGCGAAACGAACCGTGAGACAGTGACTGGTATTAGAGGGTCTAATGACCCCAAACCCATTGGTAAAGTCTAGGCGGATACCATCGATACAAGTGAGGCGTGTATTAGCAGGCAGGCCTAATTTGCGACTACCTGTTAGAGGCAACAAGCGGCCTTGACTAAAAAAAGCAGGATTGCTGTCACTTGAGCAGCCAGACTGTAAACGCTGACACAGCTTAGCAAGCTTAGCGAGCAAAGGTCGCTCATCAACGCTACTGGTATAATCATGACTTTTGAGCGGCAGATAAACATCAGGGGTGTTAATCATGGCGGGAAGCTTTGCCACAATATCAGCGAGGGAGTCAGGACGGCGGCTCAACCAATAAATCAATCTTAGGGCAGCGTACATTGCGTCATCATGCAGCACAAAGTAACCGTCATTAAATAAAAAATGCCCCGACAGCTCGCCTGCAAATAGCGCCTGACTGCTCCCTGACTGAAGCGCCTTTCGCATAATGCTACTGCCGGTCTTACTCATATAAGGCTGAGCACCCATTTGCTCAATTAAGGCAGGCAGATGATGTGAGCATTTGACATCAAAAATCACGGTAGGAGGGCAAGTGGCTTTAGCAAAATTTGCCTGACCATCCTCTTTCTTATAAGGAGTAGCACGCCCACTGCGGGTGCTGCTATCACTAGCGCTTCTGCTTTGAGCAGGGATACTGTCCTCAATAGCGACTTTAGCCAACAAGTAGAGCAAATGGTCAGGGGCTAAAATCTTACCTCTATTATCCACCACCATCAACCGATCACCATCTCCATCAAAGCCCAGCCCTATGTCCGCTTGATGGGCTAATACCGCTACTTTTAGAGACTCTAAACGTCCCGGCTCAGTAGGGTCAGGATTGCCAAAAGGAAAGTCACCATCAGGAACCTCGTTGAGGACAATGACCTCATGGCAAAGGGTCTCAAATTGCGCAAAGAACGCATGGGCGATAGGGCCAGTAGCCCCATTTAAGCAATCAATCACCACTTTAAATGGCTTAATAGGATTAAGGACTGTCGGCGAAGTCATAGCAGGGGAATGGGTCGAAGCCTCATCGGCTTTATCACTATCACTATCAGCGAAAACCCCACGACAGGGAACAGTAGACGCAACATGGTCTTTAATAGCATGAATAGCCTTGACGGCCTGCATCAAATAGCGCTGATGGACTGACTTTTGGTCAAGATAAGTGACGGGCAACTGCGTCACTGGCTGGTCTAATGAAGCGGATGGGGGTACGGTCAATAATGAATCGTAAAGATGGATAATGTCTTCACTGCCTGGAGACTCGCCAAACAACAGCCATTTAATACCGCAAATGTGGCGCTCAGAATGACTCGCTGTCGCGATAACGCCATGGCCGTCGTATTCATTCGCCCAAAATGCCATCATCGGCGTGCTGACTAAGCCTAACCAAATGACCTCAATACCGCAGTCTGCTATGGCAAAGGCCAACTGTTGAGCGATAGTCTGGCTAGCTTGGCGCATATCATAACCAATGACCAAACGCCGCACTTGGCTCTTTGCTAACTGGCGCGCAAATGCTTGAGCAAATGCCCTTATGAACGCTTCGGTAAATAAAGCGTTATCGCCGCGAACATCATAAGCCTTAAACAAAGAGCGCTGCTCGGCAAAAGGGTGATTGCTCAAAGATAGCCTCCTAAGCGAACAAAATCTAACCGTTAAAAATACTGCTCCATCCTAAAGTATAATAATAACTTTATAGTTGCTAGTATATTACCAAATAGTTGGCAGTATTTTATTATTATTGCTAAGTTGGAATAATAGATATGATGGCAACTATTTATCTCATTTGATTAATAAGACACAGTTATTTGCCTAGCATTAATCACTCCACTAAAGCTACTGACGACCTGAGTGACCAAAACCGCCGCTACCGCGAGCACTAGTATCACTAAAGTCACTAACGATATCAAAGCTTGGCCGGGCAACCGGCACGACTATATATTGGGCCATGCGCTCAGCAGGTTGTAACACAAACTGGGTGTCACTGCGGTTCCAAATACTAACCATTAGCTCACCTTGATAATCGGCATCAATAAGGCCCACCAAGTTGCCAAGGACGATGCCATGCTTATGACCCAGCCCTGACCGTGGCAATATTATCCCTGCAAAGTTTGGGTCAGCGATATAAATAGCCAATCCTGTACCGACGAGATGCGTCTCTCCTGGCTCAATAGTTAATGGGGCATTAAGGCAGGCGCGCAAATCAATTCCGGCTGAACCATCAGTGGCGCGAGTAGGCAAAGGAAAATCTGGATGCGATCCAATTTTAGGGTTTAAGATTTTGACTTGTACAGCATTCATAAACGTGATTCCCAGTTCAAATTAAAATCAAAGACAGGAGTAAATTCACTACCAAGATAAAGCTGGAGCAAATAAAAAGATAATTTATAAAATCAGCAGGCTCGCCAGCCCTAAGAATGACATGAAACCGACGATGTCAGTGACAGTGGTCAATATCACTGAGGCGGAGAGGGCAGGGTCGATATTCATTCGTTTGAGCATCAAGGGGATGGCAATACCCGAGGTATTGGCTGCGGTCATATTGATGGCAATGGCGCAGCCTATCACCATGCTGATTTTGATGTTGTGAAACCAAAACTGAGCGATGATGGCCATAATAACTGCCCAGACCACACCATTGATTGCGCCGACCCAAAGCTCCTTGTTAAACAGCCACCAGCGGTTAGAGCCGCCAATCTGCCCCATGGCCAATCCGCGAATGACCACAGTCAATGTTTGACTGCCAGCGATGCCCCCCATGCTCGCCACCACTGGCATAAGTACGGCTAAGGCCACAACTTTAGCTAAGACCGCTTCAAACTGACCAATCACAGCAGCTGCCAAAAGTGCGGTCCCAAGATTGATACCTAGCCAAATGCTTCGGCTCTTGGCACTGGTCAATATCGGTGCAAATAGCTCTTCATCATCGCTGACACCGGCCAAGTGCTTCATGGTGCTATCGACATCATCTTGGATGATTTCCATGATGTCCTCAGCATTTAACTGGCCGACCAGCTCCCCATGACTGTTGATAATAGGGGCATAGCGGATGTCTTCTGAGCGAAATACCGAGGCAGCGTCTTGGATATCCATACGATCATTGATGGTGACCGCAGGGTCGATTAGCTCAGAGACCAGAGTATCTTGTGAGTGCTTAATCAAATCTACCAAGCTTAACAGTCCTAACAGCTGCTGACTCTTATCCACTACCAATAGCTCTTGGCTTTGGTCATCTAAGATGTCTTCATCCAGTCTAAGCCAGTTTTGAACTTCGCGTAGGGTAATGTCGTCATGGATTTGAATGATATCAGGATCCATATAACTGCCTACTTCCCAGTCCTCATAAGTATTGAGCTGGTTGACCTGAAGTCGTACGTCTTCATCTAAGGTCGCCATGACCTTACTACGCACACGTTCGCTGACAGTATCGAGGATTTCAGAGATGTCTTGAGCATCAAGGTCTTGGGCGAGGACGGATATCTCAGTTGAAGAGATATTGCGCATCAAAGGCTGGCGAATCTCATCCACGACCTCAGCGAGTACCTCACCTTTGATTTCAGTAGGGACCAACGCCCAAATATATTGGCGATCATCACTAGGAAACGACTCAAGCAGGTTGGCAATCTCATACTCTGACTGCTCTGCCAAAAACGCCTCTATAGCATCGGTGGCCTCATCAGCTACCAAAGACTGCAAGTAGATAAGCTTGTCTTCAACACTATACAGTGCTTGAGAAGACGGTTGCAGCATGGGCGTGGTTTGAGCAGTCGTCATCAAGCAAGGTATCCAATGAAAAAAGAGCCATTAGTAGGGGCGAATAGGGTAAAAATGACGATAGCAAAGAGTAGGCGACAAGAGGGAGATGCAATCAGAGCCAGTTGGGGCCTTTGAGTAATGTTAGTTTTAAATGTCGTTAGCATTAGCTTTAAATCAGTAGCTTTTGATTAAAGCCACTTTGCACTTTAGTCAAAAGCTACTGGATAGACAGTGAGATAAAGCGATCTATTTGCCCTTTAAAAGCGCCCGAATATTCGCTAGGTACTCATCAGCGACCTTGGCAGGGTCTTTTTGCGCCTGTTGTTTTTTGGCTTTGGCAGGCCAGTCTAAATGGTCCTCTGGTAGCTCCTCCAAAAAGCGGCTTTGGGTGGTCGGGCGCATCTGACCGCCACTTCGGCGCTGCGCTGCTAAGGTCAACGTCAGCTCCTTTCGCGCCCGCGTGATGCCCACATACATTAAGCGCCGCTCTTCTTCAACCGTCTCGGCCATGATAGAGTTGCGATGCGGTAGCAGCTCTTCTTCTAGCCCCATGATATAGACATTATTAAACTCAAGGCCTTTAGCAGCATGCAAGGTCATGAGGTTGACCTTATTGGTATTCTCCTCTTCTTGCTGCTGCTCTAGCATATCAAGCAGGACCAACTTACGAATGACTGCTTCGATATTGCGATCGTCTTCGTCTTCGGCGCGGTTAATTAGCGATTGAATACTGGTATAGAGCATCTCAATATTGTCGATACGGTTCTTTTCTTGTTGTGGGGTCTTGGCTTCACTTCTCACCACATCGATATAACCCGTTTCATCGACCATTTTGCGCACGATAGGGATAGGGTCAGGCTCTTGGTCTAGCGCGCGGGTATAATGTTCAATAAAGTCGCCAAACTCTTTTAGCGTGCTATAAGACTTGCCAGGCAGAACGTGACTGAGGCCGCCATGAGTACAAGAGGCCAATAAAGAGATATTGTGCTCTTGGGCGAATAGTCCTAACTTCTCTAACGTGGCAGGCCCCATGCCGCGCTTGGGCGTGTTAATGATGCGCAAAAAGGCACTGTCATCTTCAGGGTTCAAAATCAGACGCAGATAGCCCATGATGTCTTTGATTTCACTACGAGCGAAGAAAGACTGACCACCTGATAGCTTATACGGCACCTGCAATTGACGCAGCTGCGCCTCGAGCATTCGTGCTTGAAAGTTGCTGCGGTAGAGTACCGCATAGTCTTGCCACTCATTGCCATAGCGCAGCTTGTGAGTGACGATTTCTTTGGCAACGCGCTCGGCCTCATCATCATCATTACGGCAGTTGATGATGCGGATTTTCTCCCCTTCACCTTTATCTGACCAAAGCGCCTTTTCAAATAAATGCTCGTTATTACGGATGACTGTATTGGCAGCATTCAAGATTCGACTGGTTGAGCGGTAGTTTTGCTCAAGTTTGATGACCCTCAATTTAGGATAGTCTTCTTTAAGCAGGGCCATGTTTTCAGGTTTGGCGCCGCGCCAAGCATAGATAGACTGATCGTCATCGCCCACTACCGTAAAGCGGCCTTGCACCCCAACCACCAGCTTGATTAGCTCATACTGAGCGGTGTTGGTGTCTTGATACTCATCGACTAGCAAATAGCGGATGCGGTTTTGCCACTTATCCCGCAGTTGGACATTGTCCCGCAATATCTTGGCTGGCAGGACAATCAAGTCATCAAAATCGACCGCATTATAAGCGCGCAAGTTACGCTCATAAAGCGAATATAGAGTGGCAAAAATCATGTCCTCAGGGTCGGTTAAGGTCTCCATGGCCTTGTCTGGCTCAATCAAATCGTTTTTCCAATCGGAGATAAACTTGATGGCTTTGCCGACCAGCTCGCGGCTTTCAGCGCCAGATAGGTTGTCACGCATCATCAGCTCCATCAGCAGGCGCTTGCTATCATCAGCGTCCATGATAGAGAAGTTGCCTTTGAGGGGGGTATGCAGTAGCTCATAGCGCAAAAACTGCAAGCCAAACTGGTGAAAGGTTGAGACGGTTAAGCCGCGAGTTTTTTCACTCGGCAGCAGCTTACTCACCCGCGCTTTCATCTCACGCGCGGCTTTATTGGTAAAGGTAACCGCAGTGATACGCTCAGCTGGCATGTCACATTGCTCAATCAAATAAGCAATCTTTTGGGTAATTACCGAAGTCTTTCCTGAGCCTGCGCCTGCCAAGACGAGAAGGGGGCCGGTTACGTAGGTCATGGCCTCTTGTTGTTTGGGATTTAGCTTGCTCATGGGGATCCTTTGGCTATCAAAATATATCAAATCAGGGGGGTTAAGAGAGGAGCAAAGATTTTGCTGAGAGGTTATTATAGTGGTTGAAAGTGAAATAACAACCGCTGCTGGTGAGATAAAAAATAAAAACTCGGTCAATCAGCATAGCAGTGTGGCAGCCATGCAATAGCCACTTAATAGCTGCTAGACAATGTTAACTATAGCGATAGTGAAGGGAAGGTTTGACAGCATAATGCTTCAGTATTTTTCATTGTTGGACGGCAGATGTTTAAAGATTACGGTTTAACGTTTCATCAGCTTATAGCGGTGTAACAAAAGCTGCTGACGCCGTTCGAGTGCTTGAGGGTCGTGGATCAACCGGGGGCTGTGGATAAAGGGGGTGAGAATGGCCGCTTCTTTTATGCTGAGACTGGCTAGTGGTTTATGAAAGTAAAATTTGGAAAAATTAGACGCGCCCTCAATACCTGCGTCAAAATAACTCAACTCACTAAATGAAGTCTCGAATATCCCATTGATAGGTCGATACAGGCATCTAGTATCCTTTATAGGGGTTTATAGGATTCAAAAATTGCTTAATCTAAGAAGCATTTATACTGATAGGCAATAAATTTTTAAAATCAAAAAGTTAAACATTTCTTTAGAGTAATGACGTTATAAAATGATATATAGCTATTAATAATAGAAAAATTAATAAAAGGAGAAGGGTGATGAAAGTCTACGGAGTGATGAGCTTATTAATAACCTTGCTATTGTCTAGTGCTGTGCTCGCTCAAAACACCACGCTTGAACAAGGCTTATTAACCTCAATGTCAGTCGTTACGGACAGTGAAAATAATCTTCATCGTAATGACAGCTCAGGCCAAGCTATTCATGCTTATATGAGACAGAACTATATTAATAAAAAACCAAATTTTCGGTTTGATTATACTGATTATTATCTGCTCAATAAACCAGCGCTGCTATTAGGTCATGATTTAAAGGTGATTGAAGAAGAATATATGAGTGCCTACATAGGCTGTTGTGTCAGCCCAGGGGTAGGGGCCGTCATTAGGCAAAAAGGCAGCTTAGATAGATTAAAAGATTTTGCCAAAAAGAATCGATGCTCAATTGAGCCAATTAATTTTAATGATTATCTTAAGGATTTGAATATCAGACGGCCCAATGCCCCAAGCGGCAACTATTATGCTATTAGCTGCCGTGAGAGAGAATTATATAGAGACGATTAGGTTGCTATTATTATTAATCATCGAAATAAAGTGGGGCTTGCAACTTTTTAAATTCATACAATAAGCAAGCCTAGTACTAGACTTGCTTTTCGTCTTGTTTAAATAAATGACTTTTTGAGGCAACAGCTAAGTTTAGATTTAAGCCTAAGCATTGAGTTGCCGCGCAGCTTCTAGAGCAAAGTAAGTCAATACGCCATCAGCGCCCGCTCGGCGAAAGCCAATAAGCGACTCTAAGATGACGGCATCAGTGAGCCAGCCGTTTTGAATGGCGGCCATGTGCATCGCGTATTCACCAGAGACTTGATAGGCAAACGTCGGCACGCCAAAGGTGTTTTTGACCTCACGGATCAAATCAAGATAAGGTTGCCCTGGCTTAATCATTACCATATCAGCGCCTTCATTGATATCCATGGCGACCTCATGCAAGGCCTCAGAACGGTTGCCAAAGTCCATTTGATATTGCTTTTTATGACCGCCTTTGAGGTTGCCTGCGCTACCAACCGCATCCCGAAATGGCCCGTAATAAGCCGAAGCATATTTGGCAGAGTAAGCCATGATGCTGGTATTCACAAAGCCCTCTTCTTCAAACGCTTCACGGATAGCAAGGATGCGGCCATCCATCATATCGCTAGGGGAGATGATGTCCGCTCCTGCCCGAGCGTGGGCCAAAGACTGCTCGACTAAGATATTCACAGTGTCATCGTTAATCACGTAGCCGGTTTCGTCAAGTACGCCATCTTGACCATGAGAGGTGTAAGGGTCTAACGCCACATCGGTCATGACCACCATCTCAGGTACCGCATCTTTGACCGCTTTAACCGCTCGGCAGCTCAATCCGTCAGGGTCATAGGCCGCTCGGCCATCAGCGGTTTTGAGACTGGGGTCAATCACGGGGAAGATATCGATGGTGGTCACCCCTTCAGCGATAAGCGCTTTGGCGTGGTCAATCAGCAAGTCGATAGACAAGCGCTCAACCCCTGGCATACTAGCCACCGCCTCACGCTGATGGTCACCTTCAATCACAAACACAGGTGCGATTAAATGCTTAGGATGCAGCTCAACCTCGCGAATCATCGCGCGAACGTTGTCATTAAAGCGCAGGCGGCGTAAGCGGGTATAGGGATAAGAGCGATTAAAAGTATAAGTCATGTCAATCTCCTTTAAGAGTAGGCAAAGAGCTAATAAAAGATTAAAAACTAAAGAAAACAAGAGTAAGTTGGCAATCAAAGACTAGGTTTTTAGATATTACATAAAGTGTATAAACTTTGCCGTTGACTGTATATGGTGACCACGTAAAACGCTTCTTATGAATGGTAAATGACCCTACCTTTTTATTCTTAGGCCGGGCCCTCATAAAAAATGACAGTGTGTTAAAATCGTGCGTCCTAACCTAACCTAACTTACCTAGGTACTAATCAGTAACGTGCTAATTAGAGATGTGCTAATTAACCACCTGCTAATTTATCACTCACCCATACTCAATAAGCCTGCTTAAACTATGACTGTCACCAATCCAGAAAATAACCCTTCACAAAGCCACCTAAAAACTAAGCCTACAGAGAGCGCTACCGGCAATTCTACTCAAAATATAACCCATCCGCATAAGGGTAAAGATGACTTAGCTGATAATAGTGGCGGTTATGATGAGCATTCAGACCTGATGAATGAAGGAGAGATAAAGACACCTAAAGCAGTGGATAACGATGATAATCGTGCCCCCATCTCTGTGGTGGCCGAGCAGTTGGTATTGGCATTTAATCACTCGCCTTATCTTGTCTTTAATGGCATGCAGATGCGTTTTGATGGTGAGAGCATTCAGTGCCACCTGCAGGCTAGAGCGGATTTAATCGGCAATGTGACCTTTGGAATACTTCATGGCGGTGTGGCTGCGACCATGCTTGACAGTGTGGGGGGGATTGTCGCGATGCTGGAGATTTATCGTAGCAATCAAGGCAGCACTAGCGATCAATTCAAAAAGATAAGCCGATTGGCCACGGTCGATTTACGAGTCGATTATCTGGCCCCTGGGAGGGGCAAAGCGTTTATTGCCAGTGCCGAAGTCCTGCGACTGGGCCGAAAAGGGGCGACAGTACGAATGCAGATGGTCAATGATGAAGGTAAATTAATCGCTACGGGCATGGCCAGTTTCGCTTATTAAGCCTCAATTAATTATATATTGCAGTCATAAAAATTAATTTGCACTGCAAAATTATCAGGCCCATCCCAAAACCCCCGAGGCAAAAACGGCATCGGGGGTTTTTAAAGACAGCTTAGCTTATTTAAGGCTGAACAGGGGCTGGGGTAATGGGAGTTATAGGAGTAACAGGCAACTGGTCCACAGGCACTTCTTCTGCATAGATACCCACCGCAGCATCTGCTCTACCATCTTCATTGACATCCACTATATGAGTGGCCTTAAAGCCAGTGACCTCAGGAACATCAGGTTTTTTATCTTGAATAATAGCTGCGGCTTCCAGAGGGCTAGCCACACGCGCTGAACTGGCTGCTTCAATGGCTTTTTCAGCCTTAGAGGTGGCAGTTTGCGAGGCCAAAGTAGCTGGATTAAGAATGTTAACCAAATTGGTATGGGCAGGAACAGGAATGACAGTGCCTTCCATTAAGTTAGCGCCGCCTCCAAGTACCTGATACAGCTCAATCTGACTAATAACCTTGGCCAGCTCTAAGTCTAAGATACTTTGCTGTGCCGCAAACTTCGAGCGCTCAGCGTCGAGAACATCTAGATAATTGGACAATCCAGCTCTAAAACGCGCTTGGGCTATCTGATAAGTTTGATCAAAGTTATCTTGCAGCTTGTACTGCGAGTCTAACTGCTGGTCCAATGTGGCCCGGTTAGCAAGCACATCAGCCACTTCTTTAAAAGCAGTTTGGATAGACTTCTCATAGCGGTTGAGCGCTTGCTCCTGCTCCACTTTAGCCACCTCATAGTTGGCATCTAGTTGACCAGCATCAAAGATAGGCACACTAATAGAGGGGCCAAAAGACCAACCAACTGCGCCACTTTTTATCAAACTCTCTAAATCGCCACTGGCCACTCCAACTCGCCCTGCCAAGCTAATAGACGGAAAGTAAGCTGCTCTGGCCACATCGATATTAGCACCCGCTGCTTTAAGAGAGTATTCTGCTTGCAGCACATCAGGACGATAGCGTAGCAGCTCGCTTGGCAGTCCAGCATTAAAGGCGTTTTGGATATTGGTAATGTTAGAGATGGCGGTCTGCGGAATGAGCTGCTGAGGTACGGGCGTGCCAATGAGATATTGCAGTGCATTTAAAGCGGTATCGATATTCTTTTGCGCGCGGTAAGCTGAGATTTTAGCGTTCTCAAGCGATGCTTCAGCTTGTAGAGTCGGCAGTTTGGGGTCGATACCCGCTTCAAAGCGCTTTTGAGCAATAAACAAAGAGTCTTCTCGGCTTTTGACCGTCGCCTCAGCCAACTGTAGCTGCGCCATACTATAGCTCAAATTGGCATAGCTTTGAGCGATATTGCTAACCAAGCTAATTTGAGCTGAGTCCTTGGCCGCAGAAGTCGCTAGATAGTTCTGTAAGGCTTGATCTTTTAGGCTTGCAATCTTGCCCCAAAAGTCAAACTCGTAATTGGCCATGCCCAAGTTGACACTATAGGCATTGCCAGGATTTTTATCCATTCTGTGGTTCGCTGAGCGCTCATAGCCTGCACTGCCATTGACCGTCGGCACATCACGAATATCAGAGATTTGATACTGCGCTCGGGCTCTCTTAATCGCGAGCACAGCGCTCTCTAAGTCTTTGTTGTTCTGTAATCCCAAACCAATCAAAGCCTTTAAACGCTCGTCACTATAAAAGTCTTGCCACCGCGCTGCTGCAATACTAGGCGCTTGAGCGCTGCTGATGGTATCTTTGTCTCGAACTTGATAAGGCTCGGTAATGGGTAGGTTGGGCTGAGCCAATACTGGCGACGTCTCCACCCTTGGGATAGTTTGACAAGCGGTCATACTGAGGGTCATGGCCGATAAGGCGGATAATATCGATAGTTTTAGCAGGCGTGCGCGATAGACTGTCAACTGACCAATAGGTGCAACGGGTAAGGTCGACTTATCAGAGAGTTGACTGTGGTCATAGGTCGAAATCATTAACGGCATCGTCAGCGGCTTGATAGATAGCGGCATTATTGCAGATAACTGCTTGGCAATTTTAAAACGAGAACTCATTGTGTATTATCTCCAAAGCTGACAGGCTGATGCCCTTCAGGTGGTGCTGGATTAATGTGGTCTATGGTAGCATTTTTTTGCAAATTGACCCCAGAGGAATCTGAAGATGGGCCACCATTGTTACCTTTCTTAATAGGAAAGAGACTACGAACCCACACATAGAACATCGGGATAAAGAAAATACCCAAGAACGTGGCGCTGATAACACCGCCCAAAACGCTAGTACCAATGGCGTTTTGACTGCCTGATCCTGCGCCTTTAGCGAGGAATAATGGCACAACACCGATACCAAAAGCTAAAGAGGTCATGATAATAGGGCGTAGACGTTGGCGTGCTGCTGTCATTACCGCTTCTCTTAATGAGTAGCCCTCTTCTTGGTGCTCTTTGGCAAATTCGATAATCAAAATGGCGTTTTTTGCGGACAGTCCCACAACGGTTAACAGGCCAACTTGGAGGTAAACGTCATTGGCGAATTGACGAGTCCAAGTCAATAGCGCCGCCCCTAATACCCCTAAAGGGATTACCAGTAGGACGGAGAAAGGAATAGACCAGCTCTCGTACAAAGCGGCTAAGCACAAGAACACCACCAATATCGATACGGCATATAACATGGGCGCCTGTGCCCCTGACTTTTGCTCCTCAAGTGACATTCCCGTCCACTCATAGGTGATGCCTTCAGGCAGTTTGGCAATCATGTCCTGCATGGCGGTCATGGCCTCACCGGTACTTAAACCAGGAGCGGCGCTGCCTTGGATATTCATTGAAGGCAGACTGTTATAGCGGGTTAATCTAGGAGAGCCTGACTGCCATTCGCTATTAGCAAACGCGTCAAACGATATCATGTTGCCTGAATTATTGCGAACATACCATTTGCCAATGTCTTGAGGGTTGGTGCGGCTGTTAGGCTCACCTTGGATGAATACTCGCTTGATGCGGCCCCGATCGACGAAGTCATTGACATAAGATGATCCCCAGGCTGTTGAGATAACCCCATTGATATCTGGCATAGAGAGCCCATAAGCGGCTGCTTGCTCTTGGTTAATATTGACCTTAAGCTGAGGGGCATCTTCTTGACCGTTGGGACGGACGCCTGTGACTTGCTTGTTTTGTGCGGCCATTCCGAGTAGCTGGTTTCGAGCCTCTAGCAGACCATCATGACCTAGATTGCCTGAATCTTGTAGCATCAGGTTAAAGCCACTGGCATTGCCTAGCTCCGTAATAGCAGGGGGCACTATAGCAAAAACTTGGGCTTCATTAATCTGGGTCATAAAATAACCCATGGCGCGGCCAGCCACTGCTTGCGCGGTATTCTTATCACCAGGACGAGCATCCCAATCGCTTAAACGAACGAATGCAAGCCCCATGTTCTGCCCAGATCCTGCAAAGCTGAAGCCTGCCACGGTAAAGACTGAGGCAACGTTATCAGGCTCTTGGTTTTTATAATAAGCGTTAACTTTATCCAGTACCGCTTGGGTCTCATCAAGGGTGGCCCCGGCAGGCAACTGAACCAGGGTAAACATAATCCCTTGGTCTTCTTCTGGCAAAAACGAGCTTGGAATACGTAAAAAGATGGCAGCCATAATCCCAATAATGGCCGCATAGCCAATAAGATAAAGCCATTTTAGACCAATGCTTTTACCCACAAAGCGCTCGTAAGCCAAGCTTAAGCGATTAAATGAGCGGTTAAACCAACCAAAAAAGCCTTTTTGCTCACTGCTTTTGTCATGACTTTTGCTGCGCTTAAGTAAAGTCACACAAAGGGCAGGGGTAAACACCAATGCAACGATTGCAGACAGTGTCATGCTAGTGATAAGTGTAATAGCAAACTGACGATAGATGACCCCAGTAGAGCCGCCAAAGAAAGCCATCGGAACGAATACTGCAGACAAAATCAGTGCAATACCAATGACGATTTTGCTAATCTCGCCCATCGACTGCAAGGTAGCGTCTTTGATGGAGATAACGGGATTTTCTTCTAATATCCGCTCTACGTTTTCGACCACCACAATCGCATCATCGACCAATAGGCCGATGGACAATACCATGGCAAACATGGTCAAAACGTTGATACTGAATCCTGCAATATAAAGGATAGCAAAAGTACCAAGTAACACCACGGGTACGGCTAGGGTCGGGATAATGGTTGCCCGCCAGTTCTGTAAGAAAATAAACATCACGATAAAGACCAATACGATGGCCTCTATTAAGGTATGGACCACTTGCTCGATAGAGAGCTTAACGAACGGTGTGGTGTCATAGGGCACGACAGACACTAAGCCTTTGGGGAAATTCTTCTCCAATTGCGCCATGCGTTCACCCACCAATGTACGGGTTTCAAGCGCATTCGAGCCTGCGGCAAGCGAGATGCCCAAACCAGCGGCTTCTTGACCATTATACAAAGAGATAACGCTATAGTCTGCGCTACCGATTTCAACATCGGCAACATCGCCTAGGCGAACTTGGGCACCGCTGCTGTCTGTTTTGAGCAAAATGTTTTTAAATTCTTCTGGGGTTTGTAAGTAGCTTTGTACGGTAACCGTGGCATTAATGACTTGGTTGCTAGCGTCAGCAGGCGCTTGACCTAGTTGACCGGCAGATACCTGAGCATTTTGCGCGCGAACCGCATTGACCACGTCATTGGGCATAAGGTTATAACTGCGCAGGCGTGAGGGGTCGAGCCAAATGCGCATCGCATAGGCAGAACCAAACACTTGCACATCACCCACACCCTCCACACGGCTTAATTGATCCACCACATTTGAGTTGATATAATCGGCGATATCCGAACGGTCCATACTGCCATCTTCAGAGATAAAGGCTTGAACCATCAAAAAACTGCTTGAGGCTTTATTAACATTGACGCCTTGACGCTGAACCTCTTGTGGCAGCGCGCTCATGGCTGCTTGAAGCTTGTTTTGCACCTGAACTTGAGCCGTATCGCCATCTGTTCCATTCTCAAAGGTTAGCGTCACTGAAGCGCTACCATTAGAGGAGCTGGCAGAGGACATATACATGAGGCCATCTAGCCCTTTCATGCGTTGCTCAATAATCTGAACAACAGAATTCTCAACCGTTTGAGCATTGGCTCCTGGATAGTTGGCACTGACGGTAATCGTCGGCGGTGCGATGCGTGGGTACTGCTCAATGGGCAGATTAATCACCGAAATGATCCCCACTAGCATGATTAAGATAGCGATCACCCAAGCAAAAATAGGGCGATTGATAAAGAAACGTGACATGGTATATCCCTAAGTCTTGCTATTTTTGTCGGATGATTAGTTGGCAGCTTTCGCAGGTGGTTTTTGCGCACTAGTCGATGGTGTCTGCTGATTGGCCGAAGCATTTTGACCCGCTGCGGTTGAAGCAGAGCCTGGAGCGCCTTCCTCAGGTGTAGTAGGGGGTAGTGGTTTGACCATCACTTCTTGATCAGGCTTGACCTTCGAGCCGCCAATGACCACAACTTGTTCACCGGCTTTTAAGCCTTCAGTGATAATCCAATTACTCTCATAAGTCCCGTTCACTTTAACGGGCCGCACTTGAATCTTCTTATTGGCGTCAACCACATAGACCTGAGTATCACCTTTAGGCGAGCGAATAATGGCACTTTGCGGCAATAAGACCGCATTGGTAATGACGCTTTGAACCAAGCGAGCTTTGACGAACATGCCTGGCAATAAAATATTGTTGTCATTGGGGAAAACGGCTCTTAGGGTCACTGCACCAGTAGCTTCATCTACTTTGGCCTCTGATAAGGCCAACTGACCACGAACGGGATAAGTAGAGCCATCTTCTAAAACCAGCTCAACCGTATTGCCGCCTGCCTGCGCTTGACCACTGGCGATTTGTTGGCGTAATTTGAGCAAGTCAGATGAAGATTGACTGATGTCAACATAGATAGGGCTAAGCTGAGAGATAGTGACCAGCGGCGTGGGCTGACCTGCACTCACCAAGGCACCCGCAGTCACCATAGAGCGATCAGTACGGCCACTAATAGGAGCCCGAACAATGGTTCGGCTCAGGTCTAACTCACTGGCTTTAAGGCCTGACTGCGCGGCTAAAATATTAGCCTTGGCACTCTCTATACCCGCTTGCGCTTGAGCAATGGCAGCCTCAGCGCTTTGGACAGCGGCTTGAGCCGTTCTTTGTGCTGTAATAGCTTGGTCATATTGCTGCTGCGAAATCGCATTAATATCTACCAGTCCTTTAAGACGGTTTAAATCGGACTCAGTTTGCGCGAGGGTAGCACGGCGACTGGCCAATTCGGCAATCGCATTATTGTAGTTAGCTTGTGAGGTCGTTAAACCAGCCTTAGCCTGCTCAATCGATGCTTGGCCACCTTGGATAGAGGAGCTATAGTTCTCTGTGCTAATACGATACAGTGGCTGACCCTTTTTAACCTCCCTGCCTTCTCTAAATAGCACCTCATCGATGATACCCGTCACTTGCGGGCGAACATCAGCGGTCTGATAAGCCGTGGTGCGACCAGAGAAAGTCTGAATTTGGGGTACCGTTTGAAAGCTAACGGGCGTAACGTTAACGACAGCAGGTGGCATTTGTTGGGCAGCACTAGCACCCGCTGCGCCGTCAGCGCCTTTTTTATCGCAGGCTGTTAAGGTCATCCCTGAGCCAATTAAAGTAGCGGCGATCATAAGCGCAAGATAAGGGTGCTTCATTCATGTCCTCGGCGAGTCAAGTAAAATAGTCTAGGGCACCACAAGTTATCACCGCTAGCTTGAGTCATTTAGCAGCCAACAGGGTGCTTAATCGTCATAATCACGGTCAGAAACTGGGCACAAAATAGGTAAATAAACTGCGAAGCCAAGCCTCTCAGTTTGTATCGTTTTTAATTTGGATATTATAAAAGTCGTTAAAAGCCGAATTGGAAACGCCATGTCCTAAAATAATCAACAAAAGTCAATAGTCGCAGGCGCACCGGAATAAGATTATAAACTATGGGGTATACCCCACAGTCAAGTGACTTATTCATATTTATTTAATCAGGGAGCGTATTGCATCAGCTATCTTATTCAATATAAGCGCTAATCTAATCAGATAATTTATGCAATAGAATAACGAATTGCTGTTTTCAAACCACATCCTCTAGCCCATAGCCTTTAATACCAGCATCCCTGCTTGTTGTTTAAAATAAGCGTTTAATAAAGACCTTTATTATCATCTAAAATCATTACAATAATCTGGCAGAGGCCATCTGTGTTAATTGATACAAACCTTCACGATAGCGATTGTCTGGTAAAGCCTCAAGCGCAGTCTGCGCTAATGCCGTCTCTTCAAGGGCACGGTCTTTACAGTATTCAAGAGCGCCTGAGCGATGAACTAGGTCAATAATCTGTTCTGTCTGATCTGTTTTGCCCGTTTGCACAGCAATACGAAGCTTGTCAAAGCTCGCTGGCTCACTGTCTTTAAGTAACGACAAGGCTTTAATGGTCGGTAATGTAGGCTTGCCTTCTGCTAAGTCGTCCCCTAGGTTTTTGCCCATGGTGTCACTATCACCACTGTAATCGAGCACATCATCAATAATCTGAAAAGCATTGCCAAAATGTTGACCAAACCTACCAAGCGCCTCCAAATACTGCGGCTGATTCTGCAAGATAGCAGCGCCTTGGGTGGCCATCATAAACAACCGAGAGGTCTTGCCATCTATGATGCTCATGTAGTCTGCTTCAGTGGCATTAGGGTTGTGCTGGTGCTGTAGCTGCAATACCTCACCTTCTGCTATGTCACAGGTACCATCAGAGAACAGTTGGAGCAGCGGCAAGCTGCCAAAGCCCACCAGTAGATTAAAAGCCCGTGCAATTAAATAATCGCCCACCAACACTGCAGTGGCATTATTCCAAGTGGCATTGGCCGTGGGTTTGCCGCGCCGTAGCCCTGACTCATCAATGACATCATCATGAACCAACGTCGCTGTGTGCAACATCTCAGTGATAGCGGCTAGATGCATGGTAGCTTGTGAGGGGCTATCGTCTAGCATTCGCGAGCATAGCAGGGTGATTAATGGGCGCATACGTTTGCCGCCAGCATTAATCACGTGCTGCGAGACATTCATCACCAGCTGGACTTTGGAGTTAAGGCTGCCAAAGACTTGCTCATCCATAATGATAAAGTCATCAGCAACGATAGATTGAATATCGGTATAGGTAGGAGCGGTAGGGCATTTAATAGTTGAAGTCATGGATTGCTACTGTTTTTATTAACGAAAATAAGAAAATTATTCAGATGGCGTTTGGTAATTCCTTAACCCTTAATGTCGCTTAGCTACTTGAAGTCTTTTAATACTTGAGGCACTTTTAATAGCACGCTCATTAACTGGCTTTTTAACTAGAATCCTTTGAGTCAAAAGCTGTTTTGAACCGTAAGCTCTATAAAACCAACAGGCTGCGTTTGGGTTATTTAGCCAAAGTAAATCAGATAAATAACTTTAGGACTTAAGTAAGAGGGTCAGTCAGGGATGAATTTTGACAATAAAATGCTCAGATAACAAGTGCAAACATGTCATTGTTTCAATAAGGTATCAATATGTCCTTACTATTTAGGGTGATTTAGGAGGATTTAGGTCGATTTGAATCTAGTAAAATGTCTTAAGGGCGTAAGATTGGTCAAATAACCCTTGCTGATTGCCGCTCATCCGCCCATAATAATAAACTTGCAATTTTTAGCAAAAAAACGTAAAATCTCGCCTTTAATTTTTCCCTGTCGTGTTCGTTGATGAAGTGTTGTCATTATGGCAGCCACGGCACACGGGTTAAACGGAGCTAAGCACATGTACGCAGTCATTAAAAGTGGTGGCAAACAGCACCGCGTTAGTACCGATGAGTTACTAAAAGTTGAGTTGTTAAAAGCAGAAAAAGGCGAAACCATCAAGATTGAAGACGTTCTGATGGTCGTGAATGGCGAAGATGTCAAAATCGGTCAACCTATCGTTGAAGGCGCTAGCGTTGAAGCTGAAGTGATTGATCATGGCCGTGGTGATAAAATCCGCATTATCAAGCACAAACGCCGCAAGCATTATCATAAAGAGCAAGGTCACCGCCAATGGTATACCTTGTTAAAAATCAAAGCTATTAACGTATAATTAAGACGATACTAACTGGCTTTGAGACTCAATCAGAGTGTTAATAGCCCTTTATTCGTTATAATTGATATCATAAGCGTCATAGCTAAGTAGATGTATCGCAGCCGCGATAATCAAATTAACAAGGAGCAATTCTCATGGCACATAAAAAAGCCGCAGGTTCAACCCGAAATGGTCGTGACTCTAACCCTAAAATGCTAGGTGTTAAAGTATTTGGTGGTCAAGATGTGGTCGCTGGTAATATCATCGTTCGTCAACGTGGTACTGAATTCCATGCAGGCGCAGGCGTAGGTATGGGCCGCGATCATACTTTGTTTGCTTTAAATGACGGCGTGGTAAAGTTCGCTACTAAAGGCAAATTCAACCGTCGTTATGTGATGGTAGAAAGCGCTTAAGCAGCCTCTGGCTTACTTTTTAAATCGAGTCTTGGTTTAGAACAAGTAAGCTAAGATAAGCTAAAAACCTCATTATCAGTAGATGATGAGGTTTTTTTATGCCTATTACTAGATGGGTTCAGATGCCAGATAGGCTCAGATGAGGACATGGGCTGAATCAAAAAAAGTAAAGTGAACCAAAACAAGCAATCTAAGCGCTGGTTACAAGCGTGCATGACAACGGTAGGGTTTATTGCAATTTTCGACTAGGCACGTAATAAAAAAACTGTCAGACTGGCTGTATTGATTGATTAAGCCTTTAAGCCAGCTAAAAGCGTGATAGCTTAGATGAGTGGTCAATCAGCGGCAGTCACTTAAAATGAGAATTTCAACGTATTTTTTGCTAGAACTTAGCAGTATTTTTTAGACATTTACAGAGGAAATTATGATGAGTCAATCAACCATTAAGCACACCCTACTTCGCAGCGCTTTAATCGGCAGCTTGATTACCTCTATGGGGGTGGCCGTTCCTATGGTCGCCATGACCCAAACCGCTAACGCTAAACCTGCCGACAATCTGGTGGCTGCTCAGCGCTTAAATAAGCTTTTGACCAATACTAAGAGCATGACCGCAAGCTTTAGTCAGACCACCACCGGCGCAAAAAATGGCAGCTTCTCAGGGGTTATGAGTGTGCAGCGGCCTAATAACTTTCGCTGGGAGACCAAGTCGCCCTCAGAGCAGTTAATCGTTGCTAATGGCAACTCGCTTTGGATTTATGATAAAGATTTGGAGCAAGCGACTAGGCAAAATGTCGACAGCCAAGTGGGCAATACCCCAGCGCTACTGCTATCAGGTGACCCTAGCAAAATCGATAAAAACTTTAAAATCACCCAGCCTTATGGCAATAAAAACTACTATGTCTTATACCCCAAATCAGACAGTAGCTTTAAGAGTTTGGCCATTAGCTTTAATGGTGGTAAGCCGGTCATGATGGTGCTAAATGATTCATTGGGTCAAACGACCTCCATCAAATTTAGTAACATCAAAATGAACCCTGCTATTGGTGCCGGACAGTTTAAATTTACCCCGCCAAAAGGCGTTGATGTGATTAATCAGTAATCGCTGATAGTAGACTCAATAGTAGAACTAATATTAGGTTGGCTGCTCTAGGTTTATTAACAGCCAGTTAATCAACGCAACCGACATTATCAAGTGTTAGATAAAAACCTGAGATTATTCTCAGGTTTTTTTATGCAAGACTGTTTAAAAGGGGGCATGGAATGAGTGGTAATTGACGCTAGATCGCATGATACTGTTAACTAATAACACTTTAGCGGTTGGATTTGAGGGTCATAATCGATTTTAGACGGACGACAGGCTGTCTTAATATTGACCAATAGCCACTATTTTATTTTAGTAAAAGAGTATAGGTTTAAAGGTAGAAATCACAGAATAATTAATAAAGCGAAGATAAAGAGAGGTCAGCAATTTCATTGGTGGTCAGCGGTGGTAGAATATGACCCATAAATTCAGTTTTGAACTGGCATTTGAGTGGCAAAATGCGTATAGTAGTCAGTCAATTTCTGCCAGTTATCACACCGATTATTCTATCTGTCACAGTGACGTTTTAGGCACAATAATACTGAATTTTATACATCTTGTTAGTAAAGCTACAAGATGATGACTTACGTTTGGCATTAGGTATATTAAGATAGTTATAATTAATCATATAATAAGCTTATACTAGTGTTAAGCGTAATGAATTAGGTAGAAGTCAACGGGCCTTGACTGCTCAATGCCATAAGAGTCCACCAAAAAATACATCCATGAGTAGGATGAGGAGCACAGATTATTATGTCTGCTTTTAATTGGTCAGCGCTAGCGTTTTTGCTCGCGGCTGTTGCTTTAGTTATTTTTATGTTGGCTGTACCACGTCTATTAGGTGGTCGCTCACAAGGACTACAAAAAGAAGAGATATTTGAATCGGGTGTTGTCGGAGCGGGCAACGCCCGTATTCGTATGTCAGCTAAATTCTATCTGGTGGCTATTTTCTTTGTCATTTTTGATTTAGAAGCTCTTTATCTTTACGCTTATGCTGTTTCTGTTCGTGAGACAGGTTGGGCAGGCTTTATTGTCGCCGCGACCTTTATCATTGATTTGTTAATCGGCTTGGTCTACGCCTTAAGTTTGGGAGCATTAGATTGGGCACCAGCGGATAAGCTGCGCAAAAAAGCTCGATTAAACAGCGCCCCTGTCGGATTCAGTCTGGCCAGTATTACGAAGTTTGAAGGGGTAGATGAGCTTCAGACTGACCCTACTGGTAAGGTACCTGCTCAATCCTCAGGTCAAATTAATGTCTCAAACGATATCGAAGCCAATCGCCGCCATTTACAAAATATTGATCATATTAATACCACAGGTAATGTGACGTCGGTGGATTTTGCGACTTTATCAGGCTCACCTATCACTCATAGTGATAAATAGCTTCGAATGATGGCCCAAGCATTTGAAAGCTAATTAAAACAGCTGATAATTTTGACTGTCATTGCTAATTTGACTAACCGTACTATCAGCATTTAAGGTCAGTTAGCTAGGCCATGATACCGACTTTTGAAGACCATGATTACGCCGTACCCTACCTCTATTAAAGGTGAGATGTAATGAAATATACCTTGACCAAAGCCAATCCTGATGCCGATGTTTATCCGGCACAGACTCGCCAAACTGTCAATGACCCCATGGAAGATGAAGTTAATAAAAACGTCTTTATGGGAAAACTTGAAGATATGGTCAATGCCTCAGCCAATTGGGGACGTAAGCATTCATTATGGCCATTTAACTTTGGTACATCATGCTGTTATGTGGAGTATGCAACGACTTTGACAGCCGTTCATGACTTGTCTCGCTTTGGGGCAGAGGTCATTCGAGCGTCGCCTCGTCAGGCCGATGTGATGATTGTGGCAGGGACATGTTTTATTAAGATGGCCCCAGTTATTCAGCGCTTGTATGAGCAAATGTTAGAGCCCAAGTGGGTGATTTCTATGGGCTCTTGTGCCAATTCTGGTGGTATGTACGATATCTACTCAGTGGTTCAGGGAGTGGATAAGATTATCCCGGTTGATGTTTATGTGCCAGGCTGTCCACCTCGTCCTGAAGCCTTAATCCAAGGCTTGATGCTACTGCAAGAGTCCATCACCAAAGAGCGTCGGCCTTTAGGCATCCATGTCAAAGATCAGGGCATTTATCAGCCACAGATGTTGCCTGAGCGCGACCGTAAACAAGCTGATCGTATCGCGGTCAAGAATTTACGTAGTCCAGATAGCATTTAGAGACTGGCTATCTAGTAGAGACCATAGAGTGAGTGTTGTTGGCGTTAGTTTTAGAGACGTTGTCGCCCAGATTAGTGAAGGAAGAAGCCATTTATGGTTACAGTAGTCGAAAACCAAGATCCTACGATCCCTCAAATCCCTGCTGTCATTAAAGAGCTGGGCCATCGTTATGCTGGCAAATTCGTTCAGCAGCCTACTTTGGATGGTATCCCCACGGTTTGGGTGGCGCGTCAAGACTTGCTAGATATTTTGATGTATCTGCGAACCTTGCCAAAGCCTTATGTCATGCTGCTAGACCTCTCAGCGATGGATGAGCGTCTGCGTCAGCACCGAGAAGGTTTGCCAGCTAGCGACTTTACCGTGTTTTATCATTTAATGTCGCTTGAGCGTAACAGTGATATCCGTCTTAAAGTAGCGCTTAGTGAAGATGATTTAACCATTCCGACAGCGACCAAAATTTGGCCCAATGCCAACTGGTATGAGCGTGAAGTCTGGGATATGTTTGGTATCATTTTTGACGGTCATCCGCACCTGACCCGAATCCTACTGCCCAAATATTGGGAAGGTCATCCGCTACGCAAAGAGTATCATGCTCGCGCCACAGAATTTACCCCATATTTCCTAAATGCCGCCAAGCAACAATTTGAGCAAGAGAATCTGCGCTTTGTTCCCGAAGAGTGGGGCATGAAACGCTCAGGACGTGATGAGGACTTTATGTTCTTGAACTTAGGGCCTAACCACCCCTCTGCTCACGGTGCTTTTCGTTTGGTATTACAGCTAGATGGTGAAGAAATCATCGACTGTATCCCAGATATTGGCTACCATCACCGCGGCGCTGAGAAGATGGCTGAGCGTCAGACTTGGCACTCGTACATTCCTTATACCGACCGTATCGACTATTTGGGCGGGGTGATGAATGAGTTGCCTTACGTCATGGCAGTGGAGCAGCTAGCCGGGATTACCGTGCCTGAGCGTGCGCAGTGTATTCGCGTCATGATGAGTGAATTTTTCCGAATCACCAATAACCTATTGTTCTTTGGTACCTTTATCCAAGATGCTGGTGGTATGACCCCTGTGTTCTATATGTTCACAGATCGTCAAAAAGCATACGATGTGATTGAAGCGGTAACCGGTTACCGGATGCACCCTGCTTGGTTCCGCATTGGCGGTACAGCACATGACCTACCTCGCGGCTGGCAAAAGCTGGTTCGTGAGTTTCTAGACTGGATGCCTAAGCGCTTGGATGAGTATGTCAAAGCGGCCATGAAAAACACAGTATTGCAAGGTCGAACGCAAAATGTTGCCCAGTATGATGCCAAGCAAGCACTAGCTTGGGGCGTGACTGGGGCAGGCCTTCGTGCCACAGGCGTTGAGTTTGACCTTCGTAAAGCTCGCCCTTATATGGGCTATGAGAATTACGACTTTGAAATCCCAGTGATGTACAATGGCGACGCTTATGACCGTTGTATGATTAAGATTGAAGAGATTCGTCAGTCGCTTCGCATCATTCGCCAGTGTCTTGACAATATGCCATCAGGCCCCTATAAAGCGGACCATCCCTTAGCGGTGCCGCCGCCTAAAGACCGCACTTTAAATGACATTGAAACCTTGATTAATCACTTTATTTCGGTGTCATGGGGTCCTGTCATGCCGGCTGGTGAAGCGTCCATGATGGTAGAGGCTACTAAGGGTATTAATAGCTACTATATTACCTCAGATCGCTCGACCATGAGCTATCGCACGCGTATTCGTACCCCAACATTCGCGCATTTGCAACAGATGCCATCAGTGATTAACGGCTCGTTGGTCTCTGATGCGATTATTTATTTAGCGTCAATTGACATCGTTATGGCAGATACTGATCGTTAGGACAATATAAGGGCTGCCTTATCAAAGCAGCGCTTTATTAATAGCAGTAAAAAAGTCGCTTGATTAGTAGCCGTCAATGAATAATGAGCCTTGAGATTAAGGCAGTTATTGGATTTATTTGAGACTGCTAGTGAGATTGATAATTGCCAATGGTACTAAGGTACTAAGCAAATAATGCCAATTAGCATGATTAAAGCCATCTTATCCAGAGAGAGCCATGATTAAAATAGTTTCTGATAAAGCGCCAAAGGTCGATATCAAAAGTATTTTGACCGGCGAAGAAATCGACGCCATTCACGAATTTATGCACCATTATCCCCATGCTCGCGCTGCCTCTCTTGATGCCTTAAAAGTGGTGCAAAAGCGTCATGGCTGGGTCAATGATGCCCAAGTCAATGCTGTGGCGAATATGCTCGATGTTCCCGTCACAGATATCGAGGGTGTGGCGACGTTCTTTAATCGTATTTATCGCTCGCCAGTAGGCCGTCATGTTATCTTAATCTGTGACTCGATTGCTTGTTATCTCACTGGATATCAAGCGCTTAGTGCTGAGCTAAAATCACAATTGGGTATCGAGTATGGCCAGACTACCCCAGATGGCCGTTTTACCTTGTTGCCGATATGCTGTTTGGGCAACTGCGATAAGGGCCCTGCTATTTTGATTGATGAAGACACATATGGCCCGGTGACGCCCGATGAAGTTGCCCAGCTACTGGAGTTATACCCATGAGTCTATCCCTTACCGAGCAGCTCAATGAACGCCGCCAAGGCCGCGCCCCAAGTCAGCTAAATAAGCAGCGCTATCCTATCTATGGCGCTATGCTAGATGGCGCAGCGCCTACCAGCGAGAACCGTCCATTAACTTGGCGTTTGGCCCATCAAGAGGCAGTGCTTGATTTGGCCACCTACCAAGCTTTGGATGGTTTTAAGGGGCTTAAAATAGCCTTGAATCAGTCCGCTAAAGAAGCGCTGACGACTATCAAAGATTCAGTCGTTAAAGGCCGCGGCGGTGCAGGCTTCCCAGCGGGACTTAAGTGGACCTTTATGTCGCCACCTGATGGCGGGCCACGCTACCTTATTTGTAATGCTGATGAGATGGAGCCGGGAACCTTTAAAGACCGCCTGCTCATGGAGCGTCTACCTTTTCAGCTTATAGAAGGGATGTTAATCTCAGCTTATGCTATCAATGCCAATGCGGGTTATATCTTTATCCGCGGCGAATATATATTAGCCGCTGAACGTCTTAATGCGGCCATCGCTGAGCTGCGTGAGAACAACTTGCTTGGGGATAATATCCTAGGCTCTGACTTCAGTTTTGAGCTACACGTGCATACTGGTGCGGGCCGTTATATCTGCGGAGAAGAAACCGCCCTGATTAACTGCTTAGAAGGTCGCCGTGCCAATCCTCGAACCAAGCCACCATTCCCACAAGTTTCAGGGGCTTGGGGTCGACCCACCGTCGTCAATAACGTCGAGACCCTTAATAACATGCCGGCTATCATGATTCATGGCAGCGAGTGGTATAAGGCTCTACCAAAGGACAAAGGGGCTAGTGAAACTCCTGGTACCAAGATATTTGGTTGTTCAGGACTGGTCAATGACCCAGGCCTTTGGGAGCTGCCTTTTGGCTATAGCGCTCGGGACATCATTGAAGAGTTGGCAGGTGGCATGAAAGATGGTCGCAAGCTTAAAGCTTGGCTACCGGGCGGTGCCTCCACTGACTTTTTGACCACCGACCATCTCGATGTGGTCATGGACTTTGATCCAATTCAAAACGCTGGCAGTCGACTGGGCACCGGGCTCATTATGGTGGTCGATGAGGCTCAGGATATGGTTGAGCTTCAGCATAATTTACAAACCTTTTTTCAACGAGAGTCTTGCGGCTGGTGTACCCCTTGCCGCGATGGCCTACCGTGGGGCGTCAAAATCTTGGATGCTATGAAGTCGGGCCAAGGCCAGCTTGGCGATGTCGAAAAACTTCAAGGGTTAACGAGAGATTTATGGCTAGGAAAAACTTTCTGCGCTCATGCTCCTGGAGCAATGGAGCCATTAATGAGTGCGCTTAAGTATTTCCGTCACGAGTTTGATGAAAAAATCGATCAGTCTGTCGGCGTTCAAGTCATAGATGCAGCAGCAGCTTCACCCACCCAAGCTCAAGCTCAGGTAGCGAAATAAGGAGAGAGGCATGGCAGTCATACATATAGATGGCAAAAGCGTCGAAGTCGATGGCGCAGACAATCTGCTTCAGGCCTGTCTGTCCCTTGGCATTGACGTGCCTTATTTTTGTTATCATCCAGCGCTAGGCTCGGTAGGGTCTTGTCGTCAGTGCGCGGTCAAGCAGTATCAGACCAAAGAAGATTATGAGGCAGGCAAAGGCCGTCTGGTGATGTCTTGTATGGTTGCGCCTACTGAGGATATGTATATCTCTGTCGATGATAACGAAGCCAAAGAGTTTCGAAAGTCGATTGTCGAGTTTTTGATGACCAACCATCCGCACGACTGTCCCACGTGTGAAGAGGGCGGTCACTGTCATTTGCAAGACATGACGTATATGTCAGGTCATAACAAACGCCGCTATCGTTTCACCAAACGCACCCATCACAATCAGTATCTTGGGCCATTTATTGCTCATGAGATGAACCGCTGTATCGCTTGCTATCGCTGCGTACGGTTTTATAAAGATTATGCAGGTGGTGAAGACTTGGGCGTTTATGGCTCAAACAACCGCGTGTATTTTGGCCGAGATACCGATGGTCAGTTTGAAAGTGAGTTTTCGGGTAACTTGACAGAAGTATGCCCGACAGGTGTGTTCACCGATAAGACCCATTCAGAACGCTATAACCGTAAATGGGACATGCAATATGCCCCTAGTATTTGTCACGGCTGCTCAGCGGGCTGTAACATCTCGCCAGGTGAGCGCTATGGTGAGCTTCGCCGTATCGAGAACCGCTATAATGGTGAGGTTAACGGTTACTTCTTGTGTGACCGAGGCCGTTTTGGCTATGGCTACGTTAACCGTGAAGACCGCCCTACTCAGGCCCTGGAGCGTATTAATGACAAGCATGTCAAGATTAATCTAGATTATGCTCTAGATGAGACCATCAAGCGTCTAAAGGGCAAAAAATTAATCGGTATTGGCTCACCACGTGCCAGTCTTGAGACCAACTTTGCTCTCAAAAATCTCGTGGGCTTTGATAACTTTTCAACTGGGCTAAATCATCAGCAGCAGGCATTGGTAGATAAGACCATCGAAGTGCTCTCTACCGAAGGTATTTATAATCCTAGCTTAGATGATATTGAGCGCCACGATGCTGTGCTTATCTTAGGGGAAGACATCACTCAGACCTCTTCAAGAGTAGCTTTGTCAGTGCGTCAAGCCGCCAAAACTAAAGCACTAAAAATGGCAGCAGCGCTAAAAACAGAGCCTTGGCTAGCAGAGCCAGTAAAGCGCATTGGTCAAACTGACTATAGTCCGGTATATGTCGTCGATGTGGTGCAGACCAAACTTGATGACATTAGCAAGGTTAGCTGCGTGGCGACTCCTGAGGATATCGTAGCCTTAGGATTTGCAGTGGCTAAATCTATTTCAGCAATGGCCGATTCTTTAGAGGCTATTAAAGCCGCTAATAATGATGTTCTTAGTGCTGCTAAGAGTAATCAGCAATCGGCCCCTCAAGACCCAATGGCGCAGCTGGCTCAGCAAATTGCTTATGATCTCATAACGGCCGATAAACCACTGGTGATATCAGGCACTTCTTTATCATCAATAGCTGTTATAGAAGCATCGGCTCAGATTACTCAAGCGTTGACACAAAAACGTAAAGCGATTAAAGCCACTGAACGTGAGCAAATACAAGCTCATAATCATCAAGTAGAGATGGCCAAACAGCAAGCCCAAACTGATCAGCCAGTGACCGACCAGGAGCTAGCAGCCAAACCTGATAAGCCTCAACAACCTGGCACAGATAAGGCGACCCAAAACAATGTCGAGCGTAAGCCAGACAGCGATTTGGTGCTAAAGCAAGAAAATAAAGCCTATATTGCTCAAGCAAGCCTGTATCTAACTGTTGCTGATGCTAATAGTATTGGCGTTAGTTTGCTAGGCGGTCAGTCTGTTGAGGAAGTGTTGGCCAAAGAGTTTGACGTGGTCATCGTCGCTGAAAATCAATTAACCGATGCTATTAGCGCGGATAAATTGGCTCAGCTGCTCAATAATAAGACCGTCATCGCACTGGATCATCAGCTGCTAGGGTGGCATCGTTATGTTGATATTGTATTGCCAGCAGCCAGCTTCGCCGAAGCGGATGGTACCCTAATCTCAGCAGAGGGTAGGGCGCAGCGCTTCTTCCAAGTCTATGACCCCAACTACTATCATCCGCTAAGCTGCATTAAAGAAGGCTGGCGTTGGTTGCATGCGGTTCAGTCAAGTTTGCAAGGGGTGGCGATTAATTGGACGCAGCTAGATGACGTCATTAACGCTCTAGTTACTACTCATCCAAAGCTTGCCAGTATCAAAGCCGCTGCGCCTAGTGCTGATTATCGTATCACGGGTCTTAAGATTGCTCGTGAGCCACGTCGCTACTCAGGACGGACAGCAATGCGCGCGCAAATCTCAGTTCATGAGCCGATGCAGCCCAAAGATCTTGATACTGCATTGACCTTTTCGATGGAAGGGTACTCTGGAGATCAGACCCCAAGCTCAATGATTCCGTTTGCTCAAGCACCAGGTTGGAACTCTCCGCAAGCTTGGAATAAATACCAAGACAAAGTCGGCGGTCATCTCAAAAATGGTGACCCTGGCCTACGAGTCTTTGACCAAATGGACCGCTTGCCTGCTAGGCAGTATGTGGCGCCGCAGCAAAGCCAAATTCAGCACACTGATTTATCCACAGGTCAGGCCAAACTGGTCCCAGTTTATAATATCTTTGCCAGCTCGCCTATGGCAGTTAGAAGTCCTATTGTCGCCGCCCAACTGCCCGAACCCACTTGGTATATTGGGGCAGATGATGCCCAGCAGTGGTCATTGCTAGCAGGAGAGTACTTACAGATAGACGTGGATGGTCAACAGATTGCGCTGCCTGTGACGGTCGTGCCTTATCTGGCAGAAGGCTGTATTGGCTATCCTGTTGGTCAAGTTGACATTCTGCATCCTATGATGCCAGCAGCGGTCAAAAAAGTAACCTCGCCACCGCCTACTCAAAAGATGGATGGTCATAGCGCTATGGTTGGACAAGATATAAATGGCGCGGCGACTGACCGCGAGCAGGAGGTATAATATGCAAGTGACTCGTATTATCCCTGATGTGCCAAGTTTTTTGGCCAATAGTTTAAGCTATGAGGCTTGGACCACGCTATTTATGGTGATTCAATCTTTAGTGATTTTTTTGGTCATTGTCACCGTCGCTGCACTAATGATTATCTATGAGCGGCGTATGCTCGCTCTATGGCAAGATCGTTATGGTCCAAATCGTGTCGGACCTTGGGGCTCGTTGCAGTTGGTGGCTGATATGCTCAAAATCTTCTTTAAAGAGGATTGGACGCCTAACTTTACCGATAAGTTTATCTTTACTTTAGCGCCTGCGGTAGCAATGTTCACGGCGCTTGCCTCATTTGTCATCATTCCAATCTCGCCAACCCTTGGCGTGGCTGATTGGAACATAGGGATTTTATTCTTTTTTGCCATGGCTGGTATCGCCGTTTATGCGGTGATGTTCGGTGGCTGGGCGTCTGCGAATAAGTTCTCTTTGTTGGGCGGCCTCCGCTCAGCCGCACAGACCATTAGCTATGAGGTGTTCTTAGGGTTGTCACTGATGGGCGTTGTGGCCATGACTGGCTCTTTTAACTTACGTGAAATCGTTGAGTCGCAAGTGCATGGCTGGTATATAATCCCGCAATTTTTGGGCTTTTTGACCTTTGTGGTGGCAGGTGTGGCCGTGACTCACCGTCACCCCTTTGACCAACCAGAAGCTGAGCAAGAGCTAGCAGAAGGGTATCATGTCGAGTACTCTGGCATGAAGTTTGGGATGTTTTTTATTGGTGAGTATGTCAACGTGGTGCTGATATCAGCACTGATGACCTGTTTATTCTTTGGCGGTTGGCTTGCGCCTTTTAATTTGAATATTCCATTCATCCCCCCAGCTTTTTGGTTTATTATCAAGACGTTATTTTTTATGACCATGTTTATCTTAGCGCGCGGGTCGCTCATGCGTCCTCGCTATGATCAAGTGATGAATTTTGGCTGGAAGATTTGTTTGCCAGTGACGCTATTTAATTTACTAGCGACTGCTGCTGTCATTTTGATGCTTCAATAAGCCTGCGCTGCTAAGGAGAAGACCTATTATGTTTACTGCCTTAAAAAAGACTGTCGTCGGCATATTTACCATTGTTCGTTCCATGTGGATGGTCAATAGCCATGCCCTTCGGCCTCGAGATACTATCCTTTATCCTGAGCAGCCAGTGCCCGTACCCCCAAGATTCCGTGGACGCATTGTCCTAACCCGTGATCCTGATGGTGATGAGCGCTGCGTCGCTTGCAACTTGTGTGCGGTGGCTTGTCCGGTAGGCTGTATTTCACTACAAAAAGCTGAGCGTGATGATGGGCGTTGGTATCCTGAGTTTTTTCGTATTAACTTCTCGCGCTGTATCTTTTGTGGTATGTGTGAAGAGGCTTGCCCAACGACTGCTATTCAGCTCACCCCAGACTTTGAGATGGGCGAGTATGTTCGGCAGAATCTGGTTTATGAAAAAGAGCATTTGCTCATCTCAGGTCCGGGTAAATACCCAGATTATAACTATTACCGGGTGACGGGTATGGCTATTGCAGATAAGCCAAAAGGCGCCGCGCAGAATGAAGCTGCGCCAGTAGATTTAAGGAGCTTATTGCCATGATGGAGTTATTCACCAGTGGGGTAGACCATAGTGCTCAGATTGGCTTTTATGCTTTAGCCGCAGTGGCTATTTTTGCTAGTCTTCGAGTGATTATGCACCACAATCCCGTTCATGCGATTTTATCCATGATTGTGTCTTTGCTGTCTGTTGCGGGTATCTTTTTCATATTGGGAGCACCTTTTGCAGGCGCTTTAGAAATCATCGTCTACGCAGGCGCCATCTTAGTCCTATTTGTGTTTGTCATTATGATGCTCAACTTAGGCATGGCCAACGATGCTAGAGAAAAGACTTGGCTATCGGCGCAGACTTGGGCAGTACCTACTGGATTGACATTGATTATTGCCGTGGTCATGTACTCTATGATTGGATTGGGCAGTTCAGCCTCTGAAGTGATGGAGGGCAGTAGTGCCAGCGCAAATATCATGGCAGCCAAAGTGATTGGTAGTGGAACAGTCTCTGCCAAGGCGGTCGGTATCTCTTTATTTAGTGAATATATGATGTTGGTCGAGGTAGCAGCGCTATTATTGCTCGGCGCTTTAGTCGCCGCTTATCACTTGGGCAAAAAAGCCTTGGATGATGAAAATGTCAGTCATAGCAGTC
>JAUNVX010000005.1:30908-40747 GCA_030540615.1 Psychrobacter sp. | reverse complement strand
ATTCTTAAGATATTTTAATGTTCTAAGTAGATTTTCTTTATTTTAACCGTTAGATTTTTACGGCTTTATGGCCTATCAACTACCCGAATTAAGCATTAAATTAAGATTAATTGGTTATTAATGATAACGTATCGTATCATTTTAGACACATAAGTCTACATTAAGCAACCTATTAGTTATTTTTATAGACTTAATTTCGTTAATATCTTGGCGGCTTTATCAAAGTCTGGACATAAAAAATCACCCATAAGCGATTGCTAATGAGTGATGGGAGGGGCATTAGTCTATTAAGAAATAAAATGATATTACTTAGCTAGTCTTAATTAAGGCGGTTAGTTAATGACCTTAGGTCATAACGGTCGATTACTAACAGTCGAACCATGACAGCCGAGTAATGACAGTCCGTTAATACCCGCCACTTAGTGGTCAGAGGCACCAGAGATACCCAGACCCGTTTGTGACCGTACAAACTGAGCATCAAATGCCTGACGCTCTTTGTCGGCTTGGGCTGACTTATCAGTGACTGAAAAGAACCAACAGCATAAAAAAGATAGCGGCATGGCAAATAAGGCTGGACCATTAAATGGGTTAGGCGCGGTATCAGAGATGCCAAGCGTGTCCACCCAAACGGCTTTAGACAACACAATCAAGCCAACCGCCCCTACCAGTCCTACTACGCCGCCGATAACCGCTCCGCGTGTTGTAAAGCCTTTCCAGAACATGGACAAGACCAAGACGGGAAAGTTAGCACAAGCGGCTACCGAAAAGGCTAGACCCACCATAAAAGCAACGTTTTGTTTTTCGAAGACAATGCCTAAAACCATGGCAAAAATCCCTAGACCAATCGTAGCCATTCTAGACATTTTCATCTCAGATTGAGCTGTGGTCTGACCTTTTTTGAAGACGTTAGCATACAAGTCGTGCGAGATGGCAGAAACCCCAGACAGCGTTAACCCAGCGACCACGGCCAAAATAGTGGCAAAGGCAACGGCTGAGATAAAGCCCATAAACAAGTCACCTCCTAAGGCTTCACTTAGGTGAATGGCTGCCATATTATTGCCACCCATGAGCTCTAATTGACCAGTGGTTGCTGATTTGGCCAAATCAAGAAACTGTGGATTTTTGGCAACAAATAAGATAGCCCCAAAACCAATAATAAAGGTCAATAAATAAAAGTAACCAATAAATCCTGTGGCAACCACGACAGATTTACGAGCGGCTTTGGCGTCTTTGACCGTAAAAAAGCGCATTAAGATATGAGGAAGTCCTGCCGTACCAAACATCAGTGCTAGGCCAAGTGATAAGGCATCAATTGGGTTTTCAGTCAGTTTGCCTGGCCCCATGATTTTAACGGCGTCAGTCAAGCTGGTATTATGCGCTTGACTATAAACACCAATGGCTTGGTCGAACATATTGCTAAAGCTGAAATTGACCGATTTCATCACCATAAACGCCATAAATGTGGCGCCGCTGAGTAGCATGACGGCTTTGATAATCTGAACCCAAGTGGTGGCGAGCATACCACCGAAGAGGACATAGGCCATCATTAGCAGTCCCACGACCACCACAGCAATATTATAGTTAAGGCCAAACAATAACTTAATCAGCTGACCAGCGCCAACCATCTGAGCAATCAGATAAAAGGCCACTACCACTAACGAGCTAAAGGCGGCTAGCGTTCGAACTGGCTTTTCTGCCAATCGAAAGGACACCACATCAGACAAGTTATATTTGCCTAAGTTTCTTAGGCGTTCCGCAATTAGGAACAATACGATAGGCCAACCGACCATGAAGCCTAGTGAATAGAGCAAGCCATCGAAGCCCGAGCTAAACACCATGGCTGAAATACCGAGAAAAGAGGCGGCTGACATATAATCGCCTGCAATCGCAAGACCGTTTTGAAACCCACTGATTCCGCCGCCTGCGGTATAAAAATCTGCGGTTGACTGGGTTTGCCCAGCCGCCCATTTGGTAATTAATAGGGTAAAGCCAACGAAAATCATAAACATGATAATCGCATGCCAATTCGTTGCTTGCTGCTCTGCCACACCCAAATCGGGACCAGCAAACGCCATGGTAGCGGCGCCTAGTCCCACCAATGCGATAACCATCGCTTTAAGTGACATCCCTTTCATATTAAAGTCTTCCTTGTTCGTGCGTGATGGCCTCAATCTCCTTGAGGGTCTCTTCGTTAAGTGAGTCAAGTTTATTATTGGCAATATAGGAATACACCGCACATAAGATAAATGACAGCACGATAATGCCTAGCCCAAGGGGAATACCCCAAGTGGTAACGCCACCGTTAAACGAGCTGGCTAAAAAGGGTTTGTTGTAGCCAACTAGTAGCATAAAGCCGACGTAGACAAATAGCATAATTGCCGTTAACGTCCAACTTAGTCTGCGCTTTTTGCTGACCATCTCTTGAAACTTTGGATTATTCATAATTCGGTCTATTTGTGAATCATTCATAACCACCTCCTTGTTATTTGGTCCAACTATGGACGGCTGCTTAAGATTAATCTGGTCTTGCCAATAGCAATGAGTAAAAAAGACAATGCGCAGGGATATTAATCAAGCACAGAAAGCAAAACCATCATAATGCCGATAGCCTTATTGGGAGATGCTCTTATTTTAAGCTTTGATTGTCACAGGAGAACGGTCAGTGATATTGACAGGTCCTTGTCATCTTAACGCTTGTCTTTCTGACCACCGTAATGACCTAAATAACAGTCACTTGGCTTGTCAGTTTACCATTGTGACCATAATAAGCTTTAATGATACAAAATAGCATCATTCTTATAAGAAATTTTTATTATCAATCTCTAAGTATTGTATAACTAATTTATTAAATTGTTGATATTAATAAGTTTTTTAAATAAAAATCGACCTTTTAATTTCATATAAGTAAGGGGTTTTATGGTTATATGAGGCAAAGCTTTGGGAGTTTCTGGAGGTGAGTATGGTCTATGGTTTGATATATAAAATATAGTTATAAGAGGGTAATTAACTTGTTTTCTAAATGATAAAAAGTTATAAAGCTTGCAGCGACTCTAAGACTCGATTAGGTATATTTTTATCAAATATGGATGCTAAGGAAACCGTTATGTTTGACTGGTTCAACAAGCTAGTGGATTTTGGAGTAGGGATTATCTGGGGCAATGATAGTTGGCTTATCATGAATAACCCTTGGTATGGTCTGCTGATGTTTATTTTAATTGGGACGGGGCTATACTTTACGATTGTGACACGCTTTATGCAGGTTCGTTATTTTGGCCATATGTGGCAGTTATTACGCATCTCAGGCGAAGGCCGTAAGGATGGCGGTATTAGTTCGTTTGAAGCGCTGATGACGTCATTAGCGGCAAGGGTAGGAACGGGTAATTTGGCTGGCGTGGCCATTGCCATTTATCTTGGTGGTCCTGGCGCTGTATTTTGGATGTGGATAACCGCTATAGTGGGCATGTCGACCAGCTTTATCGAGTCAACGTTAGCGCAGGCCTATAAAGTACCCCATGATGATAATGTGTACCGTGGTGGCCCTGCCTATTATATTGAGCGTGGCCTTGGCAGCCGAGCTATGGCTATTTTCTTCTCTGTCTGCTTGTTGATTGCCTTTGGGCTGGCCTTTAACGGGGTTCAATCCAATACTATTGCCCAAGCAACCCAGGAGGCCTTTGGCGTCCCACCTTGGGTGACAGGACTGATATTGGTCTTATTGGTTGCCCCAATCGTTTTTGGGGGTCTTCGCTCAGTGGCACGGGTCGCCGGTAAAGTTGTTCCAATCATGGCCATATTATATATCCTACTGGCCTTGTTTATTATTGTGACGAATTTTAGCCAGTTCCCTGCTGCTATTGCTCATATCTTTAAATCAGCCTTTGGCTTTGAGCAGGCAGCAGGCGGGGTATTGGGTTATGGTATCGCCCAAGCCATGGCGAATGGTATCAAACGAGGTCTGTTCTCTAACGAGGCTGGTATGGGCTCAGCGCCTAACGCCGCAGCCACGGCTAAAAGCTATCCTGATCATCCAGCAGTGCAAGGTTTTATGCAGATGCTAGGGGTGTTTATCGATACGCTAGTGATTTGTACTGCCACGGCATCAATTATCATTTTGTCAGGTGTCGTCAATCCAGGGGTTGAGCAAGAGGGTATTCAGTTGACCCAGTTGGCATTGTCACAATATGTGGGCAATTGGGGCACTATCTTTGTGGCTATTGCTATTTTCTTCTTCTCGTTCACCTCTATCATTGCTAACTATAGCTATGGTGAATCTAACCTTGAATTTATTTCGGGATTAAAAAGTGCCAAAGTGCCCATTATGATATTTAGGTTTATGGTGCTTGGCATGGTATTCATCGGTGCTATCGCCAGTTTACCGGCCATCTGGAACTTTGCGGACTTATCCATGGGCCTAATGGCACTGACCAACTTGATAGCCATTATTCTACTGTCTCCTGTGGCGCTGCGAATCTTGAAAGATTATGAGCGCCAGCTCAAAGACGGTAAGACGCCCAGTCAAATCAAGTTTGACCCAGACCACTTCGTTAAGCTTAAAGACGAGGCCAATCGGGACGCTTGGAACGATTAATCTGAATCTCCCAATCTAGCCATAAAAAATCCCGCTTAATCATAAGCGGGATTTTTGTGTCGTGGTGTTTATACCCTATTAAAAGCTAGAGCCAATTACATATTAGGGTAGTTCGGACCACCGCCACCCTCTGGCGTTACCCAAGTGATGTTTTGAGACGGGTCTTTGATATCACAAGTTTTGCAATGCACGCAGTTTTGCGAGTTAATGACAAACTTAGCACCCTCGGCATCACGAACCACTTCGTAAACACCGGCTGGGCAGTAAAGTCTGGCAGGCTCAGCATAAAGCGGTAAGTTAATCTCAATAGGCACCGTAGGATCAGTCAGCTTAAGGTGACAAGGCTGATTCTCTGCATGGTTGGTATTAGAGATAAATACCGAGGACAACTTATCAAAGGTCAGTTTACCATCGGGTTTGAGATACTCAGGCTGATAGGCGTGAGCCGCGCGCTCAAGCTGATCGTAATCCGCTAAGTTATCATGAATGGTCAATGGCATTTTGCCAGCGAGCAAGTTATGCTCGATAAAGCTGAACGCTCCACCCATGAACATGCCCATTCTATGATTGGCGGGGGCAAAGTTACGAGCTTCATAGTTGTCTTGATACAACCAAGAGGCTTTATATAAGGTTGCGTAAGCGGTGACTTCATCATGCTGACGACCGGCTTGAACTGCTTCAAAGATAGCCTCAGCAGCAAGCATACCTGACTTAATAGAGGTATGAGTGCCTTTGATTTTGGCCGCATTCAAAAATCCTGCATCATCGCCAACCAAGACGCCGCCTGGGAAAGTGAATTTTGGCAAGGAGTTTAAACCACCTTTGACCAGTGCTCTTGCGCCATAAGAGATGCGCTTACCACCTTCTAGGATGTTTCTGATAACCGGATGGGTCTTTAAGCGCTGAAGCTCATCAAATGGTGACATATAAGGGTTGTGATAAGACAAATCGATGACGATACCAAAGCTAACTTGGTTGTTTTCGTCATGATACAGCCACCAACCACCGGTTGAGCCAGTTTCAGTAAGGGGCCAACCTAAACCATGCATGACAAGGCCGGGTTTGTGATTTTCAGGCTTGACGTCCCAAAGCTCTTTTAGACCGATACCATAATGCTGCGGATCGGCGTCTTTATCGAGAGCAAAACGACTGATGAGACGTTTGCCTAAATGACCACGGCAGCCTTCAGCAAAGATAGTGTATTTGGCCAGTAGCTCATAGCCTGGCTCATAGCTGGACTTTTCTGAGCCATCTTCTGCCACGCCCATGTCACCTGTCAATACGCCTTTTACTGAGCCGTCATCGTTATATAAAATCTCAGAAGCAGGGAAGCCTGGGAACATCATGACTTCGAGCTCTTCGGCCTGCTCAGCGAGCCAGCGCACGACATTACCCAATGAGACGACATAATTGCCATCATTGTGTAAGGGCGCAGGAATGAGTGAATCAGGCACTCTCATAGAACGCGTGGCTGACCTTAAGTAATAAAACTCATCACCTGTGACCGATACTTTAATAGGGGCGCCTTTGGCTTTCCAATCTGGAATCAGCTCATCTATTGCCCGAGGTTCAATGACAGCGCCAGAGAGAGTATGGGCACCAAATTCAGAGCCTTTCTCGACCACACAAACCGCGAACTCTTCATTACCCGCTTCAATAGCAAGTTGGCGCAGACGAATCGCTGCGGCGAGGCCGGAGGGGCCACCACCAACGATAATGACATCGAACTCCATTGACTCGCGCTCTACTTCGGGTTCGGGCTCAGGTTCTATAGCTGCCTCAGAAGCTGTGGTCACCTCTGTGGCAGCTTCGCTGACGACTGGTTTGTCTAATGCTACAGCTGCTGGGGTGTCCGCTTTAGGGGTATCAGAAATACCTGCTTCAGGGACTAGCTCATTCGTATCTTGCTCTTGCATACAGACTCCTAAACTCTTGGTGGCTTATCTCATTGCTGCCAATGGCGCTCGATAATGACGCGGATGCTCTTTCATAAAGCGGATATTCTTGACCAAGCTTACTGACTAAAACCAAATAAGGATGGCTTTACCACTAAAGATGGCTTTAAATAAAATAGACAACACAAAGTAGCGGCACTATACCACTACCTAAAATAATTGTCTTAACCGTATGGGCTTAGTAATAAATACTAAATTAACGTTACTTATTATAAAAGAAAAGTCATACAAACACGATACGATTTTATCAATATCAGTGTTATGGTAACCCACCATATTACCATTATTATAGGCGTTTGTTTTGCCTAAGTGGCTAGGCTGATTTATCAAACAAATAGTAAAGCCTTAGCCTATGTTGCATAGTAGCTTAGTCCCCTCACTTAAGTAAGGATAAAATTAATGACCGACTCTTCTAATAATATTAATCAAAATAATAATTATAACAATGACTTAAAATCTTTGGACGGGTTGAGTCAATATCTAAAGTCGCAGGCGGGTACTCGCGAAGGTCGCAGTATTCCTCCTTTAGAGAACTGGCATCCCACTCAAGTTGATGAGATGGATTTGGTTATTAAGGCCAATGGCGAATGGTGGCATGAAGGCAGTAAGGTGACTAGGCAGTCATTGGTTAGCCTATTTGCAACGGTGCTTTGGCGTGAAAAACAGGACGATGGCTCGAGCCAATATTATCTTAAAACGCCTGTACAAAAGCTCAAGATAACGGTTGAGGATGTGCCTTTACTGATTAATGATGTGGGCATCGTCCAAGAGTCAGGGGTTGATTGGTTGGAGTTTACCACCACTACTGGGGATGTGGTAAGACTTGATGAGGCTCATCCTATTACGCTTCGAGCGCTTAAATCGGCAGATAACCCAAAAGGGTCAATGGTAAATGACAGCCAAATAAGACCTTATATGGCCGTTCGTAATGATTTAGACGCGTTAATTGGGCGCAATACTTTTTATCATTTGACTGAGCTGGGTGATTTGACGGAACAAGATGGCCAAACCACGTTGACGCTAAGTAGTGGTGGTCAGCGCTTTGAGATATCGATGCCTAGTGACTCGCTTTAAAGGTGGACAACGAGTCTGTGATAAAGACCCATGATATAATACCGACCACTAAGATTGCATCGATTGCCTCCGTAGGTCATCAAGCCCAAGCTACCCAATTTTAAGGATAAGTGTACTTTAATGGCAGCTCTATTGTGACGTCCTCTATTGCCCCAGTTGACTGGACTGAGTGCTTAAGCTTGCCGGCTGGTTCTGCCCCTATCGGTTTGTTTGATTCTGGTATTGGTGGGTTGTCAGTGTTCTTGCATTTGGCCAAGCATTTACCTCACGAGCATTATATCTACTATGCCGATACCTTGAATGTGCCTTATGGGAGTCGCAGTAGTCAAGAGATATCTCAGTGGACATTGCAGGCCGTCACTTGGCTATATCATCAAGGGTGCAAGCTTATTGTGATTGCTTGCAATAGTGCCTCGGCTCATGCGTTAGAGTTGGCGCGTCAGTACTATCCAGGTTTGCCTATTGTGGGACTAGTCCCTGCTCTGAAACCTGCGGTACTGGCCACTCGCAGTAAGCATGTGGCAGTACTGGCTACCAGAGCCACTTTAGAGGGACAACTGCTCAACCAAGTGATTGAGGAGGTGGCCCGTCCTACTCAGACTCAAGTGACCAAATATTTTGATGCTCAGCTGGTGCCTTGGGTAGAGGCAGGCATGCCTCGTGCTCATGAAACCGCTGAAAGCTTGCTCGCGCAGTTACATGAATTTGCAGCTCAAGGGGTTGATCATTTAGTATTGGGATGTACGCATTACCCGTTTTTTAGAGACTTTTTAGAGACTGAGATTGCCAAGCAGAAGTTAGATATTAAAGTGGTGGACTCAGGGGCGGCGATTGCGGCCCGTGTCAAGCAGCTGCTACAAAGCGATTCAAAGCATCAAACCAAACCGTTATGGTTGCCCAAGCCTCAGTCTTTAGACACTATCAAGACGTTATTGCCTGCTTCCACTAAGTCTGAGCTTACTTTGACAGAGACTGCGGCAGTAGAGCTACCTAAGCTGTCTTTTTATGCCACATTGTACCAACCACAGTTAGGCGATAGGGTACAAAACTTAGTCAATCAGCCTGTGCAACTTCTTAATGACAATGCTCTTTAATACTGATAGTCCCTAAGACGAATCCATCAACTTCGGTAACTAAATTTTAATCGTCAGTCTTAAGTCAAGGCATACTAGTTTGCAGGATTTTCCCAAGATTATTCTGCTATTTTGAGGGTAACCTGACAAGTTGAATCAGTTAACTCGACTGTCTCGCTCTGATTATTATCTACCAAAACCAAAATCTTATTGCTATTATAGGAAAGGTTTAGTCAATAATTGTTTAGATAATTTTCTGATAATCATAGTATTGGTTCACTTTGTGACCCGTTCGTCTTTGCCTAATCTTGTTCGTCTTAGCATCATAAATTTGTCTTAACATCATAAGTAAAGTCAAAGCAGCAAAATATGAGGCAGATGCCATTTAGCCCTGACTTGATTAGTTAACCGTCTTTAAAGGATTAAGCTTACCGTGCCAAATCGCCGCTATCATATCCATATTGCTTGTACTGCTGACATATCACCTAGTCTGATGGATAGTTTGACGCTGTTCTTTGAACCCAAAGCTTTTTTGACCCGAGACCTTTTGACCAATCAAACGCAAACAGCTGCTTATAGTCGTCGCTGTATTGATTCGTGCGATTACGTGTTATTAGTGGCCACTGACAGTTACGGTGAGCGTAATAATACAGGGGTAAGCCAGCTGCATCTAAGCTACGTCTATGCCAAAACCAAAAATAAGCCGATGACGGCTTTGATTAAGACCCATTTGGCGACTGAGCCGCTGTCACGGCAGTTAAAAGATTTTATCGATTTGGTGGCGCAGCATATACCGCATTGCCACTATTTTGACGATCAGTCCAATATCGATGAGCTATTAAACACTGCCTATGAGGCCTTACTAGCGCAATATCCAGGAAGTGGTTGGGTCCGCGCCAAAGACGCTTTAGGCACTGCGCTCAACCAATCAGCCATCAAAAACTATCTGGTTAATGAAAGCAGTGACTTGTCTCGAGGGTCAAGCCACCCCTCTAACTTGCCAGCAGAATTGGCGGATTTTCAATTGCTCAAAGCCAGTGGTAGAGCAGGGGGAGAGACCTCTGATATTCTCTGGCAAGACAATAAAGCAGACAATCAGCCTAAGATTGAATCAACGACTAAAGTCGATAATACGATTTTGCCCATGGC
>JAUNVX010000005.1:25033-30808 GCA_030540615.1 Psychrobacter sp. | reverse complement strand
ATCAGCCTAAGATTGAATCAACGACTAAAGTCGATAATACGATTTTGCCCATGGCGAATTTTGAGTCCCTACTTCAAAGTGCTAGAGCGCAGGTTCAAGGCGCTAGGGCGCAGGGCCGGGCAGCAACGCCTAATCTAGGCCATAGTTCTAATGCTCAGCTGTACTCAGGGGCTGATATGACGGCTGTATCAGTCGAGGACACGGTGACCCTACGGTATAGTGCGCACGTTTATGAGAAAGGCAATCTAACGGACGTCAATATGCGGGTGCCAGTGACTTGGCTAAGGGTGCTACAGGCGGTGGCTGATATCCCTAGCCCCTTTAGCCAGTATAGTATTGGTCGAAGTTTGAACGCTCTCGTGACCCAAAGTGCTGAAAGTGATGTTAAGCGGCTAATGCCTAAGGCCCATGCGGTGTCACGTTGTCAGGTAGTGACTGCTGATGTTAATATAGTCCAACAGACATTGCGACAAGCCGGTTGGATTGAGCCTGCCAGTCAATCGCAAAATAGACGTGAGTTTTGGCAATTGACGGCGCTGGCCAAACAGTTACTCCTCACCAAATCAGACCTAAATGCATAAGTGAAAAGCCAATATCTTACAAATCTATATTTGAGTCGCCAGCAGATATTTGTTTCACTATAGACTATCAGCAGCCATCATGACCGACTGCTATGCTATGCATTTAACCCTTATTTATTTAACACTATTAGCTATTTAACATTTATGTAGGAGTCACGCCATGAGTAGTCCTAAAGGCGAAGCGCTAAAGCAAGAAATTGTCGATTTAGAAAACACCATGCACGAAGCAGATCAGTTTCATACCCTAGAAGAGCAAGTGGCCGATATGAAACGCCGAGGCATTGATCCTAACCAATCTTATGAGAAGTGGGATGATGGAAAAGATGATGACTGGGGTGATAAAACTTGGAAAGAAAATGGCAAGTGGGAGCATAAAACCCCGGCTGACCTTGATGATAAAGCCCGTGAGAACTGGGATGGCGAAAATGGTGATTTAAACCCACCGCCTATTGTTTAACCCAAGCGGCTATAGTTGATTTACCTTCATTAATCAAAGCCAATATGTTGTTGCAAATATATTCCATTAAAAACGAAGCCACGATTAAAATCGTGGCTTCGTTTTTTGCGCTTTAACGCTTAGGATCTAGGGTCTCGAGTCTTACTCTTATTCACCAGCATCCACGCGCACCAAACGAATACTGCCATCAGCATTAACAATGCGGCGATAACCTTGCTTGGACTCAATGAGCTTACCCATGTTGTCAGAGCTGCTAACGCTTGGGTTGGTTGATGGCTGCCAAACCGAGCTCCGTTTAGGGGCATATAATGGTGACTGAGCACTGCTACCATGACCCCCTTGCATAATCAAGTTATAAAACTTCTGCCCTGCATGACCATCAGCAGGATAGACGCCTTTACTGGTCTGGTATTTGACGATAGCGGCGCGAGTGTTGTCTCCAATCATGCCATCAACCTCACCGATGTCATAGCCTGCGTTGAGTAGTGCTTGCTGAATCTCGCGCGATTGTAGTCGGCTAATACCTGGGTCATCAGTTGGCCAAGCAGTGATAAAGTCAGTTTTACTGCTGTCACCACGCGCGATTAAGTCCGATAAATGGGCAATGGCCAGAGCATAATTCTCTGACGCATTGTACGAGTAGAAGGTATCGAAGTTTTTGCCTACTAAAAATGCTGGACCTTGCTCGCCGGCGGGCATGATTAACGCGGCTTGATCAAGATCATAAGGTAGCGGGCTGCCATTGGCTAGCGTAAAGCCTTTACCGCGCCAATAGCTCATGGACTTCTTGTCTTTACGGTTACTGGCCGCCCAAAATCCTGAGGGTTTTTTGACTTCATAACCCCACGGCTCACCGCTACGGTAGCCACGTTTGGAGAGGAAGTTGGCGGTTGAGGCTAAGGCATCCGGCACGCTATTGACCAAGTCGCGGCGACCATCACCATCAAAGTCGACTGCCAACTCCAAAAAGGTACTGGGCATAAATTGGGTCTGACCAAACGCACCGGCCCACGATCCGTTCATGTCATTGGGGGCGATGTCCCCTTGCTGAACGATTTTTAGAGCATTGGCAAATTCACCGCGAAAGTAAGACTGACGTCGATCAAAGCAAGACAAGGTGGCTAATGAGTCAAACAGTGGCTTCTTGCCCAAGGTCTGACCAAAGTTGGACTCCACCCCCCAGACCCCTAGGACATGCTCAGGCTTGACGCCATAGCGGGCTTCAATCTGGCGCAGCGTGTCACCCCATTGGCGCTTGGCACGGATACCGTCTTCTACCCGCTCTTTATCGACCAATGAAGCCAAGTAATCCCAGACATCCTTTTGAAACTCTGGCTGATAGTTGAGCGAGGATATAACACTGGGGTCGGGCTGGCTTGGGCGATAATTATTGAAAGTAAAGCTATCTACTCCTCGAAAGTCGCTGGTGCCTTTAAGTCGGTCTAGACACTGCTGAAATTCAGAGTTAGATAAATAAGGGTCGGCAGGTTTGGCCGCCATGGCTGTCGTTGAGCCTAGCACGCAGCCAATGGCGATAGTGAGAGGGGCAAAGGTTTTGTTAAATGTCATGTAGCTCATGTAGTTATGGTCCTTAATAGGGGGCAAATTATCATTAAAAATCGAGCAATATGAGGTAAGAGTAACCAAAAGAGCTGATAAAGAAAAGTATTAGACGTTTTTGGTTACGATACTAAGACGCACCCTCAAGGTGGTAGGAAGGTTGAGGGGGTTAAGCTGAATTATGGAGTCATCAATTAAGCGTTTGTCACCCTCTAGGAAATCGAAGTATGGTGACGGTGGACATTCACAGCGCTAGAGAGTCTTAAAATTTGTAGGCTCGGGTAACGGCAATGGATCAATTGCTTAGGAGGTTAGGGGTTGGTTTAATCACTCATAAATTGCTGTAGCCGCTCCTGCGCCTGCGAATAAGTCATAATGTCATTATGGGTAGCAGAGTCTATCGTGGTGTAGTCTATTGGTCGATTGAACGCCATTTTAAGGCGCTCGGCATGACGCGGCGGAATCATTTCGTCTTGGCCTGCGACCAATAATAGCACTTGGCTGTCAATTTGCGTGGCGCGCTGATCATTGCAAAAGCTGTCTTTTAATAAAAGTCTTAAGGGATATAGGCGAAACTTCTCTTGCGCCACTGCCTCGAGGCTATCAAATGGGGTAATCAGCGCCAATTTACGAACAGAGCGCTGACTGGCAAGCGCGCTGGCGACTCCTGTGCCAATGCTACGACCGATAACGTCAATGGTAAGGGGCTGAGCAGCCCCTGATTGAATACTAACGGACTGAGTAGGCGTGCTTTGTAATTGCTGGTGAATATGGTCATAAACGGCAAGTGCATCCTGAATCAACGCAGGCTCAGAGGGACTACCGGCTGAGCGGCCAAAACCTCGATAATTGACTAAATAGACGCTAATCTCAGGTGCAATAATGCGCTGCAATAGCGAAGCACTATGAATAACAGCTTCGGCATTGCCGCCGAAGTAGATGATTGCACGTGGGCCAATAGGCTGGCAGGAGGCGTCAGTATTAACACAAATGGCAGTTAATAGTCCGTCTGCGGTCTCAAGGGTTAACTCAGGGAAACGTTCTTGGGTAAAAGGCTGAGGATAATAGATAAGATGGCGCTGGGCAAAATAAAGCCCAACGCCAGCTATTATATAAAGGGCTAGCAAGATGACTAAGCCCATGCCCATAGCTTTAATCATCTGTTTGTCCTTCGTGACTCAGTCGTGGGGAAGAGTAACGGTTATTGGCTAAGCCGTTGGCACAACTTAGCTCACCAAATACTTGTTGAACTCTTTACGCAGCTTGGCAAGCTTGGGCGGAATGGCAAACTGGCAATAGCCTTGGTCAGGGTTTCTATTAAAATAATCTTGATGATACTCTTCAGCTTCAAAGAACTCGCTGGTGCGATGAACCTCAGTGACGATATCTAGGCCCATATCACGAAGCTTATTGATGGTACGGTCGATAGTAGGCTTTTGATTATCATCGGTATAAAACACCACCGAGCGATACTGGCTACCGACATCATTGCCTTGGCGATTTTTGGTGGTAGAATCATGAGTGGCAAAGAAAATGTCTAACACCACTTCTAATGGAATCACTGAGTCATCGAATTCGACTTTGATGACTTCGATATGGCCTGAGTCGCCACCACACACGGCTTTATAATTGGCCGTCGCCGCATCGCCACCCATATAACCTGAAGTGACTTTTTGAACGCCCTTAACAGATAAAAACACGGATTCGGTGCACCAAAAACAGCCGCCGCCTAAAATGATGGTTTGCATGGTTTAATCCTTATTATTGGTTAATATTGTGAGTTAACAAAGTTGTCAGTACTGTCAATAACAGCGCTGTCAAGAACAGTACGGACAGAGGTTAAGCTTAGCAGGGCACAAGGCGGTTATGAGTAACAATAGGTAAGAATCAGTCAAGTTATCCTGTGTATTTGCTAACGGGCATGGTGGCCCGTTTTAATTTAAAGCTCAATAGCGTTAAAGATATTCACATTATGCTCACTGCCCTTCATCATATTTTCACTCACGTTTTAATGGTCTAAAGTTGTCTCTGTTTAATTCGTATAAATAAGGTCCAAATAATAATTGCTCGTAGGAGCAGCGTTTGTTAGTGAGACAGGGGTAAATTCTAAGGTCATCAACGATTTTATAGCATATTCATCAACAGCATGTGTGCCTGAAGATTCAGTGACTTTCACTCGTTCTACATTCCCAAATTGAGTTAAAGTTATCATGACAGTTACTGGGTACTGCTGTCCGCTTGGCAGGGTATCTCTTATGTCATCAGGTAGCTTTAGGCGAAGGGCGATTATATCTTCGAGATATGTCTTCTGTAATTTGTAATGGGCATCCGCTTTGAGGGTTTTTGAAGCTTCAGGGTCTTGCAGCGTCTCTAATAAGGCATTTTGCTGCGTTAGCCTCTTATTTTCAGCTGTTACTCTCAATTTCTGAGCTTCTAGGTCGGATATATTGCTTTTGGCTATAGCGTTATCTTCCGCTGTCACAGCCTTTATCTTGTTAGCGAGGGTCGCTGATCCTGCCGTGGTCCTTATCTGAATGCTTGGGTGGTCTCCACGGGAAACCACTTGCTTAACTTGGGGTGATGGGGACGTTACCAAGGCAAAGGTAGCCAAGAGGGTAAACAGTAGCAGGATTATGGCCAGCAAAAAGGCGGCCCGGTAGTGATGTAGTAATGCAATTGAAGGACTAGGGGACCCGCTAAAGGGAGACGACTGGCTAGCATTGGGCGATGGCACGAGTGGTGGTGATGAACGTTGCCGATTGCTGTGTTTAGTGGTGGTTGTAGATTGAGCGTTAGGTTTGGCATTAGAGGACGAGTTAAATTTAGATTTTAATAAACCCGACAGCAGCGTGCTAGATTGATGCACAGGTGGGGCATGATTGCCATATTGGCGCTTTTGATAGCTAGAGTGTCGCCGCTTTTGCGCCTTAGTGCTACGTGGCTTTTTGGCTTGGCGAGCGTTGGCAGCAGAAGGACTGACGGTGCGAGGTTTAGATTTTGGTTTAGGTCTTGGTTTGTTAGTACCAGGGCTCTGCTTAGCGCTTTGACGTAGGATTAAACGCTGGGTTGAAGGTGAGTACGGCTGCTGCGTCTGATAATCATTAAGACGTACTATCAGCTGCTTAACCCACTCTAGCAAAGCTTTTAGGCCAATGCGAAATGGCAGCACTAAGCGAG
>JAUNVX010000005.1:9586-24933 GCA_030540615.1 Psychrobacter sp. | reverse complement strand
TTAACCCACTCTAGCAAAGCTTTTAGGCCAATGCGAAATGGCAGCACTAAGCGAGCAGGTTTTGGGCTGGGCGAAACAGCAGAGTGTTTCAGCGATTTTGGAAGGTGCTCTAATAGTACCAAGTGCCAAAGCGGCGCTGAGGTTCGATCATCCGTGCGATTGTCAAAGCTGCGCTTAAAAAGCTGCTGGACGTCTTTGGGCAACTGCTCAAAGCGCTGATGCGGTGGCGGCAAAAAGCGCAGATAGGCTTGGCCTTGATCATGAACGAAGAGATTGTGGCGTATCTTGTCGCTCAGGCTATTAAGCTCAGCATAGGGCGAGTCAAAGCTGGCCATATAAGGATGGATGCCAAGCAGTATTTGATACAGTATCACAGCAAGGGAGAACTCATCCCAAGTGTTCGGCACCAAAGTTTCTCTAACGATGATTTTCGCGCCCTCTGGCGGCGTATACTCTAAAGTATTGACGCGGCCATAGTGCGGCTTGCCGTCGCTATCAGCGCGAATCTGCACCGAATCCAAATCGACCAACGAGACTCTGCCATCGGCCGTCAGCATGATATTTTGCGGCTTAAAATCTACCACCGCATAGTTGCCATCTTGATGGATTAAGTCCACTACTGAGCATAAATTGACGCAGACTTTAAGCCGATAGTCAAAGCTGGCCGCACTTTGATTAAAGTATTTTTGCCATGCTGCATCAGCAGACAAACGCTTGTTGCTAAGATTGGATAGCACATACAGCTCTTGACTGCCCTCAAAGGCCAAGGGCATCATAAAACCGATAAATCTAGCTGCGTTACCAGAGTCTGTATCTTTTGTATCATATGCTAGGGCTTCAGGCCAACATAACTTGCCTGCCGCTGTAATCAGTGAAGCGGGCGGATGGTCAATCATAAAGCTTAGCTTGTGCTCTTTGGCCGTGGTTCTGTATTTATCGCTATAGACCTTAATACAGTAGCCTGACCACGCTTTGGGCGCCGTAATAGGGTAAACGGTGCCTTCGCCGCCACTGCCTAAAGCGGCGCCGGCGCTAATCTTAATTAAGTCGTTGTCTTGCCGAATGTAAAAGTCAGTCATTGTTCATCAGTGATTACTTAAGTGAGCTAAGAGAAAATGGGCCAGCCATTGAGTCAAAAGAGTAACAGCAGTATCAGTAGCAGTAGCAGTAGTGCCAAAGGCTATTGAGGGGCACTAATGATAGTCTGATTTAAGTCAGCGGGACTAGGCTCATAAATGGCGAAGACCAAGCTTTTATCATCCCCTTCTTGTTTAAGACTGACAGTTCCCTGCTGCAAAAAATCAGCAAGTCGCCAGTCAATGGCAGCATAATCCTGACCATGATGCTGATGCAGCTGCAATAATGTCGATTTTACTGGGTCTAAAAACTTGGCAAACGGCCGATTAGGCTGCACGTACTGCTGCTTAAGCTCATCAAACACTTGACACTCAAAGGCTGACCCTTCACAGCCATCACTCATCAGAACCAAGGCTTGAATAGGGCTTTGAATGGTGGTAAGTTGCACCATACTGGCTAACTTAGCGCCAGTATTATTATTAGAGTCAGTATCAATATCAATATCAAGGTCGACGTCAATATCAGTATGACCTTCAAGATGAGAAGTAGCCCCACGGTTATCCTCAGCCGCATCAGCTAATAGCGCTTGTTGCAGACTGGCGGTGGTAACAAACAGGGTATAGCCATCCTCGCTCTTCCATGGCTTCATGAGAGCATGCCATTGCCCATTACTATCCTGATAAGCCGCGCGGCCATCGCCAATATGAATGAGTATCACCCCTTGAGGCGACTGCATTGTAGCTATCAGGGTGCTACCTAGGGTATCGATAGGGATGCTATGCTGATCGGCATACTGTCGTAGCTGTAGGTACAGATGCTCATAGAGGCGACGCGCTAATGATTGACTTTGGCATGCTGCGATGATTTGAGCAGTCACCTGAGCCAAAGCAACGTTACGATTGGGCGATGCGGCTTGTGACTCGCTTTGGACATTTGGCTCGGAGGCTGCCTTTAGGCCAGAGGCTGCTGTTATGTTAAAGTCGGCTTGCTCCATAGCTGGTAGGTCAGCTTGATGAGCCATGATGAGCTGCGAGCTTAGCCAATCATTCAGAAAGTCAAGAGTCGCTGTGACAATAAGCTCAGCGCCAATATCTGAATACCGTTTGGAGCCAGCACCGTCTGCTACCACGGCAATAGACCAGTTAGGATAGTGGCTGACATGGCGATACCCATGCCTGTCTTGGCATGGAAGATTGCGCTGCTGATGCGAGAGACCACGGACACTTGCTCCGCTAATACACCAATGGGTCAGGCTGGTTGCAAGGGTGGCATCGGCCTCTAGGCTATGGAGCACAATATCGGCAAAGCTTGGCTTAGGGGCAGGGTTGGCGCTAGTATCAGCAGTAGAACCAGAGTTAACCTTAATGTCAGCTGCTATATCTGGCTGACCCAGTAACTCAGGGTGCTCAACATTACTAGGCTCATTGATAAAGTGATTAGGGGGGTTAGAAGGATTGGCATCTAGAGGGTCTGTCATGAGACTCACTTATCGTTTGATGGGTTGGGATTAAGGTGCTTGAAGCTACCCTGAGAAGCCTAGCATCCACGTGGGCACTTCAAGCTCGACCTTATCACCCTCGCGTGAGTGCGACACTTTATCCATACTATTAGAGAGCCACTGAAAAAAGTCTGAAAAGCGAATGCCATCAAGCTGAGCGGCGGGCACCGTAGGTGAGCTGATTTTATTCAAGGTGCTTAGGGCCGATTGATTGACTTTGACCCCAATAGCAAAAAAATGAAAGCTGTTGTCTTTCATACCTTGATTAACCGCTTTGCTAATGCGGTTAATCTCTCGCCAAGAGTTGGTGGGTGAGCCGTCTGTCATAGGAATAATCCAAGGGCGCTTGTAGCTAATACCATTGTCACGATAGAACTGCTTACGCTCCTCTACCATTTTAATCGCTTCCTTAATACCGCCAACCAGATTGGTTGTGCCTCCTGTAGAGACCAAGACAGGCATCTCGATATGGTCTACCAATGCAGGCTCTAGCACACGATTGACATCGCCATCAAAGGTAATAATGGCGATTTCTAGAGCATCCATTAAGGTATAGTTTTGCTTGATATCTTGATAGAAAGTTTGCAATCCTTCATTGAGCGCATCGAGGCGATTACCGCGCATGGAGCCTGAGATATCCAGCACCAACACGCAGAGGCACTTTTCTTGATAGTTAGTGGGGGTTTCAACATTGGCAAATTGAATGTCCATAAAGTCGATTGAATCCTTAGTTCTATTTTTGATTATAAAATTATCAATAAAAGTCCGTCAATTAATCAGTATTTAATCGCAAATCGGTGTTTTATTGGCTTATCTAGGCTTAATAGTAACAGACTTAAGTTGCTTATTTTTTGAAAAGTTAATGAATATCATGGTCATCGCCATTGTCATTGTTTTAACCGATAGGCTTTCATTCACCTTAGAGTAGTCAGCGGCGTAAATATCGGTGCTGTCAATATCGGTGCTGACAGCCATTTGTTATACTATGTTTAGTCTAATGAGCAGCAAGGATACCCTGAATGAATGACACCAAGGCGACAGCCATGCTTAACTTGCCAGATGCTGAGCCAAAGAGCGTATTTGATACGGTCTTCACCACGCCGCTGGATAAGGCCGCCCGGTTTTCGTTTGATGAGCAAGTGGTGGCGTGTTTCCCTGATATGATTCGCCGTAGCGTCCCAGGCTATGGTCAAGTGCTGGCGATGCTACCGATATTCGCTCAGCGTCATTGTCAGTTCGGGCAAGTCAATGATAAAGGCCAACGCGTGAGCCGAATCTATGATTTGGGCTGCTCATTGGGCGGGGCGACCATGGCGTTGGTGAGTGAGGCGGGTGGCTTTGGTGTGGACGATCTACAGATCAAAGCGGTGGATATCTCCCCGGCGATGACCCAAAGGGCTCAGGTGCTATTAAGCGAGAATTATCCTAATCATGATATCGAGGTCATTACCGCTGATATTCGAGCGCTTGAGCTTGAGTCTTGTGACATGGTGATATTAAACCTTACTTTGCAATTTTTGCCGCCAGAAAATCGAACTTCAGTGCTTAAAACTATCTATAATGCCTTAAATGACGGCGGTATCTTGATTCTCACGGAAAAGACCCATTCTGGTGATGAGCAAGATGACGCTTGGCTGGTTGAGCGCTATTACGATTTTAAACGCGCCAATGGCTATAGTGAGCTTGAAATCAGTGGCAAGCGCAATGCACTTGAGAATGTATTAATCACTGATACGTTAGATCAGCACCATCAGCGATTAGCGCAGGTTGGCTTTAGCCGTAGTTTGACTTGGTTTCAGTTTTTGATTTTTGCTTCGATGATTGCTTTTAAGTTGGATTGCTTTTGAGTAGGGAGGCTTTTAAAAACGATAAAATTTAATAGCAATAGATTAATTGGTTTAAATTGGCTGGATAAATCTATGACGGCAATCTCTCAAGATTTAGAAGTGAAGTTGTATCAAGTACTAGGTAAAAAAATAACTCTCAAGCAATTTGAGCAATGGTTATACACATATGACACCTTAGAAAGTGACGATCCTAATTTATATTTTGAGTTAATTTCTTTTGATTATAGCTCTAAGGATAACCTTAAAGACTTTTATCATAGATTTGATTGTTATATTGATTACTCTAAGTTTGAAGCAGAGCAGATGATTGGATATTTACAGTCCATTATTGAAAAAAGCGACGATTGTGGCTGTGCCATTTGGATGATTTATGAGCTTTACTGCGATGGATATGATTTCTTTAGGCGACTAGGCTTAAAATATGGTCTATGTCTTATTAATTTGCCCAACTTATCAAGTGATGAGAGTAGAGCGGTTATAGATAAGCTTTATCCTGATATTATTGAAGACGCAAAGTTGGCATTAAATTGGTTTAAAAATAAGAAAATCATATTCAAAAATGGAAAAAATGATTGGGGAGAGTTCAAATATGATGACCTTCGTACTTCTCTTGAAAGACAGCAAGGGGATTTATTAGAAGCCCCTCTGACAGACTATCAATCGCAAGAATAAATCCTAATTTTGATATCAAAAGATATCTTTTTAATCTGACAGCTCCCTTAATATATAAACGAAACCTTATGCCCAATAAAACCATCTACAACGCTGAACGTGCCCTTTATATCGATTTGCTGACTCGGGTGCATTATCATCCTATCGCCAATGAATGGTTGGCAAGGTTGCCGCATTGGCTAGCGACGATTAAGGACAAGCGGCGTTATGCGCATGCGCCCGCTTATCAAGCCGCGGTAGAGCGATTGCCGATGATTGAGGTGACTGGCGTTGATTTGAACGCGGATACTTTGACCATCGATGCGGATTTGACAGCGTCGCAACATAAGCAGATTACCGCACTAATGAAGCAGCTGATGCCTTGGCGTAAGGGGCCGTTTCAGATTGGAACTGGTGACCATAGTGTGATCATTGATACCGAATGGCACAGCGACTGGAAGTGGAATCGTATTGCGCCTCACCTCTTTGAAGGTCAGGGCACGCTTGAGGGGCGCTATGTGCTCGATGTTGGAGGCGGCTCGGGCTATCACGGTTGGCGGATGGCGGGTGCTGGGGCCAAGCAGGTAATCATCATTGATCCCTCTTGTTTGTTTTATCACCAGTTCATGTCGATTCGTCATTTCGTTGGTGCGGCTGATACCGTGGATGGGGTCAACCGCGTTCACTATATCCCAGTGGGACTTGAGGCCCTTCCTGAGCAAAGCCAACTCTTTGATACGGTATTTTGTATGGGGGTGCTATACCACAGGCCATCACCGTTTGAGCATTTGCAGCAGCTTAAGGGTCAGCTGGCCAAAGGTGGACAGTTGGTGCTAGAGACTTTAGTTGTGGAAGGCGATGCCAATACGGTCTTAGTACCGCATGACCGCTATGCAAAGATGAATAATGTGTATTTTTTGCCATCGGTTGCGGCGTTGACAGGCTGGCTTGAGAAAGTGGGTTTTAGCGACATTCGCTGCGTTGATATTGATGTGACAAGCGTCGAGGAGCAGCGGGCTACTCAGTGGATGACGTATCAATCTTTGAGCGATTTTTTGGACCCCAATGACCCTACTAAAACGATTGAGGGCTATCCTGCGCCGATGCGAGCGACTTTGATTGCGACGAAAAGCTAGAGAAGGGTTTTTCCATCTAATTTCCCTAATGCTTTGCGAAAGGTAATGGTAGTGTGTGAATAGTTTTCGATAGAGCAATCCTACCTTAAAAGGACATATAGCCATGAGCAAAATTCGCACGGTACTTTTAGCCACAGTCGGACTGGTAGCGACAGCCGCCATGCCTGTTTGGGCGTCCGATGCTTATGGCGATCCTTTTGAAGGTTGGGGCTTTGTCAAAGACGATTGGCAATTGGTCTGTGATAATACTTTGACTTGCCGAGCGGCAGGGTATGGTAGTGATGATGGATCAGAGCCCGTTTCTATGTTGTTGGTACTCGAGCCAAACAAAGCCAGTGTCACGGCTTATGTGGATTTTATTAATTTAGAAGAGGAGTTTTCTGAGGCTCCTAATAGCGAAATAACTGAACCAACCTTATGGTTAAATAATCAAAATTACGGACCGATTAATATCGAGGGAGGTAACGGCGGCCTGAGATTAAATGCCGTACAAACGAAGCAGGTGATTGGTCATGCCAAAATGAATAGTAAAATAGAGATAAAATCCGCTCAAAAGGTATGGCAGATTAGTGACAAAGGTCTGAGCGCAGTGCTGCTAAAAGCTGACGAGATACAGGGGCGAGTAGGGACATCATTAGCCTTGGTTAGCAGAAATGACCCCAATAAGCAGACACCTAAATCTGCTATGGCACAACCTGTCATCCAAAAAGCGCTGGTTTACTCAGAGACACACCAACAACTTGATACGAAAAAGTTAAGCTATTTTCAAAAAAATATAGAGAGTTGGATTGATGTGAAGGCGAAGCCATATTCAGGAAGTAATGATGACATGGGCGATTGTGAGCTGATCAATCCTAAAAGCAAATACTACATAAACTTCGATTTTCAAGAAAATGCGCCCCAATGGTATTTTATTGCAGTAGATAGCCAGCATACCTTAGCCAGTCATCTTTGCTGGCGAGGTGCGTATAATGAAGGGTATGGTTATTGGCTGATAGATAATGATAAACCTGCTAATCCACAGTTAATCACTGTAGGTGCTAGCGATTATAGTGACGGTACGATTTGGGCCGCACACAAAAGTCGCGGATTAGGAGATTGTTGGGGTCAGAAGACTTGGGTGTGGGATGGCAGGCATTTTGTCTTAGCAGAACAGTCAACGACTGGGATGTGTCGCGGCTTTGCGGGTGGTGCTTGGAATCTTCCGACTTATGTGAGCCAGGTTATTGAAAGCCATGCTCAGAGCAACACATTAGCTAGGTAAGCGAGGGTTAGAGATAGATAAAACAAGCTTAAATGTTATCAATATATTCAAGCTTTGATGATTTTAGCCAAGTCTTTAACTGAATATATATTAGTTAGCTGTTTTTCACGCGCCTTATCTTGGCTATCGGCAGCCCAAATAGAGTCAATCCGACCCTAAATAAACCATTTTTTGAACGCCATTTCTATTAAAATCTTGATAATAAAACCCACAAACCCTGCGCCTAGGGCCAAAAACATCCAAAAGGTGCCCGCACGGCCGGCATTGGACTTTTTGGATAAATCCCAAATGATAAAAAACAAAAACCCAATGAAAATGGGCAATAGGACATAAAGACCCCAACTGGTGACAGTGTCTGCGGCAATTGCGAACATAACTTTTTCCTATCATGGTGTGCACTCAGTATGCCTAACCTAAGCGCTAATAACATTGACTTATAATGAACTAAATAGTTTTGTTATTATAGCCTTTATCCCTTTAGCTAGCATGATAGGAAACAGCAACACTACAATCAAAGCAAACATTACTAAAGATGCAAAATGGCCCAAACATTGTTATATTGACAGGTTATTTTTTGATTACCATTGTCTATTGAAACACTTATTGCTCACTCAAAATCTTATTTTACTATCAGGGTTTTACTATGTCTCAAGCTCAGATTGATACCTTTGCCGCACTGATTGAGGACGCTATCAACGTCCTTAAAGCGGACGATACCTTACCAGTTGATTGGGCCAACAACAGCCAAATCACGCGAACCAAAGATTTGGCGCATGGCGACTTTGCCAGTAACGTGGCTTTGGTAGCGGCCAAAGCAGCGCAAATGAATCCACGAGCGCTTGCAGAGAAAATCGTCGCAGCCCTACCAAAGAACGCTGATATCCGCCAAGTCGATATCGCAGGGCCTGGATTTATTAACGTGTTTTTGAATGCCGATGCCAAGTTTGCAGTATTGAATGATATCTTTGAGCGCCAAGACCGTTTTGGCCTGACCAACGAGTTTAAGGGCCAAAAGATTCAGGTGGAGTTTGTCTCTGCCAACCCAACCTCTAGCCTGCATGTCGGTCATGGGCGAGGTGCTGCTTTTGGTATGAGCGTGGCCAATTTGTTAGAAGCGGTGGGCTATGAAGTCACCCGTGAGTACTATATTAATGATGCGGGTCGGCAGATGGATATCCTCGCCACCAGTACCTACTTACGCTACCTAGAAGCCAATGGTGAGACTGTGGTCTTTCCGGTGAATGGCTATCAGGGCGACTATGTCATTGATATCGCTCAAACCATCAAGACCCAACATGGCGATACTTATGTACATCCTTTTGCTGATATAGCCCAAGATGTCCCTGAGGATGCCGTGTATGAAATCAATGCTGAGGGTGAAAAGACGCTGATTAGAGGCGATAAAGAAGCGCACATCGATGGATTAATCGCTAATGCGAAAGCGGCGCTAGGTGAGGCTTATCAAATCTTTCATAATGCCTCATTAAGTAGTATCTTGCAGGACATCAAAGAGGATTTGGACGACTTTGGGGTACGCTTTGAGCAGTGGTTGAGCGAAAAGTCTATTGAGTCTAAGATTGAGCCGGCGCTTCAGATATTAGAGGACAAAGGTTATCTGTACGAAAAAGACGGCAATATTTGGTTCAAGTCCACTGACTTTGGTGATGAAAAAGACCGGGTGGTACGCCGCGCCAATGGCCAGACCACTTACTTTGCCTCAGACATTGCTTATCACAAAGACAAATTTGATCGTGGCTTTGATAAAGTGATAGACGTGTTGGGCGCTGACCATCATGGCTATGTGGCTAGGGTTAAGGCGGCGCTGCAGGCAATGGGAATCGACCCCCAGCGGCTTGATGTCATCCTCGTTCAGTTCGTCGCACTTTGGCGTGGTGAAGAAAAAGTACAGATGTCATCGCGTAGCGGCAAGTTCGTCACGCTACGTGAGCTGCGAGAAGAGGTCGGCAATGATGCAGCAAGGTTCTATTATGTGGCCCGAAAGCCAGAAGTGCATATTGACTTTGATTTGGAGTTGGCCAAGTCGCAAAGTAAAGACAACTTGGTGTTCTATATCCAATATGCCCATGCTAGGGTCTGCCGCGTCTTAGAGAAGCTTGAGCAATTAGGCTACGCGGTTAATGATCAGCTAGGCGAGCAGCATCAAGCTCTGCTAACCAATGAAGCAGAAGATGAGCTGATTAAGCTACTAGCGGCTTATCCTGAGATCTTAAAACGGGCTGCGATAGGCTATGACCCTCATGTCTTAACCAATTATCTTAAAGACTTAGCGGCACTCTTTCATGGTTGGTATGACAGTAGCCGTATCATTCCAAAGAGCATCTTGGATGGTGAGACCCCAAGTAGCGATGAGCTTGATATGATGCAAGCGAGATTGCGGTTGTCAAAAGCGGTTCGTCAAGTCATTGCAAATGGCTTAAGCTTGCTTGGCTTGTCAGCGCCGTCTAGTATGTAGCTATCTAGTAGTTATCTATCTATGTCTCTATTTAGTTAACTATACGGTATAGCAGTAGGTATGATTTAGGCGTGAATTCGGCTTAAATTCGGCCGAGCTAAAACATAGCGTAACCTAGCCTATCGCCCAGTGCATTGATGGAATCTGTGTGAAAGCGGCAGGCTTGGCCCAAGGGGCTATAGAAAAACGCTCATAGCGGACTATAATAGAGGCCATAACCATGATATCGTGATCTGCGTTGGGTCAGTATCCTAATGCGGCCCCACACGGACAGCCGCGTTTATTGCTCGAATTATCCAATCCAGATTATTAATAGAGGGTCAGTCATGTTAGCCAAAAAACCAAAAGGTGCGGTCGTCAAGCGCCAAAAAAGCAGCAGTGTCTCAGGATTTTTGTGGATGCTTTTGGGGGCTATTTTAACGCTCATGATTGGGGTCTTTTTATATCTCTCCCCTGTCTTTGACTTTAATCCGGCTGGCAAAGATGCCCCTGTCAATGCTGAACGTGAAGTAAAGCCTAAAGTGAATATCGATAAAGACAATGGAGACTACGAGTTCTATGATGTCTTGCCCAATCAGGAGATGGCCACGATTCCAGATGAATCGGTGGCGATAGATGAAGGGAGTACTCAAGCTGCGCCGCAAACCTTTGAGCCGGATGTGGTGGTCACTCAGCCAGTTGTAAAGCCGCTGCCTAGTGCTAGCGGTGCTGACGGGCAAAATCAGACCACAGGTAGCGCTCAAGGTAACGGAGATAACGCGAACGCGCCTACTAATAATAATCAAATCGTAGTGGTCGAGGAAAATACGACTTATGAGGGCAGTAGTACCGATGATGCCCCAAGCTCGAATACAACCAGCAGTAATGACAATGGTGCTAGCAGTGGTAACGCCAATACCAACAATTCGGGCACGGCAACAGTGACGGCGGCTGCACCAAACAAGACTTATATCCTACAGATTAATAGCTTTGGCAGTGCGGATGAGGCCGATCGACGCCGCGCTCAAGTATTGATGGCAGGTGTCGACGCCAAAGTGGTCAAAAAGACCACTGCTAATGGTCAGCCGATTTACCAAGTTATCTCGCGGCCGATGAGCAGCCGTCAAGCAGTGTCTAGTGCCCAATTGAGGTTGCAAAATAATGGTATTGACTCTTTGATTGTCGAGCAGCGCCGCGAATAAACGGTTGAAAGTAGGTCAGTAGTCACTATAAGATGAGCGTCTAACAATAGGCGCTTTTTTTTGGCTCTAATAAATCGAAATAGCGTTCTTTTACATCAGACGCTTTTTTTGGCGTGTATAAAATTAAAATAGTGTTCTTCTATATCCGCTCTAATAAGGATTTTTAATGAGTGATTCGTCTCTGCAAGTGTCCAAAGGTCTACTAGCGCAATTTTTTCAAAAGTATTTTATTGATGCCTTTACTGGAATGGCTTTAGGGCTATTTGTCACCTTAATCGCTGGGCTGATTATCTCGCAAATTGGCCAGTGGCTAGGGTTGCCTGTCTTAATGAGCATCGGCAAGCTGGCCAGTATCATGATGGGGGCGGGTATTGGCATTGGCATTGCCTATTATCTTAAAGCGCCCACTCTGGTAATGCTCAGCTGCTTGGTCGCAGGGATGTTGGGAGCGCATTCTGAGGCTTTGATGGCAGGGACTTTATTTAACGCTCAGTCAACAGGACCAGCGACCTTTTTGGCAGTGCCCGGCAATCCTATTGGGGCTTATTTGGCTTCAGTATTTGCTTATCGAGTTGGCCTATTGGTAGCAGGGCGTACTAAGCTTGATATTTTACTCATTCCTTTGACAGTCTGCGCCGTAGCGCTGCTGGTGTGTGCGGTCCTGAATCCGCCTGTGGTCGCCGCTGTCAACGCTATCGGTCAAGGCATTCATGCTGCCACGCTATTACAACCGCTATTAATGGGCGTGGTCATTGCCGTGGTAGTGGGGCTATTGCTCACCATGCCGACCTCAAGCGCGGCCATTTGTATCTCAATTGGTCTTGGCGGCTTAGCAGGCGGAGCCGCCGTGGTTGGCTGCGCAGCTCACATGATTGGCTTTGCCGTGGCCAGTTATAAGGACAATGGGGTCAGTGGCCTTGTCTCGCAGGGCATTGGTACTAGTATGCTACAGATTCCCAATGTGTTCAAAAAGCCCATTATTTTGCTACCTGCGGTGATTGCCAGTGCCATTGTCGGTCCTTTAGCCACCACGGTATTTGGCCTTCAATGTACCGCTACTGGTGCAGGGATGGGCACCGCAGGGTTGGTCGGAGTGTTTGGGGTATTAGAAGCGTCTGGCACATTGATGAGTCCTACGCAGTTATGGTTAGCGATTATATTATTAATGTTTGTATTGCCAGCCCTCATTGCAGGATTGGTTGCGATGTTGATGCGAAGAGCAGGAGTGTTAGTCGATGGCGATATGCTGTTGCCGTAATTGTTATATCAGATGGCATAAAGGCGGCATTATGCGTAATGATCAGGTAATATGCTTGAAAGTTGCTTAAGCTAACAGTTATAAAAAAAGCCTGACTTAATTAAGTCAGGCTTTTTTTGGGAAGTCAGGCCTTTTCTATATAGTGGCACTCAAATCCATGAATAACCAGCTAAGTTAGCTTAGCGACGGGCGTCTTTAGGTGCGCCGCCTTTTGGCCAGTCTTTGTCTTTATTCGCTTTGACGGGACGTGGCAGATGGGTAAAGTAGGCAGCAATATCCACAGCTTCTTGATCAGTTAGGGTGTTACCTTGCCCAAATGGCATTTTGCCTTTGATAAACGCAGCAGCAGTATAAGTTCTAGCCATACCCGCGCCGTCATTGAAAGACTTGTCACCAGCGACAGCGGGGTATATATAGGTGCCATCGTCGTTATACTGGCCTTCACCATCAGCTCCATGACAGGTCGAACACTTCTCTGCAAATAGCTTTTTACCGTTTTCAGTATTAGGCTCTAAGTCTTTATTAATTTTAACGAAGCCACGGCCTTCAGGGGATACGCCAAAAGGCATATCTTGAGACAGCCAGCTCATATAAGAGACGATGGCATTCATATCGTCTGAACCAAGATCTAAGGGCTTTCCATTAAGTGAGCGCTGGAAACAACCGTTAATCCGCTCTTGAATAGTGTTGATTCGGCCAGACCTTGCACGATACATCGGATAAATACTAGGCAAGTTGTGCCAAGGTGACGCATAGGCTTCTGCGCCGTTACCTAAGTGACAACTGGTACAGTTAAGCTGATTGCCAACATTATCAGGTAGCTCTTTATAAGTGTGATTAACAATTTGTAGACCACGGCGAATGGCAGCGCCATATTCATCATCAGGGATAGTTGACTCATCTGGCGTCTTGATGGCGGGTCCTTTAGCACCGGCTTCAGCACCGTCTGATACGGCTAAAGGCGCATTGGCTGCTGGCATGTTGCCCTTTAGCGCTTCGGCCTGAGCCTCTAATGCTTTGACACGTGCCATAGCAGCAGCTTCTTCAGTACGATCGACGGCTTTAGTACCATGATCGCCATTACAGGCAGTCATGCTCATAGTCGTGAGGGTGACGAGGGCAACAGCAAGGGGTAATTTGGCTGATGAAATAATCTTCATTGGCTTATCCTAATAACAAGAGTTAAGTAATCAAGTGGCAATCAAATGAATCAATAAATAATTTACTGTCATTATTTAAAATGTTTAAGTGGTTAACGTTTAAGGCGTTTAGACCTATCATTCAGTCAATCAAAGGGTGACTATATTATCGTAAACTTAATAAATCAAAAGCTAAGTTAATCAATAATTTGGGTTAGCCTCTCTTAAGTCCGCTAATAATTAGCAGAGCAGATAAACCGTAATTTTCAGAATTAACAGGATAGTTTAAAGGGCAATACTGACTATATAGAAAATAGAAACTAAGGTGGTGGGTGACTAAGGCCAAAGTAATAGGCCTAATGACTTAATAAGCCTCTAACTTTGAACGTCAACTTTTAAACCTCAACGTAAAACAACCAACTAAAACCGCTAAAAGATTCCAAGGATAGTCAGTAAATAACGGAAAAAATATATTCCATGATGGAATTATAGCAGTTTTAAAAAAATTGGCTGTTTCATTGGTTAATCTAAGTATTTAGTTGTGTAACATTTGTGTATTGAAGCTGTGATATTAACCTCCCTCCACCTTTTCCCATTTTGATGTGAGACAGCGATTTAAAATAGCCATTGATCGACTTAAAATAGTAATTACCTCGTTGGTTATTTTGTCAGTGAGCTATAATGACCATCTTCAGCAGTCGTTAGCCCTATTTTTGATAGCGTTTGACCACTTTACTCACTCAATGGCGTTTCTTGCGATCACTACGGCGTTTCATGGCTCTGGTAATCCCTGTGACAACAGGCTGATAATGGGTAGGCAATAGACGCTGAATCACATCGAGTACCTTGGCATCACTACCAATGAGGCAGCGTCTCCGGTCAGTGACCACAGCAGAGAGGATGACCAGTGCCGCTTGATTGGCATCAAAGCGCAGCATCTTATTAAAAGACTTGATGGTACGCTCACCATCGCTCATACCTAGGGATTGGATGCTCTCATTGCCCCGTGCATTATTGGCAATGTTGGTCTTAATGCCCCCTGGGTGAACGCAGGTTGCTGAGATACCACAGCTCATCATATCAAGCTCTTGACGGAGACTCTCGGTAAAGCCGCGGACCGCGAATTTACTAGCATTGTAGGCCGATTGAGAGGGTTGAGCACAGATACCAAATAAGCTTGAGATGTTAATGATATGGCCATGCTCTCCTTTTGTGCCCTTATCATCAGAAGCTTTGCTTGCGATGATGGTATTTTTGATGAGCGGTAAAAACGCTTTGGTGCCATAGACCACGCCCCAAAAGTTAATATTCATCAGCCACTCAAGCTCTTCTAAGCTCATGCCCTCTACTGAAGAATAAAGCGCAACGCCTGCGTTATTAAAGATAAAATTGACCTTGCCATGCTCACTCATGATCTCATCTGCCCATGCATACACCGCTTTGGCGTCTGACACATCGAGTACTTTAATAGTCGACTTAATCGAAAAGCCAGTTAGTAGGGCCTGGGTCTGCTTTAAATTGTCTTCATTAATATCAGAGAGTGCCACATGGCAGCCAAATTTGGCCAAATTAAGGGCCAGTTGTCGGCCCATGCCAGACCCAGCACCCGTAATGGCAGCAACTTGACCAACAAAGTAGTCTTGCAACTGGTTATCTGAAACAATGTCTTTGGGGAAGAGGGGCAAGGCGGAGGGTAGGGAAGAAGGGAGAGCGAACTTCATAAGACAATCCTTTGTCATCAAATAAAAATAATGACCTATCATAACGCAAAAAGCAGCACCCAAACAATTGGATGCTGCTTTGTCAGTCATCAATAATAAGAT
>JAUNVX010000005.1:0-9486 GCA_030540615.1 Psychrobacter sp. | reverse complement strand
GCTAATGGCTTAAGCGATTTTGGGAGTGGCACCATCATTGATGACAGTTTCGTCGACCAAGACCGTCTTGACTTCTTTCATAGAGGGCAGCTCATACATGGTCTCAAGCAGGGCGTTTTCAACGATTGATCGCAGACCTCGGGCGCCCGTTTTGCGCTCCATGGCTTTTTTGGCGATGGCATCTAATGCCTTATCGGTAAACGAGATTTTCGCCCCTTCCATGTCAAACAAATACTCGTACTGCTTCACTAGAGCATTCTTAGGTTGGGTCAAAATCTGAACCAAAGCATCCTCATCTAGCTCTTCAAGGGTGGCGATGACAGGCAATCGGCCAATCAGCTCAGGAATCAGACCGAACTTAATCAAATCCTCAGGCTCCACTTCTTTAAATAGCTCAGAGACTTGGCGGCGGTCTTCTTTTGAGCGCACATCAGCGTTAAAGCCAATGCCCGTTTTTTCAGTACGCTGCTGGATGACTTTATCAAGGCCTGAGAAAGCACCACCGACGATAATCAAGATATTGCTGGTGTCGACTTGGATCAGCTCTTGCTGAGGATGTTTTCGGCCACCATGAGGCGGAATAGCAGCAACCGTGCCTTCAATGAGCTTTAGTAGCGCCTGTTGAACGCCTTCACCCGATACGTCACGAGTAATGGATAGGTTTTCACCTTTTTTGCTAATTTTATCAATCTCATCGATATAGATGATGCCTTGTTCAGCTTTACCGACATCGTACTCAGCGGCTTGCAGTAATTTTTGAACGATGTTTTCAACGTCCTCACCCACATAACCAGCTTCTGTCAGAGTAGTGGCATCAGCCATAGCAAAGGGCACATCAAGCAAACGAGCTAAGGTCTGAGCCAATAAAGTTTTGCCAGATCCTGTAGGGCCAATCAGCAAGATATTACTCTTGGCCAGCTCGACCATCGCATCATCAGCACCAATTTTGGCTTTTTTCTTATCAGCAGCCAACGTTTGGCTGACTTTGAGGCGTTTATAATGATTGTATACCGCCACTGACAAGGCTTTTTTGGCAGAATCTTGACCGATAACATATTCATCAAGATGCGCTCGAAGCTCTTTTGGGGTAGGCAGCTTTTTGTCCACCCATGAGGTATCTATATCCTCATCCGAACCCTCGCTCACGCTACCATCAGAGATTAAATCGGTACATAGCTCAATGCACTCATTACATATGTTGGCGTCATCAGCGGCGATTAACTGCTTGACGTCTTCTTTGGACTTGCCGCAGAACGAACACTTGGGGGTGTTATCTTTTGCCATAAAGGCACTCCTAAAAATTACTCATCTATCAACTATCAAAATTGGTTGAGCGCAAAATGACGGCGCGCGCTCAAGGCTAATTGAGCAGCGTTCAGCCAGAGTAGATGCCCATTGGCCTATTGTTGGTCTACCACCTTAATAGCTTGCAGTAGCGATGGCTGCCGAACGCTTTGTCTTGGTAATATGTTGCTTTTCAATGTGACGGTTTTAATATGACTATTTGTACAGTGTCTCTTATGATAAGGACCATAGAGACCCTTGTCTAATGAGTCAGGTAACGTCTTATTTCAGTTGTTCTGGACGACGATCAAGTACCTCATCGACTAGGCCATATTCTTTGGCTTCGGGCGCATCTAACCAAAAGTCGCGCTCAACATCACGTTCAATCTTCTCTAGAGGTTGACCGGTACGCTCCGCTAAAATACGGTTTAGTCGATCACGAATCTTTAGAATCTCTCGAGCATTAATCTCGATATCCGTGGCTTGGCCTTGAGCGCCGCCAGAAGGCTGATGAATCATAACCCGTGAATTGGCCAAAGCATAACGCTTGCCTTTTTCGCCAGCTGCCAATAAGAATGAGCCCATGCTATAAGCGCCGCCCATACAGATGGTAGAGACTTCAGGCTTGATGAAATTCATCGTGTCAAATATCGCCAATCCAGCGCTGACTGAGCCACCAGGCGAGTTGATATATAAATGGATGTCTTTTTCGGGATTTTCAGCTTCTAAGAACAGCATCTGCGCTACGATTAGATTGGCCATATGGTCTTCGACTTGACCAGTCAAAAATATCACTCGCTCACGAAGCAGGCGAGAGAAGATATCAAAAGAGCGTTCACCGCGAGCTGACTGCTCTACCACCATCGGCACCAAGGCGCTTTGTGGCGCACCAAAAGAGGCTTGCGAGGTAGTTTGATGTGCGCTCATAAGCATATCAAAGTAAGGGTTGGTGGTGATGCGATCGATATTAGACATAAGGTAATCTCCAAGCTCTATCATTATAAGAATAAAAGGTTTTGATTATGAATAAAGGGTTATCCCTAAGAATCCAGGCGTCTATGGTAGCAAAACCTTGAGTCTATGGTATAAATTAATACGATAAAATCAGGGGCTCTAATTGATGTCATCATCAATGACGTACTGATGACAAATAAAGAGGGGGCTGGTAAGAGACCAATGCTGCTGCATAAGAGATTCATCATCTCTCAAAAGTTCAGGCAAACATTATGAGGCTAAACCCCAACTTAAAACCTAAGCGTAAAAATAGTAACTTAAGTCAAGCGCTCAATACAATAACCAGTTTTTCAACAATATTATCGTATTAATAGGGGGGCATGAGGACTTTATCAAGTCAATGAGCCTAAATTCTCTACAAAAAAGCCCCAACGTTACCGCTGAGGCATTGACCATAACGTCAAATCAGGCTTCCCTATCGAAGTCTTAACCTAGTCTTTAATGAATCAAGGTCAGCTTGAAGTAGGCAAGCCCAAGGGTAGGCGCGCAGCGACTACATCATACCTTGCTGCTGAGAGGCCAATAAATCTTGATAGCTGACCTCTTTGTCAGTGACTTTGCCTTTTGACAGTAGGAAGTCAACCACTTGGTCTTCTAATACCACTGACTCAATGTTGGCGCGTTGTTGCTTGTCATTGGTGTAGTATTCAATCACTTCAGCTGGGTCTTCGTAGTTTTCAGCTGCTTCTTTGATAAAAGTTTCAACACGGTCTTGATCGACTTCAAGCTTATTCTCTTCAATGACGCGAGAGACTAAGATACCTAAGCGAGCCGCACGAAGAGCCTGATCTTCAAAAAGCTCATCAGGAAGCATGTCTTTATTGAAGTTTTCAGGATTGGCACCGAACTGCTGAGCAAAACGCTGCATCATCATAGTACGTTGACGCTCAATCTCTTGATCAATCATTGATTTGGGCACGTCAAACTCGTTTTTCTCAAGTAGCGCATCAAAGGTAGCTTGCTTCACTTGGCTACGAGCGGCGTTTTTGATTTCACGTTCCATGTTTTTACGAACGTCAGTTTTAAGCTGGTCAAGACCACCTTCGGTCACCCCAAATAACTCAAAGAACTCATCATTTAGTTCAGGAAGCTTGGCTTCTTCAACTTGTTTGACATTGATTTTGAATTGGGCTTCTTTGCCCGCTAGCTCTTCAGCTTGATAATCTTCAGGGAAAGTCACATCGATGGTTTTTTCATCGCCTGCGCTCATGCCTTTGATGCCATCTTCAAACCCAGGGATCATCTGATTGCTACCGATGATTAGTTTGAAATTTTCGCTGCTTCCACCATCAAATTTTTCGCCATCAATGCTGCCTTCAAAGTCAAAGGTCACTTGGTCGCCTTCAGCGGCAGCGCCTTCTTTGTCAGCAAACTCTTGACGCTGTTTTTGTAGGTTTTCAATCATGGTATCGACATCTTCGTCGCTGACCGCCGCACTATGACGCTCAACTTCGATATCACTGACACCTTGAACTTCGATTTCAGGGAAAATCTCAACCGTGGCTTGATAGACCAAAAAGTCATCTTCTAGTTTGACATCATCGATATTAGGCATGCCTACAGCGCGAACATCTTCTGATTTGATGGCTTCAAAGACAGTGTCACGGATTACATCGTTGATGACTTCTTGCTGAATACCAGCACCATATTGAGCACGGATATGCGACATAGGCACCTTGCCTTTGCGAAAACCATCAATTTTGGCAGTTTTGGCCACTTGACGGATACGACCTTCGACTTTGTTTTGAATCTTTTCAACAGGTACTTTGACTGTAAGCTGAGTTTGGTTGTCTGCGACTTTATTGGTCGTGACTTGAAGATCTGTTGCCATGTTAAATACACCTTTGGTTTGATTGGAGGGCCATTAGCCTCTAAGGCGCTACCGCATATTCCCTAATAGGTTAGAATAGGGCGGGCGTTGAGGCTTAAGGGCCACTTATCTAAAATTAAATGATTGGTTAATTGACTAAAAATACTAGGGTCAAGCTGAACTTTCTCAGCAAAAAACCCATCAATCATAATAGTATCGGCCTGTTACGCTACTTGCGCGCCGAAAATCTGGTCTAGCTATCAAAATTTTAAAAGTAGAATAGTATAGTCTATCTAATAATTAAAGTAAAAATTATCTGAGCAGCGGTGAATGTTTTGCCACTTTTTTATTTTTTAAATAGAACTAACCATAAATCGTATTAAGCCAGCTGCGACAATAAAGACTGCATGGCTTGGCCTCGATGGCTTAATTGGTTTTTTTGCTTAGGGTCAAGCTCAGCTGCACTTACCCCCAGCTCTGGCAGCCAAAACAGCGGGTCATACCCAAAGCCGTTGTCGCCACGAGGGGAGTCGAGTATCTGACCTTGCCAGAGTCCTTGAGCAATGACTGGCAAAGGGTCATTGGCATGACGAACCATGGCTAACACACAAACAAACTGGCCAGTAATCGGACGATTAGGATTGGCTTGGCGACTGGCAGCAAGGTCGGCAATCAGCTTGGCATTATTGAGGGCATCATTACCATGCTCTCCAGCATAACGCGCTGAATAAATACCGGGGGCATTGCCCATTAAGGGCACACAAAGACCAGAATCATCCGCTATAGCCGGTAGACCACTGATTTGGCTGGCGTGACGGGCTTTTATAATGGCGTTTTCTACAAAGCTAAGACCGTCCTCGATGGCGTCTTCGATGTCGAGCTGACCTTGAGGGACAATCTCTATGCCAAGATTGGCCTCATTAAACAGGCGCTGAAACTCACCAAGCTTGCCTTTGTTATTACTGGCCAGCACCCAGCGCTTGGCATCAGTAGTAGATAGGTCAGTTAGCGCTGAATCTAGAAAAATTTGGGTCATGGTAGCTGTCCTTTAAGTGTAAGCCTTTTTGTAAGAAATAAGGTCTGGTAGAGATTAGGTGATAGGGATTTGATAAAGAGTCACTGACTTATCAAAATAGTCAGAAGCAAACATTTAAGAGAAGACAAACGTGTCAGTATGCTAGACCAAAGGGCTTTTGAGACGGTCTAATCCAAGCCTAACATTGTTTATTATAACAATCGGTAACGGTGTTCTGACCAAGGGTTTGTTATACTTTCGGGCAAGACAGTGCCCAATCATAGCTTTTGGTTTTCAATCAAAAGATGACTTAAGGCATGTCAATAGCGTAGACTTTAGATAGGATACTTAAGATAAGCTACTCACTTAGCGGCCAAGGTCTATCTTAAAATGCTAGCTTAAGACATTGGGCTAATGATAAGTATTTTGTCTTTTTAAAACGCGAATGACGACTTTATAGACATGATAATAGAGAAGATAGTTATCATGTCATTTATAATAACTCAGCCATTTTAATCGCTTTTTATCCCCCTGTACTTTATATAGCTTTATTTTATATCAATGTATAGGGCTTTGAGGATAGCAAGCGATTGAACCAGCCAAGGATACAATAATATGTCAAACATTACTCTACCAGACCTTCCTTATGCCAAAGACGCTCTTGAGCCACACATCAGCGCAGAGACCTTAGAGTTTCACCATGACAAGCACCATGCTGCTTATGTGAATAAGCTAAATGAATTGCTTCCTGGTTCAGGCTTAGAAGGCAAAACCCTGCCTGAAATCATCCAAGCGGCTGCTAAAGATGACAGCAAGCAAACCATGTTCAATCAGGCCGCTCAGGTTTGGAACCATACTTTTTATTGGAACTGCATGACACCAGACAATGGTGGCGGCGCTCCTACAGGCGATTTAAAAGCCAAGATTGATGAAGACTTTGGCTCGTATGATAAGTTCCGTGAAGAGTTCAAAAACGCAGCTGTTTCGCAGTTTGGCTCTGGCTGGGCTTGGCTAGTAGCAGACACCGAAGGCGGCAAATTGTCTATCATGAAAACCAGCAATGCTGACACGCCACTGGCACATGACAAAGTCGCTGTGTTGACTTGTGATGTTTGGGAGCATGCTTACTATATCGACTATCGTAACCGTCGCCCAGACTATGTAGACACTTTCTTAGACAAGCTAGTCAATTGGGACTATGCCAATGCCAAATATAAAGGCCAAGATGCTGGCGTTGAAGAGTAAGTGAGGGACAGTTAGGCCTTTTCTATCTTAGACAGTTGTTTTAGAGTTAGCTGTCTTTGATTAAGCCTATAAAGGGTTTTACGATGAATAAAAGAGGATGCCAAGTGCATCCTTTTTTTTGTGCCTATTTTTAAGCAATATTCTTATGTCTATTTCTATTTAACCATTACGGCAGCGGTAACCCATTAAAGGCCAATGAATTAACAATAAAGCGAAAAGGTTATTCATCTAAAAGACAGTATAAATATAAATGAGACTCATTTACATTTAAGAATAATATCTGTATGGTTAACCAACATTCGTTTGCCATTGAATCAACTGATATGGTCAGTATTAGGAGCATAGTATGAAAAACCAAGCAGTATCAAATCCCTTTCAAAGACCTCTTTTTGCCTCACTCATGGTCTTAGTGACGACGCTTATGATGGGCAATCAGGTGCTCGCACATCCGGGCCATGACCATCATGCCAATGAGTCAATGCTGATGCACGTTTTGTTTTATGGCAGTATCGTCGCTGCAATAGCAACTTGTGCTTGGTTTGCTTATGGGTATGTTAAAAACAAGGTAATAAATAAGTTGTAGCTAGTGATTAGCAACCTATTATTAATAATGAACAACAGCTTATCTCAATTTCAGTTTATCTATGGATTACAGCGTCAATAAGGAAATTTAATATGCTACATGCCCTACTCAATCGACTCGATAACGCTCGACCATTTTTTCAGGTCTGGGCCCACTGTGACATACCGTGCGGTATTTATGACCCTACGCCAGCGCAGATTTATGCCCTAAGTGTGCTTCGATATTGTCAACAGCTTCAAGGACTGACGGATAGCTTGGAAGATAAAGCCAAACTGGTGCGATTGGTCGCTGACAAAGAAAAACATGCTGAAGCGGTCAAATATGAAGTTCGTATTATTTGGGGAGATTATTTTAAGGGAGAGCTGTTGGATAAATACCCTAATATCCATAGCTTAGCGCATAATATTATGTTGGCTGGGTCAGCGGCGAAGCAAAATACCACCATGGAAGCGGCGCAAAGATTGGTCGATTGGGTCAATGAATTTGCGGCAACTTTTTGGGAGTCAAAAGGGGTAGAGACTTACCGTGCAACTTGTCCTTATGAGCCAAAAGTTGAGACCGTCTATCCAAAGTTTGCTTAGACTTGAGTGAGTAAGCTTGTAGCGACTTGGCTTGCTGTTATAATCTTGCTCTTATGATAAAGCTGCAAATGTTGAAAGTGACTGGCAATAGTATGACCCCGACCTTGATGCCGGGTGTTTTTGTGGTGATATGGCGTTGGCGACTGCTTGGCCATTCACAGCGTCTTAAGATGGGTGACATTGTGGCAGTTAATCATCCTATTTACGGTCAGATTGTCAAGCGGGTCAGTCAACTGCGCTGTGATGACCAAGGCCGCCTTATAGAGCTTTGCTTGCGAGGAGACAATGAGCAAGCCAGTCTCAGTGAGGAGGAGATGGGCTGGACCGCTGAGCAAACGGTCATGGGCCGAGTGATTTATGTGGTTAGCGCCAAAGCATAATTTAGGGTTATTGAACCCTTATAACACTCGAAATCCAAGCTGTAATAAAGCGGCTCGCAGCATTTTGATATTATAATAAGAATGCGCCTTCACTGAGTTTTGAAAGAACACATATAGCTCATCAAAGTGTTGGCGCTGATTGGCAATCGTTTGCGCCCATTCCTGCATCTCCTCTTCTGAGTAGCGGTAGTCATGGCGATCGCTAGCCGCCATCGCATCCCACCACTGCAAGTTATTGCCATGCATTCGCAGATACCCCGTTCTCTTTCCCGCCGTGCCGATATTTTGCTCGTTTTGAGTAAAGATTAGTCTTGAGGGTGGCAATCTTTGAACATTAGGATAGTCAACACTACACCAGATCAGCCCTTGCTGACGAAAGCTGTCCATCACTTGTGGCACGTGCCAACTGGCATGACGAAACTCAATAGCGAGTGGATAGTCGCTGAACCAATCGACCAGCTGCGCTAGATACAGACGATGCGTTTGAGAGCGCTCAAAGCCATGCGGAAACTGTAGTAGCAAAGGGGCCAAGCAGTCGGCGTCAATGATAGGGGCAAGGGCATTGATAAAAGCTGCCGCATGCTCGCTAGTGCCTGAGCGCACATGAGTAAAGTCTTGGTGCAACTTCACTGCAAATCGTACTTTGCCCTCAGACTTTCGTAGCATCCCCTCAAAGGCCTTTTGACCGATAGGGGCGTAAAAAGTGCTATTGATTTCAACAGCGCCATAATGCTTGGCGTACTCGTGTAAAAAGTCAGACTTTTTGGTGCCAGTAGGGTACAACGTGCCCAATAAGTCAGTGTCACTATAGCCTCCAGTGCCTAGATAGACAGTAGGCGAGCTGGTAGGATTCACGGTTTTATTAGATGATTGAGACTCAGCGTTTTGGATGTCTTCATTGACGGTTTCATCAGCTATTGCATTAATTTTCGTGTCCTCATCGGACACGATGTCGTCCACCGGGTCATCAAACAGCACCTCAAATAAAGGCAATAAATCAGGAGGAGTGCTCATGGATTACCGCAACGTCCAAAGGGCCATTAGCCAAAGAATAAATAACAATAGCAAGGCTAGAAACTGCGCTGCCGACCCAACGTCTTTGGCAATCTTGGCCAATGGGTGACGAGCAGTAGAGGTATGATCGATACTGGCTTCAATACCGGTGTTAAACAGCTCAACGATGAGAGATAAAAACGAGGCGGTCAATAAAATCATTTTTAAAACCAGCGTAAAAGGCATCAAGGCAATCATGATTAACAGTACCGCATTGAGCCAAAGCACTTGCCGAAAGGCGGCTTCATTCTGATAAGCCGCAATAAAGCCATCGGTCGAGTAGCCCGCAGCTTTGATAATACGTTTAAATCCGGTCTTGCCCTTGGCACTACTGGCGAAATCTTCAGCAGCTTCAGAGCCCAAATCTGGGGTATGCTCGCTATGGTCGTTATGGGGATGCTGAGGGTCAGAGGAAGGTTTGGTCATATCAAGTCCAGATAGTAATTATTGAATAAAAACTATTCAATAAAAAAGTGTTTGATAAAAAGCTATTTTACCAAAAGGTATCTAATAAAAAGGTA
>JAUNVX010000171.1:3196-5600 GCA_030540615.1 Psychrobacter sp. | reverse complement strand
AATCCGCACTGTCCAAATCCAATCGATTATCAATCTTAAAAATCAGCGCACAACCTAGACTCATTAATAAGAACATGGTAATACCAAGCTTTAGTACAGGATTGACCGGAAATAAGTTGAGCAATAGCCCACCAAAGATACCTACTGAGAACATCAACGAGCCTTGTAAAGCACTGGCCATTCCTGCTCTTTTCTTTTGAAAGGCTAAGGCAATAGCGGAAGAGTTAGGTTGGGTTAATCCCAGTCCAGCAATACAAAAAAAGATGCAACACAAGACCAAGGGCAGCCACGCTGATTGGCCCATTGTTATTCCTAGTATAAATATCCCAGCAGAGGCAATCACTTGCATCATGGCGCCAAACCGTAAGATGCTCAAAATTCGAAAGCGATTGGTTAGCCATTGATTAAGCTGAGTTAATCCTACAAAGCCAGCGGCATTCATGCCGAATACCCAGCTAAACTGCGTCGCTGATAAGCCATAAGTATCCATAAGTAGCTCAGAGGCTGCACTAATATAAACGAACATTGACCCCATCAATAGGCCACCCCCAATGGCTGGATAGCCAAATCTGGGGTCTTTTAGTAAATCCCAATATTGACTAAACACCTCTCTCATGGGCCGTGTTTGACGATTCTCTGGACTGAGGGTCTCAAAGAAAAAGAACTTGGTTAATAAAAGATTAAGTAGACCAAAGGCAGTCAAAAACCAAAAAATCGAATGCCAACTGAAGAACCGTAAAAAAATCGCGCCCAACGAAGGGGCTAAAATAGGCGCTAAGCCCATGACCAATACCATGATAGAAAAAGCTTTAGCGGTTTGGCGCGCTGTCAACCTATCTCTAATAGCAGCTCGCGTGACCACGGCCCCTACACAAGCCCCTAATGCTTGCAGAGTTCGCCCGACAAACAACACATACTCATTATTGGTGGTGGCGCAAATGAGCGAGGCGACCACATAGAGCGTCATACCTATGTATAAAGGTTTGACTCTACCTACCCTATCGCTAAAAGGACCATAGAATAATTGACCAAATACCAAGCCAACGAAATAGGCAGGAACAGAGTTGGCGATAAAGGCTGTGGACACCCCAAAACTATCGGCCATTGATGGTAAGGCAGGTAGATACATATCGATGGATAAGGGCCCTATGGCCACCATCAGACCTAGCATCATAATCCAAGCAACTGGCAACTCTGCTGAGCGGACGCGCAGGTTAGGGTCTATTCTTGCAGAGGTCTGGGAGGAGCTTTCAGATTTTGGGGTGTCAGGGATTTTGACAGTCATAAACTTACTCTATTTGTGGCCTCGTATCAGGGCGATTGCGATAATGGTCATTATGGTTTTTGGCTTATGTTTTTTAGGCTTTACGGTTAGTAGTTAGCAGTGACTAAATTTAATAGCGGCTAGATTCAATAGCCCCTAGATTTCACGGATAAATAACTTTAGAAGGTCAGCAAATAACAAAGCGGCCCTGCATTTTAGATCAAATACAGGGCCGCTTTGTTATCAAGTCAGCTAAGTCTGGTGAGTCAATGTTAACCTTATCTCAGCTATGAACACTTTTAAAACTATTTTCTAAAAGTTAGTCTTATCCAGTGTCCAATATGTCTTTTATTTAAACTGCCGCTTGCCATATCTCGCACTAGCATCCTTAACCTTTTTAAGAGCAATCTTTCTATTGTGACCTAACATCAACTTAAGCTGCCAACATTTCTCTTGGTACAAAGTCGAAAATGACTGCTGATGCATACGATTGATTACTCTTTTGCTCGCCAAGACCGCATCGGGTGATCGATCCGCAAACTCCTGCGTTAATGTGAGGGCTTGGGCCATCGGATTATCTGAGAGATGGGTGACCAGCCCTAGCTCTTTTGCTTGCTTGCCCTCAATGATTCGGGCGCTCATTGCCAGCTCCTTGAGCACATCAGCACCGATAACGCCTAGTGCCGCTTGGGTTAGCCCCATATCTGGCACCAGCCCCCATTTGGCTTCCATAATAGCCAATTTACATTCAGGCGTGCTGATACGGATATCGGTGCCTAATGCCAATTGCAGCCCCGCCCCTAAGCAATGTCCTTCTAACACAGCTATAACAGGGATGGGCAAATCTCGCCACACTAGACAGACACGTTGAAAGTCACTTTGCCAAGGTTTTACTAACTCCCAGACAGCATAGGCTTGGTTTTTGGGGTTATTTAAATCTCCCAAATCTATTCCTGAGCAAAAAGTATGGTTTGAACCCGTTAAAATGACCGCACGAACGTCTTTGTCTTGAGCGATTTCCTTGGCTACGGCTATCAGCTCATTGACCATCTTAAAGTTCATGGCGTTCTTTTTGTCAGGACGATTCAAACTGACGACGACGACTTCATTGGTTTGAGTGACCGTTAAAGTTTGGTAATC
>JAUNVX010000171.1:0-3096 GCA_030540615.1 Psychrobacter sp. | reverse complement strand
AAATAGCTGCTAAATCATCTTCCACGTCATGTCATTCTCACTAAGCTTATATAAGCTTAGCTCAGGATGAGTGCTCAAGTCTAATTGACGCAGCTGGTTGAGCGCAGCTTGAAGGGCCTCATAGCTAGGCGTCAGCATGGCAAATTGGGCCGGACTGGTGTGCTGAACATTTAATAGACACTTGTCCTCAAAGTCCTGACTGGCTTGGCGCAGTTGAGGCACGCCTGCATAACGACTCGCTCCCAATATCCGGTGAGCAATCTGCGATAACGCCTCACGATCTTTATCCGACCAAGCTTGCATCAAGTCCATCTTTTCTTGCTCAATACTGTCCACCATCATAAAGATAAGTTTGGCAGCAAGCTCTGGTTTATTGGCGGAGCGCGTTAAGGCATCTTGCCAATCGATAACGGGCAAGTGATCTAAGGCAGATTGCTCCTCTTTTTCCTCCATTGAGCGCTCTGAACCTAGTGGCACAGGTTGATTCGCTTTTTCATTAACCGTTATTAAAGCTTCACTGGCCGCTGTCTCATTAGAGAGCAAACGCATTCTAGGTTCATCAACGAGGGCAGTTGGAGAATGGGCCGCCGTAAGTTTATGATTGTCATAACGACCCAACCATTTTTGCAAAACTTGCATCAGCTGCGGTTGACTAATAGGCTTGCCCACATAATCATCAATGCCAGCAGCGATTAATCGATCGCGCTCATCAGACAGACCATGAGCTGTGAGCGCTATAATAGGAATGCGTCTGCTTGGTTTGCTTTGCCCCTGAGTCGCTTCTATTTTACGAATTTGCTCAGCCGCCTCGCGCCCTGACATTCTAGGCATTTGAATATCCATAAAAATCAAATCAATATGATTGGCGACTGCTTGCCTTTCGCTAGGCTTATCTTGATTGTCCAAAGGGCTTTTGTCACCAGCCATCTTACTAGCAGACTTAATATCAGCCGCATTGACAGACTTTATATCAGTGGACTCACTTTGACTGCCACTCCCCGTTAGCGAGGTGAGCTGTACCTGCTGCTTGCTGATTAGCTCAATGGCCTCAAAACCACTGTTGGCAGTAATAACTTTGATACCTAGCTCGGTCAGCAAGGCGTCAAGGACCAATAAGTTGGGCAGATGGTCATCCACGGCTAGCACAGTGAAGCCTTGCCAGCGTTTAGCCGTGGAGGCTACGATAGGCAGTGGCGATTGGGTATCAAGCATAGCGTAGAGTTGGCGCTTATCGAGTGGTTCAAATAAGCCGTTGGCTTGATAACGATCTAGTAACCGCTGATCTAAGCCAACTTGATAACCAAAGACCGCAAGCTTACCTTGGTAGTGAAGTCTAATCTGCTTAAGAAGCGCCATCATGTCATCTTGGGTGTCATTATCAACGATGACCCAATCCCAGTGATTACCCAGCTCTTTTAGCGATTCTAAGACCCCAGGTAAAGAGTTGGCCTGAGTGACCTTAATAGGTAAGGGTCGTAAACTGGCTTTAAGCACTTGCATGGAAGCTGAATGATTAACCCAAGCAAGCAGATGGAACTCATCGCCCTCATTGCTTAAAGGGGCTAAAACAGGCAGGCGGGTTTGGCCTAGCTCAGCCATAGCTTCTGACGATAGATTCTGCACATGAGAGGGGATACGGAACCAAAAGGTTGACCCCTGTTTGGCCATATTCTCTTGAGCGTTATCAAAAAAGCCTATCTGACCGCCCATCAGTTTGGTGAGCTGCTTGGAGATGACCAATCCTAAGCCAGTGCCGCCATATTGCCGAGTAATAGAGGGATCACCTTGACTAAAGCTTTGAAATAGCAGCTTCTGATCCTGTTCTGAGATGCCTTTGCCACTGTCTTGAACCGCAATCATTAGCTGGTCGTCTTGATAATCATCCAAGCTAACCCGTACCAATATTTCACCTGTGTCGGTGAATTTAATAGCATTGCCAACTAAGTTGGTCAGTACTTGCTTAAGCCTTAGCGCGTCGCCAACGATGAGTCTCGGCACATCATCGTAAAAGAGCACGGCCATTCTTAAGCCCTTTTCAGAGGAGACGGGTGACAGCATATCGACCACATCGTAGATGGCATCATAGAGGCTAAACTCATGACTGTCTAACACCAACTTGCCAGCCTCTATCTTCGAAAAATCCAGCACATCATTTACTAAAGCCAACAGATGGGCTGAGGACTTACGAATCGTCTGAACATATAATGCTTGCTCAGCATCTAGATTGCCATTTCGTGAGAGCAGGTTAATAAAGCCATCGATGCTGTTAAGCGGCGTTCGTAGCTCATGGCTAATATTGGCCAAAAAGGCGGACTTGGCTTGGCTGGTGGAGATGGCCGCATCACGCGCATCACGAATGGAGATATTCTGCATCTCCATCTCATCAAAGGCAAGCCGCAAGTCATCTTCGGTTTGCTCAGCATGATCTTTTAACTCTTGAAAACTGGTATGCAAACGGCGCAGGGTCTTGACCAAATCTTGCTGCAATAAATTAAGCTCACCGTTTGACTCAATCGGCATCGGCTTATAGAGCGTATCGACTTGGGTACGTTGAAGCTGCAAGCGCATCTCATAAATAGGGGTAATCCAGCGCTTGGCATAGATATTCAGACTTAATAAAAGAATCAATAATGTCAAAAGACCAGTAATCGCTAAGGCTAAAGCAATACGATACTGAGCGATATACAAGGGCTCGTTATCCATCTCAACCATCAGCCATAACTTTTGACCATTCATCTCACCCAAATAAGTCCCATAAGCAGTTCCCATTAAGGTGGCTAACGCATCAATGGTCAATAGCTTGTCATCAAACGGCGGCCAAGTCGAATCCGCATCGTAGCCAACAGACGCCAAAACCTTACCTTGGCTCTCGACAATAGCCGCTCGCTGTACATGCTGGTTAGACTGAACACGGGCAAGCTTATTACGAATAATGGCCAAACCCTTTAAATAGCTGTCATTATCCCGTTTGAACTGCTTTTCATTACTCTTACTGACTTTATCCTTAGTCTCAATATCTTGCTGACTGTCCGTTTCCTTTTTATAGCGATTATTAGGGTCATTGCGGTTATTGGAAGGATTAAAGTTATTGGAAAG
>JAUNVX010000004.1:39988-41118 GCA_030540615.1 Psychrobacter sp. | reverse complement strand
TTGCATCCGGTAGCCGGTCAAGGCTTTAACCTGTGTATGCGCGATGCTCACGTCCTCGCAAAAATGCTGGCGAATCAAGTGATGCGTGGTGAGGATATCGGTGACGCGTCAATGTTAAAACGCTATGAGCAAGCCCGGCAAAAAGACCAAAAACGGGTCATTCGCTTTTGTGATGCGGTGGTGCTTGGCTTTACCCACCCTAATCCAGCGGTGAAGTTTGCCCGCAATGCGGCGCTCATTGCCTTTGACAAGCTGCCCAATATCAAGCCTTTGGTGGCGACTTATGCGATGGGGCTAAAGTCTTGAAGATAAAAGCAGACCAAGTTTAAAAGACATTTGGATTAGACAATAAAGGCGTTGACCATGACTCAAAATCAAAATAGCCAGAACAATACTCTAATTATAGGCGGCGGCATCACTGGCGCAAGTCTAGCTCTAAAGCTCGCGCAGGCCAAACGTCCTGTTATCTTAATTGACGCGCGTCCCAAACTCAATGAGACCGGTTGGGCGGACAAACTTGCTAAGCGTGACGCGCGGGTTTATGCGCTCAGCCTAGCCAGCATTGAGCTATTTAGAGACATTGGCGTTTGGCAAAAGATAACCGCGATTGGTCGTAAAGCGGATTACACGCAGATGCAGGTCTGGCAGCAAGATGGTATCGGCGAGCTGCGCTTTGGAGAAGAAGAGACTGGGCTGCCCAAGTTACTAGGCAGTATGGTCGAGCCGCTAGTGATTGAGCAGGCGATTTGGCAGCGGTTAGAGGAAGATGACGTTGCCCCATATTTGACAGTCATCCATGGTCAAAAAGTCACTGATTTAGACTGGTTAGGGGCGCAATCAGGGTACCGAGTGTCGCTAAGCAACGGGCAGTCTCTAACGGGCAAGCTATTGGTAGGTGCGGATGGCCGAGGCTCGTTCGTTCGTCAACATGTTGGGATTGGCCTTGATACTTTGGACTATCATCAAACCGCCATTTGCTGCGCCATCAAGACCGAGCTGCCGCACAATGCTACAGCGCGCCAAGCGATGCTACCGACAGGGACGCTAGCGCTGCTACCACTAGCAGATATCACAGATGACGACCGAGCACACCCGCAGCATTGGCAGTCTATCGTTTGGACACTACCGAC
>JAUNVX010000004.1:28385-39888 GCA_030540615.1 Psychrobacter sp. | reverse complement strand
CATTTGTTCTTATTAAAGCAAGGATGCCAAATGGCAAAGTCTCATTTATTCTCAGTCCTACCTCTATCGCTACTGGTATCAATGGTCAGCCTAAGCGCTTGTCAACATACTACAGAGCCAACCTCCATTGACCAGCAGCAAGGGGGCGTCATACCCGACGTAGTGGCTCAGGTCGATAGCGATGGCGACGGCGTCACCGATAACTTAGATCAGTGCATGAACACGCAAGCAAATTTAGTGGTTGATCAGTTTGGTTGCCCCGTGCAAGTACATACCCTTGAGGGGTTATTAATAATCTTTCAACCTGTTTATGCTTTAGCAGATAGCCAATTGTCACCTTTATATGTCGACGAGCTTGCTAAGCTGGCGGACGTGCTAACAGATTACAAAAATGAGCCAATCTATATTTTTGGTCACCAGCTACCACAAGAGATGCAAAGCTATCAAAGCGAAAATTCCTTAGGACGTCATAGAGCACAAAAAATCAAAGACGAGTTGGTCACTAAGTATCATATTGACCCTAAAAGAATGGTCACGTATGACTGTGGTTATCGATATCCTAAGTTATGGCGAGATGATGTTGATGATAAGGCCGATGTCGATATGGATAGCAATCCATTAAAAGTAAAAGGTGTCACCGTGATATCAACCAATATGGGAGTGGGTAAAATTAAGTCAACGCTATCAGGCTATCTTGATAACTGCCAGTTGTTTTAATAAAAATCAAGCAAAGCTATTAATTAATAAGTCGTTCAATAAAAGCTGCTCAATCAATAAACACTACTCTTAATACTAATAACAATAAATTATTTAAGGTTTGCCCTATGCTCATCCCCCGATATTGGGCCGTCTATAAGCAGCGCTTTGATAAAGTGGATGCTAAGCAGATTAAGCGCCAAGCAACCATTAAACGCTATGGTTGGTCCAATATTAGCCAAGAAGACGCTTTACGTCACGCCAAGCAGCGCGTCACTGAGGCACATCAGCGCTGGCAGGCAGGAGAGGATATCCATCGACTTGAGCGTAAAGAGCTTTATAACACCGAGCTTGGTATTCCCATTCGTGAGCAGATACTACTTGAGCAATCTTTTATTGACCCAGCCTTGTCTCAAGGTATCAAATCATCAGCCAAAAATACTACTCAACAGGTCAAAGAATCCACTCAATTGGACAAAGCTCCTACCCAATTAATCGTTACTCGAAACAGCTACGGCGCTCAGGTTGCCAATATTAATAATATTGCCATTATCGATGTGGATAACGATGACTTGATGGCATGGCTTCATCCAGCTGAGTCTTTATTCCATAGCTTTATAGGGGTGTCAAAACCCTTTGGTGAGCAACAGGCTGCCGCTATGGCGGTGCAGGGTCCTGAGCAAAAGTCTTGGTCAGGTAAGTCAAAATCCACTATAAATTGGCGACTTTGGGTCTTTATCTTGGGGTCTATCGTTATCGCCAGTATTATCGTTTGGCAGTCACTATCCTGGTCGTGGTTAATGGGTTTTATGATGGGCATGACCGGCATTTGGTGGTATGGCGAGCATAAACGGACACAGCAGTTGATGGCCAATTATCAAGAGAGAGTCAATAAGTTGCCTGAGGTCATGCACAATCTTATCGAGCAGCGGCTTGCCAATTATCCCGAAGAGCGCTTTAGGCTGTATCAGACCCCAGAAGGGTTTCGCATTATCGCAACTCACGCTACTTTGTTGCCTAATGATGAGGCAGTCAAAGCTTGGTTTGAGCATTTTCATGCCGATAGCAATTACGTGAGGCTTTGCCATGTTCAGCAGTGCTTTCGCGCACGTTTGACGGCCAAGCCTTGGCGGATGGATGAGGTAATGGTGTCGCAGCAACTTGATAAAACCATTCCAACCACAGATTTTTGGTTATTAGAGACTGGTAGTGATGGGCAGGATAATTGCTTGGTGAAGGCAAGAGAGGAGTGGATAAAGCAATACGAGACTTTTGCCAAAAATTATCGAGCTTGTCAGTTTTTGCTAGAGCTGTCTGGGGATAAAGCTGCTTTAAATGATGCTGGTATTGGCAATCACAAAGCCATTGAAGACTTTGTGCGTTGGCATGATACGGCTTGTCAGGTAACTTTAGCATTACCTTTGGCTTAAGCCTGTTTTTGACTCCTCATTGGCTCAGTTAAGCTTCCTAAATTCAGGATGATGATTAAATTATATTTTTTAACATTGAGTAGTTTAGTAAATCCCTTTCAAGCCCTGCAGTTTGACTAACTGATTTAGGAAACTGGCTAAGTTAACCCAGTGCTGAGAGTGCCACCATCAGTACAGGCGAGACAATATTGATAATAAAGCCAAAGCTGATAGCCAGTGGTACGACTGATAGGCCGCCAGACTGTTGAATAATAGGCAAGGTAAAATCAAGGCTGGTGGCCCCGCCTAAGCCTACCGCTGCCGAAGGATAACGGCGCATAAATAATGGGATGAATAATAGCGCAGCGAACTCACGCAGCAAATCATTAAATAAAGCCACACTGCCCCAAATTGCCCCATAGGCATCCGTCATCACAATAGCTGACAATGAATACCAGCCAAACCCCGCCGACAACGCCATACCTTGAGTAACCGATACCTCATCAAATAATAAAGCGAATATCATACCGCTAGCCACTACGGATAGGGTGAATACAAGACTCACCTGCATGCCGCGCTTGTTAATCATCACCTCTTTTAAGGTGATTCCTGACCCTTTGAGACCGATACCCACCAATAAAATTAAAATCATCAATAGCACCGTCATGGTGTTCTCAGGCGGTAGCCAAGCTGGGCTTAATACTTGCCCAATCCCAAAGCCAATCGCCACGCAGACGACCTGAATCAGACTGCCTCGGATACTGACTTTATGCTGGATAGCTTGATGGTTGCCTGAGCGCGCATGCCAAGGGAGCCACTTATCTAATGCTATCAGGGCCAATAATCCCGAGCCAATTGTTAGTGCTGCTAATACTAGGACATACAAAGCAATACTGCCCACTTGAGCACCTAGGCCATGTACCTGTGACAATTCAATCCCTATTAAGGTCAAAATTACGTATACCAAGTAAGAGAGCATTTTGTCTGCGAGACGGGTACGCGTAGGACTAGACGGCAGGGCAAAACCCACAAATAAGGGGGCTAATACCAACACTAAAGTGATTAAACTTTTAAAATTTTCAAAATAGGGCATAGGACTACTCAGCGCATCCAATACAGGCGATAAAAAGACACCGATTGTATCACGTTGGCTGAAATTTTGATGATGACATGCCAAGATCAATGCTGAAATATAGGCAAGTTATTAAGTAGGTTATTAGGAGGAGAATTAAGGAGAAAACTAGAAAAACAACTAAGGAGATTTTGCAATCCCCAGTTCGGTTCTTAAGCCACGGCGATACCGGTAACGGGAGCAGGTGGTTTTAAAAAGAAAGTTTTCTGGTTTAAAGCATTAACGTAAAACGCAGTAGTGCGAAGGGGTGATAATGATGTAACTAAAGTTTGATGAGCACGCGGGCTATCAATTACGCTAACTTTGGCCAGTTTAGACTTCTCTGGGCAATCCATACGAAAATGACCACCGCGACTCTCTTCACGGCTTAAAGCAGATTGAAGCATTAGTATGGCTAGCATGAGCAATCGTTGCCAGCGCCACTGATTGAGCCAATCAATTGAGGGCTTAGAGGTCGTTATTTGCTCAGCGTCCAAATGCCATTGCTGCAATTGATTAAGTGCCGCTTGCAGATGAGGCTGGTCACGACTGATGCCTAGGTGGGTACTCATTAGAGACTTTAGGGCTTGCACCTGTTGAAAGTGATGGCCCTCAGAGCACAAAGCTTTTGAAGGAGTAGGGTTGGCACTCAATGATAAGCGGTTAAAGCTAAAGGTTTCAGATATAGGCGTCTTTAGGTTAATGTATGAACTATTTTTAATATTAGGGCCTATCCAATACGAAGCATGCCAACGCAAAGATTGCTGGATACAGTCGGCTTTACTATCATCAATAGCAGCAGTTTTAATATAAGTTGGCAGATGCTGGGCGATGCGGCGACCGACCACCACGCATTCAAGCAAAGAGTTGCTGGCGAGTCGATTGGCACCATGCAGACCGGTATAGGCCACCTCGCCAGCAGCGTATAACCCTATCACATCAGTGAGACCATCAGCCGTCGCCACCACGCCGCCACAAGTATAGTGAGCAGTAGGGGCTACGGGAATTGGCTCACAGGTCATATCAATGCCCAGCTCAATGAGCTGGCAGGCTATCTGCGGGAAGTGTTGATGGATAAAGTCAGCAGGCTGATGGCTGATATCAAGATGCACGTAGCCCAAGCCATTTTGACTGATTTGATCGGCAATAGCTCGGGCCACGATATCGCGTGGTGCTAGCTCTAACCGAGCGTCATAATCTTGCATAAAGCGTTTGCCTGAGATGGGACAGCGAAGATAACCACCTTCACCGCGAACCGCCTCAGAGATTAAAAAGTTGCTGTTATCTAGCGCCAGCCCAGTCGGATGAAACTGAACAAACTCTAAATTAGCCAGACGACACCCGGCGTGCCACGCCATCATCATGCCATCCCCCATACAGACATCAGGCGCAGTAGCTCGTTTAAACAGTTGACCGAGACCGCCGCTTGCCAGAACCACCGCTTGCGAGCTAATGGTTAAGCACTGCTGCTGCTGACTATCCCAGACCAAGGCCCCTTGGCACTGATTAGTATTAGGCTTTTGTGTGGCTATGGCGCTATTGGCAAAGCTCTCTAAGTCAGTAGTCGACTTTATAGCAGCTATAGGGTGCACCATTAACTCTAACGCTTCCATACCTGTTAGGATGCTAATATTGCTAGCCTCATTAGCTTTTTGCTGCAATGCCTGCATAATATATCGACCAGTGGCATCATCAGCATGAGCCACGCGGCGACGACCATGCCCACCTTCTTGCGTGAGATGCAAGTCGGTTGGCCAAGCAGTAGATCGGGCAGCACTGGGCTGACCAATGTCGTCTTTGTAGGCCCTAGGCAGGTTTGCTAGCGAGCTGTTTGGCTCTAACAGACCGTTTTGCGATAGGGGATGGTTTTGCTCTAGGTCGCTATTCATGGTAAAAGGCACGCCTAGCGCCTGAAGCCAAGCCACTGCATCCGCCCCATCTGTCAAGATAGCTTGGCTATTATCATCATCACATAAGCCGTCGCCTGCGATAAGGGTATCTTGCAAATGATCAGCGACAGAGTCCTCGATTGATAGGCTAGCGGCAATACCGCCTTGGGCGTAATGGCTAGAACAATCGTTAAGTGCCTTTTTACTCAGTACCACGACCTTTAAGTGAGAGGGTAAGCTTAGCGCTGTGCTTAAGCCTGCTAGCCCCGCGCCAATAATCAAGACATCACATTGCAAAGTAGTATCTGACATATCAAAGGTAACGATATTCGACGTGTCAGTACTCAACGTGTCAATACTCAACGTACCAGTACTTAACGGATCAGTGCTCAACGTGCTATTGGTCGCTGGACTAAAGCTTGAAGACGAAAGGTTAGCGGTCATTGGCATAGTAAGTACTCTTTAGTGGACGCTTGGAATGACGACGGTTCATCAGCGTAGCTGTTAATCACTAGACCAATGGATTTGACGCCTGAGAGCTTGGCAAACGTGAGAGTATTAAGCCGCGCCAACCTTAGCGAACAGCGGACGATTAGCCACCAAATCACCACTGGCCTGAACGCTGCGTTTTTGCTCCGCAGCAAAGTCAAGCATGCGCTGAAGCGGAAGCAGGGCGCGAGCAGCGAGATCATGGTCTAGCTTAATCTCACTAGTACCAAGCGCTAGACATTGCTCAATGCCTTTAAGGCCATTCATCGCCATCCACGGGCAAAAAGCACAGCTTTTACAAGTCGCAGACTCACCAGCGGTAGGGGCGGCCAAAAAGCGCTTTTGCGGTGAGTGTTTTTGCATCTCATGCAAGATGCCAAGGTCAGTGGCAACGATGAAGGTATCAGCGTCCATCTCTTTGCTCGCACTCAGTAGCTTGCTGGTTGAGCCTACCACATCGCCTAAGGCCACCACACTATCTGGCGATTCAGGATGCACCAGCACCACGGCATCAGGATGCTCGGCTTTTAGCTGCTCAAGCTCGATAGCTTTGAACTCATTGTGAACGATGCACGACCCTTGCCAGAGCAACATGTCAGCGCCAGTCTGTTTTTGGATATACTGGCCCAAATGGCGATCTGGTCCCCAGATGATTTTTTCGCCATTAGCCTGCAGATGACTGACAATCTCAAGTCCTACTGATGAGGTCACAACCCAATCTGCTCTTGCTTTGACTTCGGCGCTGGTATTGGCATAGACCACCACCGTACGGTCAGGATGCGCATCACAAAAGGCGCTAAAGTCATCGATTGGGCATCCTAAATCTAGTGAGCATTCGGCTTCAAGGTCAGGCATGAGGACGGTCTTTTCCATGCTCAAAATCTTAGCAGACTCTCCCATAAAGCGTACCCCAGCGACCACTAAGGTTGTGGCAGCATGGGCTTGACCAAAGCGGGCCATCTCTAACGAATCACCGACGCAGCCACCAGTGGCCAAGGCCAACTCTTGAATGAAAGGGTCGACATAATAGTGAGCCACTAGTACAGCGTTATGCTCTTGCAGCAGTCTACGGATATTGGCCTCAATCTCAAGGCGCTCTGATCGACTCAGCTCGGTAGGGATTCTGGCTTTGGCATAGTCAATATTGAGCTTATTGGAGAGCTCGCCATTGCTCGTTAACGTGGGCGAATCATAGGGATAAACTTTCATCGTGCCTCCTGCTGTGGTCATCTTATGCTGCCTCACTACTTTGGCTGATTTAACGACGGTAGCCTTGTACCCGTTAGTTGATAGCTATTAACTGGTACTAGCTATTAGCCACTAGCAATCACTTTGAGGGTTAGCTAAAAAGACCACTATGTCAAAAATAAGTACTGAATTACAATTATGCTCATTTTGAGCATAATTACAAGACTTATTTTGCAGTGAGATGAAATAAGACTACTTTGAAGGGTGAAATCAGCGACTGATAACTGACTTATCGATAAGGATTGATGGGTAAAACCACCTATTTATTATTATAAAAATATGACCATTTGCCCCTTGGGTTAATGATAGAATCAATCATCTGAACAACTTTATAATTTTTATCAATATAGTGCTAACACTATGGCGTTAGCATTAATTGATGAGTCACCTTTGATGTAAGTTTGAATGTTTTATGAGCTTATCTTATACCCACGCCCATAGCCAAGGTAGTGGCACCACTGAAGTGGTTGCAGTGTTAATTGCGATTACTGAAGAAAGCGCCCGTGTGCTAACCGTTGATAATGGCAAGCTGCTGCCCAATGGGCCATTAATGCCGCTGCATCGCTCTTTGCAGGCCGGCGTACGCCAATGGGTCGAGGAGCAGACCAACCAAAGCTTGGGCTATATCGAGCAGCTTTATACCTTTGTCGATACCAATCGGCGTAATAAAGACGGCCATGCGCTTGTTTATGTGAGCTATCTAGGATTGGTGCAAGAGACTCAGTTAGATGCCTTAACCAGTCAAGCCGCTTGGTATGATTGGTATGAGTATTTTCCTTGGGAAAATCATTTGCAAGGTCCGCCAAGTTTTATTAATGACTTAATCGTACCTAAGCTATACCAATGGGCGCAAACGGCCGAGTCTGTTAATGCACGCTTACGGCGACAGCAGCGAATAGAGCTGTGTTGGGGGATAAAATTCGCTGACGATATCGACAATAAGCAAGCACCAAAACCTACTAAAGAGGAAGTTATACAGGCAGTTATAGAATCAGCCGAGTGGGTTTCTGAACATACCTTACTGCGATATGAGATGCTTTATGAGGCGGGGCTTATCCCAGAGTCGCCTGCTTATCAGCCCAATAAATTACCTAAAAATTGGTCCACCGCCATCGGTCGCCCCATGTACTATGACCATCGCCGAGTGATTGCCACGGCCATCTCAAGACTGCGTGCCAAGATAGAGTATCAGCCGTTAATCTTTGGTTTAATGCCAGAGGAGTTCACTTTGTCGCAGCTACAGCAAAGCGTTGAAGCGTTGTCGGGTGTGCCACTGCATAAACAAAACTTTCGGCGATTGCTTGAGCATCAAAACTTGGTGGAGCCTACGGGTGAGAGTAGCCATGCCAGCCGTGGCCGACCTGCCAAGTTGTACCGTTTTCGCTATGATATTGAGCTGCAAAGCTTGCTGATGGACAGCAAATTGCCTAAGCGGCAAAAGTAGTGGTTTTTGTTTCTGATTTATTAAATAGGGTTGGCTAGTATAAAATAGTTAGCCTTCAACCCTAATGCTGACAACAATATAGCTGCTGCAAGGCAGCTATTTCAAGGCAGCTACTTCGCTATATCGGCTTCCCAATTTCTTCTCTATTTAGCCATTACACCCAAACTAGCAAAGCTAAAAGCCTATAATTTTTAATTAAATTTGCAGATTGCCTATAATTCCGCTATATTTATGCTCAAATTGAGTATAAATGGTAGATTTATTATTAACTTTATTAAAAATTTAATCAGTTGATTGGTTTTAAAGTCAATGGTTTCAAATAGGAGAGATAGCATGGGATTAGAGGCGACGTCAGCATTGACAGCAATGGTGTCTAAAGCTGCACAGGAGTTATCATGCGGAGCACAGAGAGGGTCAGAACCCAAGTTAGACGACGTCCTGCTTACGCCATGGGTAACCGCAGCATTGCAAGAAGACTTGGGTCGACGTGGCGACGTTACCTCGCAAGCGACCATTCCAGCAGACAAGAGCGCAAGTCTGGTCATCAAGGCGCGCGATGCTGGCGTAATCTGTGGGATGGACTTGGCTAGATTATCGTTTGCTCTCATAGACAGCGAAACCAAATTTGAGTCATTGGTGAGTGACGGTGAGTGGGTAGCCGCAGGAACGATACTAGCGAAAGTCAGTGGTAATGCCCGCCACTTGCTGACGGCAGAGCGTACTGCTTTGAATTTTGTGACTCATTTGAGCGGCATTGCCACAGCGACTCGGCAAATCGTCGAAAGCGTCGCTGATTATCCGGCGCAAATCACTTGTACTCGAAAAACCATTCCTGGCCTGCGAACTCTGCAAAAATATGCGGTGCGCTGTGGCGGCGGTCGCAATCATCGCTTGGGATTGGATGATGCTATCTTGATTAAAGACAATCATATCGCTATCGCCGGTGACATTGACACGGCGGTAAAGCAAGCGCAAGCGTTTGCCGGTCATCTAATCCCGATTGAGGTAGAAGTTGATACCTTAGAGCAGCTAGAGCAGGCATTAGAGGCGGGCGCCAAACTAGTGTTACTGGATAACATGACTCCTGAGACCTTAAAAAACGCCGTCGCCATGTGTCAGGGTCGAGCATTGACAGAAGCTTCAGGAGGCATCACCCCTGAGAGCGTGAGTGAGGTTGCCAAGACTGGCGTTGACTTTATTGCTATGGGCTACTTAACTCACAGCACTCAGGCACTAGATATTGGCTTAGATTTTCATGCTTAGGGCTAGGCGGCGAACTTAAAGTTTGGCAATCAATTATTTACTTGATTGGTGCACCATTCAATCAACCAATGATAAAAAAATTCAATCAATGATAAAAATTATGAGAGTAGGAAGTAGATATAGTAGCCGTGAATGATTACCATCTTTTGGTTATTTAATCACAAAAAAAAGGTTATGAAGGGCAGTGGCAAAAGGTAATTATGCTACAATGCCCTTTTTTATTGTCGCCAGTATTCAGCTTGATGACTCTGTCATCTGCTCGCTTTATTCAAGGTGCTAAGCTTCATAGGCCCTGCTTAATTTATCGTGGTTTGAATGCTACCACCACCCCAACAACGCCAAAAGAGAGTGCGCTGTGGACACAGAAATTATCAAGATTATCTTAGCCTTTATGGTGCTTATCAATCCCTTTAGCGCGTTGACGCTCTTTTTGGATTTGACCCGGGGCTATTCAATGAACAATCGGCGCAAAGTGGCGCGGGTTGCTTGTTTGACTATTTTTATCACCATTTCATTTTTTACGGTCGCAGGGGAAGGGCTGCTTAAGGTATTGGGCATCTCTATTGGCTCATTCCAAGTGGCGGGTGGTATCTTGGTATTTTTGATTGCCATCAATATGATGAATGGTGAAGGCAATCCGGTCAAACCTAACCAAGAGAACTTTGATGTCGAGCATGTGACTGAAGTGCCACCTAGTACAGCAGCGGCAGTGGTGCCTCTAGCTATTCCCATGATGATTGGTCCTGGGGGTATCTCTACGGTCATTATTTACTCGTCACAGATTTCAGGGATTTGGCGAGTGACAGCCGTTATTATTGCCGGGTTACTTATCAGTGTATTTTGTTATTTGTCTTTGATGATGGCGGGGCGTATCAGTCGCTTTTTAGGAGAGACGGGCCTTAATATCATGAGCCGCATCATGGGCATGCTGCTTGCGGCTGTGGCTATAGAAATCATCGTTAGTGGCCTTCGGACTATCTTCCCTAATCTGGTTTGATAGATATTTGATGATGCATCATTCAGTTTTAAAACGCTCATACCTGACTCCTTAATTAGCCTTATGGGTAGTTTCTCGGTATCTATTATTTTGGTTCATTAGCTGTGCCAAAGCTGCCAAGCCAGATAGAGCATCAATATACCCACCAAGCTGTCCAATATATTCCAGGCTTTGGGTTTGGCAAATAACGGAGATAAAAGCCGAGCGCCGTAGCCTAATGAAAAGAAAAACAGGGCTGATGCTGTGACGGCTCCCATAATAAACGCTAGCTTACTTTCGGCCTTGGTTGACACCATTCCAATCAATACCAAAGTATCCAAATAGACATGGGGATTGAGCCAAGTGAATCCCATGCAAAGCAATAGGGCCTTTTTGAGACTACTGGTCGCTTGGCCTTCGGTGCTCATCGCATGCGACTGCGTCATACTGGCATAAAGACTTTGGACGCCATAGACCAACAAAAATACCACGCCGGCCATCTTAGCCCATTCAATCGCTTTGGGATAACGGGCGGTGACTGCCCCAAAACCTGCTACCCCAGCGCTAATTAGTAGCGCATCCGTAATCGCGCAAAACAAGCAAATGATAAAAACATGCTCACGCTTTAAGCCTTGTTTGAGTACAAAAGCGTTTTGGGAACCGATGGCTAAAATGAGCGAAAAGCTAACGGCAAATCCTGAGAAATAATCTGGCATGTCAGAGCATGTCCTTGTTGACTGAAACTTAAGGTTAATGAACTGAAAATAATGGTGATTTAGGCAATGAGATGCTTAAGGCATAAATGAGGCGCTAATCATTAATCCTTTAATCACCTCTTCATTACCCCAAAAGCACTATAGTATAAAGCATAATTAGAGCGGCAGAGGTCTAGTTGGGGCTTAGGGGCGGCTTATATGGCGAGCTGAACTTAACCTTTAGTTTAAAGGACTAGCTGAATAACAATAGCTGAATAAGAAT
>JAUNVX010000004.1:24599-28375 GCA_030540615.1 Psychrobacter sp. | reverse complement strand
AATAGCTATTTGCTGTTTTTGTACAGAGTTCGTCCCCATAACTGAGTATGATAAGTAAGGTGGCCAAGATTGACAGGTGATATAAATATCATCGCAGGGCTAACGGAGGGTTTATGCCGTGATAGAATGGTCAATGAGTCAGTTAATACCTTAAAATTTAATCAAATAGTGATAATCATAGCTCTTAGTAAAAATAATAAGTCATAGCAACAATAAGTAGTGGTAAAAAAGACAACAACTCACTGAAATGAATATTAGCAAGGCGGGGTAGTGTGGTCAGTCTAACAAGAATGCTAAAGGAAGCTTTTACCGAGCCGCTATTTGACGCTCAAGGGTCAAAGGCCAAGGCTGAGAAAGCTCTGCCGCCTATTAGCTATCCCAGCAGTTCTGATACCGATAAGTCGGCCGTGGCTGATAACCAGTCACAGACGACGACATCAGTGACCAGCGAGCAGCAGGTCCTTAATGAGCGGCAAAACCAACAGTTAAGAGCCAAGCGTGCTCAAGATGCAGTAGCGCTGGTGAATAACAACCAAACCCCAACACCATTAACAGACCGCTATCTCGCCAATAAAAAAAACTACCGTTCACCCAACAGGCCACCTTTTAATCCAGCTACTTTATGGACCCTAAAACATGGACGAGTGCCTATTATGACTGAACTGATTAATGTCGTTGATGAAAAGACCCTCAATGCCATGCCGATAGAGGCAGTGGCCATCTTGGACCGCATCAATCATAAGTTACACCGTTATCGCGAATGGTCCAGCGAGCTAAATGGCAATCAAGAAGAGTGGTTCTGTGAGCGGCAGTTTGTCATTGATAAGCTCATTAATGAGAGTATCCCTGAAGCGTTAAGTCATTATGAGCAGTTGCTGCGCTTTAGTCCGCATCGAACCAAAAACAGCACGGTTCAAGGCAATATGACCGCAGGGGACATGCTAACCGACTTATTCCTTGAGATTGACTACGAGTTAGATGAGCTACTTGATGAGCTACATAATATGGTGCTCAATCGCTTGGCCTCCACCCATCGCTATGTCAAAAGCCGGACGCAAAGCTAAGCATTTCGTCATTAATTTTTTACCCTTATTTACCCTCAGTGCTAGGATAAGATTCATGAGCCAGTTAACCGCAATGTTTTTGATGTTTGTGCTATATGGGGCACTGCCCGCTGCTGGGTTGTATTTAGGCTATCGTGGGGTTAAAAAGCTCACCCAGCCTAAGATGCTCGAGTACAAATCAATGCCGCAATTGGGCTATATCCCCGAAAAAAGCTTACCAGAAGACGTCAAAATGACCTTGAGTCAGATTAACGAAAAAGGCGAGAAGCTACGTCTAATTTATGGGGATACCAATAATGATGGCAAGATAGATGATAAAGACACTGTCACTGAGACTTTTGTGATGATTAAAAATCTTATGGACAAACATGTGCCGCAAGCCATTGCTGACTATCGCCGATTGCATGATTTAGATGGTGACCGAGCTGACACTACTAAGATTCAAAACTCTAATGTCACCGGTAAAGAAGCCCTGCTTGAAGTATTGAACACCGTTAATGCTCAATTTGATGAACTATTAGATGCGTCCTATCATCAAGATGGTCAAAGGTTATTGATTGCGAACCGCTACTTAAAAGAGCGCTTTGAAACTGATGCGCTTTAGCTTTTACGGCTATTGATATGAGTTTATTGGTGACCAGTAGTCTAGTCATAGCTGCGGCAGCAGGCGTAGCCTATATCGGGCGTAAGGGTTGGTATGCCTTTCATAAGGCAGTGGGCATTACCCCTGGTACCATGTACTACACGCCGCCGAGCCAAGCACCACTGCCTGTACTGATTGAGTTAGAGATAGACAAGACGGTATTGGCGCACCTACCTTCTAGTGCTCTTGAGCTCTTGACCCGTATTGATCATAAAGCGGATATCTATCAGCAGTGGCTAGATGATTTGGCGCAGCAGGGTCGGCAACTGCCAAGCAGTGAAGAGCAATTTATCGTTCGAAAGATATTGTCTGAGCGTTTGCCTGACATGCTAAAGGATTATCAGACTTTAGCGCAGCATCAGCAGCGATTGAGTAAATTACAGCAGACCACTGAGCAGCAAAATATGGCGGCGGCTTTGGCCTTACTAATTGAATTATTAGACTCTACTGAAAAACGCTTAGATCAGTTATTGGCCCAGTGTCAAGACAGTCATTATCAAGAGCTTAAGGTGATGAGGCGTTATTTAGATAAGCGCTGACTGATAAGCCTAAAAACCGTTACCAATCAACAGCTACTACTAATAAAAAGCTACTGCTAATACAAAACCGCTATCAATAAATAAAAAGCCTCTATTTCATAACCTTGGGTTATAAAATAGAGGCTTTTTTTGACTTATGCAGATGAAGAGTGAAGACTAAGAGCGACCGCCTCGAGGACTATTACGAGTGGTCGAGCTGTTTTTCGAGCGGCTATTTTGACCACGATTATCAGTGGAGCGGCCATCATTAGAGCGGCTACTTTTATTACGCTCCGCCCTATTATGAGGGGTATTATCACGCTCAGTGCTATTACGTGTGCCGCTTGATCGGCCCTCATTGCTCTCATTAGAGCGACCAATGTCGCGACCTCGACGCGCTTTAAGCGGTTTGTTTTTGATGCGCTCTTGCTTACGTTTGGCCATGCCGTACAGGCCAGTCCCCTGACGAGGGCGCAGATTGACCAAATCAGTTAAGTCATGAATGTCACGTTTGTCTAGCTCTATAAAGCGGCCAGTTCGCAGCTCTCTTGGTAGGCTAAAGGTACCGTACTTGGTACGCAGCAGGCGACTCACTTTAAGCTCTTGCGACTCAAACAGACGGCGCACTTCGCGGTTTCGGCCTTCTTTTAGTTTGACGTTATACCACCGGTTGACCCCAGTTCCGCCCGCTTCTTGGATATCATCAAATTTGGCTATACCATCCTCTAACTGAACCCCTGCAGTCAACTTGCTAGCGATTTCAGGGGTGACCTCTCCTAATACTCGAACGGCATATTCGCGCTCGACCTCATTAGAGGGGTGCATCAGGCGATGAGCCAATTCGCCATCATTGGTGAACAGCAGTAAACCAGTAGAGTTGATGTCGAGGCGACCGACCATTACCCAGCGGTCATGAGTCAGTTTAGGCAGCCGATCAAACACAGTAGGGCGACCCTCAGGATCATTGGCTGAACAGATTTCGCCCTCAGGCTTGTAATAAGCGATAATACGGCGACGCTTTTCATTCTCTGCCTTGAACTTAATCAATCGGCCATCGACGCGGATTTCATCGCCTTGTTCTACGCGGTCACCGATAGTGGCTGGGCGACTGTTAATAGACACGCGGCCTGCTTTGATAATCTCTTCCATTTGGCGACGTGAGCCAAGGCCCATTCGTGCTAGTGCCTTTTGCAGCTTTTCAGTACCGGCCGTACTGACTTTGGGAGCCGCCTTATCATTGTCGATAGTGGCTTTATAAGCTTCTAGGCTTTGAGTGCTGCGGCCAACGTCTTGTTCGGTCTCAGGACTAGGGACAGTAGCATCAGGCTGCGATGATGAAGGGGTCTGGGTATTGAAATTAGTCGTAGATTTTGGATTTGATGGATGGCTCATGGGTATGGCTCCTTGAATCGGTGAACGGCACATTTCGCAATGTGAAAAATAACATATTGGTTTAAAGACTGATAAACCACCGAGTAGTTTACGCTAATTGAAGCAAAATTGCTCTGTTTTTAAGTGTCAGTAACGGCATTTGGCAGTCTAATGAGCTCT
>JAUNVX010000004.1:22899-24499 GCA_030540615.1 Psychrobacter sp. | reverse complement strand
TCGTCATCGAAGATAAATCAGGCAGTGGCGGCAGACTGTCTAAACTAGCCAGCCCAAAAGCTTCCAAAAATTCATCAGTAGTATGCAGTAGAGCAGGACGCCCTAACGTGTCCTTGTGACCCTTTTCTACAATCCAGCCTTTATCAAAAAGCTGTCTTAAGATGTTACTTGAGACAGTCACGCCTCGGACCTGCTCAATATCACTTCTGGTGACGGGTTGCTTGTAGGCAATGACACTGAGAGTCTCTAGGAGCGCTTGGCTCAAAGTCTCTAATCGCTGAGGAAAGACATCCTGAATCAGCGAGCTGTATTGACTGGCGATTTGTAGTCGGTAGCCTGTGGCTGACTGGCTCAATTGCAAAACGCCATTGGACAAACGCTGCTGTAATACCAGCAATGCTGTCTCAAGCTCATGCTGAGATAACGATAAATGGCGCTTAAGCTGAGTGTCAGTTAAAGGCGTCTCTGAAGCATGAAGCAAGACCTCCACATAGCGGCTGAGCGTCTCAAAGCGGGCGTGTGACTGGGCGATTGTATGAGAATCTGATGGAGCATCCGAGGTAGGCTGAGCAGTGTCCATGGTCTTTGTAGTAGTCATAAGGGCGTATTGGCTGTGTTATTCGAATCAATCAACATGAGGGGTTAGCTAACCCATTGTAGCGTCAGCTCGGTCATTGACCAGCTGGCAGCAGGCACTTGATTTAAACCATCATTAGCCAAGCGATGATCATTAAAGGCATGACCAAGATTATTGAGCTTGTTACCATCATCGTCATCACTGGCTGCGGGCAAGGAGTCTGGTGAAGGGTTCTGGTCTTCAATCTCAACCACTTTAATTAGCTGACGCTTAATCAGCTCTAATACCGCCACAAAGCTGACCACCACGCCTAGTCTTCCTTGACGCTTATCGAGCAAATCAGCGAATCGACCTTGACCATGCTCAGATAATTGGCGAGTAATACTGGCGATTCTATCTTCTAGCGGAACAGGGTCCACCTGAACCGTGTGCATCTGATAATCAGGTTTTAACTGCATTTTGAGTAAGCTGTCAACCAGCATGGTGGCAGGATAGCTCGGTAACTCAGCCGCCATGACGTCAGAGTCGGGGAGACTTACCATCGCCAAGAATACATCGCGCTCAAGCCGAACTAAATTGTCTAAGCGGCGACTGGCTTCCTTAATTTGAGCGTATTCCTCTAATCTAGCGATTAATTCCGCTTTGGGGTCGCGATCCTCTTTATCAGCGTTAGAGGGCTCAGGTCGAGGCAATAACAGCTGGGTTTTGATGGCAATCAAAGTCGAGGCCATTAAAAGATAATCGCCTGCTAACTCAAAATGGTCTTCGTCAAGCTCGCCGATATAGGCCAGATACTGCTCAGTAATGGGCAATATTGCCATATCGGTCAAATCGAAGTTGTTTTTTTTGACCAGATATAGCAAAAAGTCCAAGGGCCCCTCAAACTGATCAAGCCACACCTCAAAGGCCTCCGGAGGAATATAGAGGTCATCAGGAAGCGACTCAATAGGGGTCTGATATATCCGCGCCGCTAAATGCGAGCTGCTCACTGGTGCTAATGAGTAAGAGGGACTGACTGAGCGG
>JAUNVX010000004.1:20171-22799 GCA_030540615.1 Psychrobacter sp. | reverse complement strand
GTAATAACCATCAACTATTTCAATTTAGCCAAAGGTTTTATGCCGATAGCACGGCGTGTTTTATCCAGCTGCTTACGACTATGACGACGGGCTTTATCAGCGCCCATTTGCAAGATTTCCTCTAATTCTTTGGGGTTGGCCATTAAGTGATTGTAGCGCTGACGAAATGGGGCAATTTCATCATTGATACGGTCAAACAAGAGCTGCTTGGCATCTCCCCAACCGATACCCGCAAGATAACGAGCGCGTAACTCTTCCACCTCTTCAACCGTTGCAAAGGCTTTGTAAATCTCAAAGATGGTAGAAGCTTCTGGGTCTTTTGGCTCTTCAGGCAATTGTGAGTTGGTGACGATTCGCATCACTGCTTTGTGCAGTAGCTTTTCACCATCGATTTGGGGGTTGATATCACCAAATAACGGGATGGTGTTGCCGTAGCTCTTACTCATCTTACGACCATCAAGTCCGGTAAGTAGAGGCATATCATCATCTACCATGGCCTGAGGCAGGGTGAATAGGGGCTTGTATTTATGGTTAAAGGTTCCGGCGATATCACGGGCCATCTCGATATGCTGAATCTGATCGCGGCCAACAGGGACATGAGTGGCATTGAACATCAAGATATCTGCTGCCATTAATATAGGGTAACCAAATAGCCCCATAGTGATGCCTTGATCAGGGTCGACATCTGACTTATCCATATTGGCATCGACTGCGGCTTTATAAGCGTGCGCGCGATTCATCAAGCCTTTGGCACAAGAGCAATTTAATATCCACGCCAACTCTGGAATTTCAGGAACGTCTGACTGACGATAAAAAGTGACGCGCTCAGGGTCAAGGCCACAAGCTAGCCAAGTGGCAGCAATGGCACGAGTTGAGTCATGAATCTGCTGAGCATCGTAGCATTTGATGATGCCATGGTAGTCGGCTAAAAAGAAAAAAGCTTCGTCATCACTGTCTTGAACCGATTGAATGGCAGGACGAATAGCGCCCACATAATTGCCTAAATGCGGGATACCAGTGGTGGTAATACCCGTCAAAATGCGTTTTTTAGTAGTAGGTTCAGTTAGGTTGCTATCAGGGGTCATAATGTCGTCGTTCATGATAAATCCAGATAATATCAGCAGGCGAAAGGGTAAAAAGTCAGTCAGTATAGCAAATATTACCACTGTCTAAAGTAGAGACGGTCAAACTTATGGCCAAGTCGTTTATAGTTAATAACCTGAGTCAGGTAGTCAGTTAGGTAGTAAGCCAGCTATCAATTAAATTAACAATTAAGATAACAAGGCAAATGCTATAAAATTAGCCGTTTTGCTATAGGCTAGGCTAGTTTCTCAGTAATGTCAGTCGTGCTAATCATAATAGTGACTGCGACCGCTCTCTGTATTTTTGAAGCGGCGGTGAAACCACATCCACTGAGTGGGGTCAATACGAATAAGCCCTTCGAGAATCTCATTCATTCGAGTAGCATCAGCCACTTCATTATCAGTGGGGTAATTCTCAATCTCAGGAGTGATGGTAATATGATAATGAGGCCGTTTACCGCGTGGTAAGTTATCAGGCGTTTGCCGATAAAAATGCAGCGCCATTAGAGCAGGTGCTTTATCTCTATCGCCTATTTGTGCCAAATGACGCGGTGTGGTAATGGTTGCTGCGGGCACGCCAAAAAAGGGTGCCATAACGCCGCGTTTGAGACCAAAGTCTTGATCGGCTGAATACCAGACCACATGGCCTTTCTCAATTCTGCTAATCATCTTACGCATGTCTCGATGACGAATCTGTAGCTCATACAGTTGACGACGCCGATTGAAGACGAACCAATCTAATAAGGCATTGTTTTGGGGTCGATACATGGTATCAGCGGCAAAAAACTGAGTGCAAAGCATGCCCCCTAAATCTAGCATCGTATAGTGAGCGCCTATTAATACCACTGCGCGGCCTTCTTTTTGTGCTTGAGTCAGATGCTGAAGCCCCGAAATAGAGACGGTTCGGGTGAACAGATTGGGACGAAACCAAGAGCAAAGCGTCTCAAACACCCCTATACCTTGGTTTACAAAGATTTGCTTGGCCATTAGCTCACGCTCAGCTTCAGGTTTTTCAGGAAAGGCCAATCTGAGATTGATTAAAGTATCTCTTTGCCGCGACTTAGCCACATGATAAATGCCAATGCCTAGTTTGCGCCCCAACCAAAACTGCCAGGCCAATGGCAGATACACCAAAGGGTATATTAAGACAAAAACCAACCAAAACCCCCAATATTGAGGCAATAAAAATGACCAGCTAAAAGGCCTTTTTGGCTCAAACTCGCGCTGTTTATGATTGTCAGTAATACTCGGCATACCCTCAGGGATAGCAGGAGACTTTTTTGAGGTGCTGAGCGAGGTTGAGCCAATAGAAGTGTTTAAAGGCGGCAGAGGTGATTGATCAGTAAGATTAATCTTATGGTCTGGCTTAGGATTAATAGACTTCTGATTTAAGGGGTTAGCAGGGTCATAACGTTGCGGATCTTTCATAAGCGCCATCGGCAATTAACAATAATGAGAGTTATAAAAAAGAGCTATCAAACATTATAACCGAATGTCAGCACAAAAATGTAGCAATAGACCCAAAACAATCAAATGCACTCTATAA
>JAUNVX010000004.1:10719-20071 GCA_030540615.1 Psychrobacter sp. | reverse complement strand
GCTTTACGAAGACCAAGCTTCTTACGCTCAACTTGGCGTGAGTCACGAGTCACAAAACCAGCTGCTTTTAGGGCAGGCTTGTTGGTTTCGTCAGATTCAATCAACGCGCGAGTGATACCGTGACGAATAGCGCCCGCTTGACCACTAATACCACCGCCTTTTACGGTGATATAGATGTCATAGCTATCGTTAGAGTCTAGTAGCTCAAGAGGTTGACGAACCACCATACGAGCTGTCTCACGACTGAAATATTCATCAAGCGGCTTGCCATTGACGACGATATTACCAGTACCTTTGGCTAAAAAGACGCGAGCAGTAGAGGACTTACGACGGCCTGTACCATAATTTCTGTCAGTAGTGCTAAGTTCCATAACTATATCCTTAGATGTCTAGTTCTTGAGGCTGTTGGGCTTCATGTGGATGCTCTGTACCCGCATATAGCTTTAGCTTCTTAATCATGGCATAGCCAAGTGGGCCTTTAGGTAGCATGCCTTTGACAGCCTTCAATAGAACATCTTCAGGCTTATGCGCAATCAACTTGGTGAAGTTGGTTTCTTTAATACCGCCAGGATAACCGCTGTGACGATAGTATTTTTTATCTTGAGCTTTTTTACCCGTTACCGCAATTTTCTCTGCATTGATAACGACGATATAATCGCCAGTGTCAACATGAGGCGTGAAGTTGGGCTTATGCTTTCCGCGTAAACGAGAAGCAATTTGAGTTGCTAGGCGACCGAGAGTTTTGCCGTCAGCATCCACGACGTACCAGTCATGGGTCACCTCAGATGGTTTGGCACTAAGTGTTTTCATGATAAAACCTTAAAATAATAGTCGTTGAGAGTTGAACGGGGCTCTCAAAAAACAGACTGCACATTATAAGCAGTAGAGCCTAGGCTTGCAAGTCATATTCGGATTAATTACGCCTTAATGCTTAAATAATTCTCTTAAATTGTCTTTTAGGCATCATTTAAAGCACTCATTAAATTTACTGAACCATAATAGCGTAATTAGCCTTGATGTATATCAATTTTTTAAAGCGGGTTTTTTATGGATAGTATAGCCAGAGCCACTCATAACTAGAGAATATAAATAGCTTAAAAATTAGAGTACTTAAATATTAAGTTACTGGTCACCCTGCTATATTATATTTTTTATCATCACAACTTGTTGGGCTAACTAGCCACATCGCTACCCAACCACTGAAACACCCCAGCATAAACTTGACCCACTTTGGCACTTTTGAGACAGATAAATTGATGGGAGTGACCGACATTTATTGAGGGGTTAAAATGAGTCTGGTGATTTTCAGTATCAGTATCACTAGGACTATCACTATCAGCTAGCGTGAGTATCTGCTCAAGAGGCTGGTCAGCTTCTATATAAAGCAAAGTTGTCGTTGTGATGCGATGATGGTCAATTAAAGTGTTTAAGATGGGCAGCCATAAATTAAGATGATAGGGCGGGTCAATAAAGACCACATCAAAGGCAGGCTGGTGCTCTGGCATTTGGGTTAATACATGCTGCGCTTGACCCGTAATAATCTGAGCTTTTGTGGCTTCAAGCTTTAAGCTTTGTGCGCTTATTAACAGTTGCTCTGATTGCTTGGCATTGGCCTCGATAAAAACGCAGTGGTTAGCGCCGCGAGACAAGGCCTCAAACCCCAAAACGCCACTGCCCGCGCAGCAGTCTAGCACACGCGTCTCATAAAGCTTGCCAGTCAGCCAGTTGAATACTGTCTCGCGCAGCCGATCTGGCGTAGGTCTAAGACCCTCTGCCTCTATAAAGCCTAACTGCCGCCGCTTGAATTGGCCAGCGATGATGCGGACTTGACTGATAGCATTTTGAGCGCCTTTAGTTTGAAAGCCTTTAGTTTGAACGCCCTTAGTATGAGAGCTTTTGCTAGAAGCGCCTTTGCTACGAGTAGAGGTGTTTTTCGCCATGAATCATCCTATGGGTACGAGTTTAACCGCTCATTTAGTTAAAACGAGCAGGGTAACTAACGACAAGCTAACATAATGATTGGCTTAATGGTCAATCAGCAGAGCTATTAAGCATAAGCAAGCACTATTAATCAGTACGACGAATAATCAGCAAGGTTATTGTGCGGCGGGTGCAGTGCTCTGAGTTGACTCTTTTTGATTGGCTTTTTTGGCTTTATCCGCCTCTTCCTTAGCCTTTTTATCTGCTTCTGCTTTTGCAATCATTAAGACCATTCTCTGATCTCGCTCTAGTGCTTTCTTGGCTCTTATCTCCACCATTTCTTGCGGGGAGGGGGGTTGGATAGGCTCTTCAGGACGCTTTAGTATCCAGTAATCTAGCAGGGCTTTGGCAATGGGGGCAGCAGTCTTACTACCACCGCCGCCGTTCTCCACCAGTACCGCAACGGCAATCTCCGGACGCTCTACAGGAGCAAAGCCATTGAACCAAGCGTGATCCCAATGTCGCTCATCCAAAGCCGCTTTGTTATAGCGCTTGCCTTGGGCAATAGACTTGACCTGAGCCGTTCCCGTCTTACCCGCACTGCGATAACGAGGGTTATAAATCGCTTTGGCTGTACCGCGCTTAGCGGTTTGCTCCATGGCATCAGTCATGCGCAGCCAATCGGATTTAGTACCATTAAATGGAATCTGACCATCTGGTTTATCAATAGGCTTTACTTCTCTTGCTCCCTCACTACGTTTGAGCAAGTGTGGGGTAATATGCTGGCCTAAGTTCGCGGTCATGGCAGTGGCATTCGCGATTTGTAGAGGGGTGGCGAGAAAATAACCTTGACCAATACTTACGGAGATAGTCTCGCCAGGTAACCAGTCTTTATCATAGGTCTCTTTTTTCCATTTTGACGAGGGCATAACGCCTGATCTTTCATTGGGCAAATCTATTCCTGTGGGCGATCCAAAGCCAAAGCGCACCATCCAATCATGAAGCTTGTCAATTCCCATACGATAAGCCAGCTTATAATAATAGGTATCCACCGACTCAGTAATAGATTTGGTCAAATTGACCGTGCCATGACCGCCTCGCTTCCAATCACGGAAACGGTGACTGTCTCCTGGCAAAGTAAAATATCCTGGATCTGAGATGGTACTGTCCCAGCCCATTAATCCGTAATGAATCCCGCCTAAGCCTTCAAAAGGCTTAATGGTTGATCCTGGTGGGTACATCCCTTGCAAGGCTCGGTTGTATAAAGGCTGATCGGGGTCATCACGAAGGGCCGCATAGTTCTTAAATGAGATACCAGAGATAAAGGGATTGGGGTCAAAGCTTGGGTTACTGACAAAGGCTAAGACATCCCCATTTTGAGGGTCAATGGCCACAATAGCGCCGCGTCGACCTGCGAGTTGATCTTGGGCAACTTTTTGAAGACCATAATCCAAGCTCAAATAGATATCATTACCTGGGATAGGCGGCTTGCTGTCGAGCTCTCGTAAGATGTTTTGCGCTGCATCCGTCTCCACTGACTGATAGCCTGGCTGGCCGAGTAGCAGGTCTTCATACTCAGCCTCAATCCCAATCTTGCCAATCAAATCTGTGCCGGCGTAGCGCTCTTTGTCGATTTGCTTTGATTCTTTATCATTAATACGGCCCACATAGCCTATAACGTGAGCAAACAACTCATCGTAAGGGTAGGTTCGCGTCAGTTTGCTTTGAATATAAACCCCATGAAAAAATGGCTTGCGTTCGCTAAACTGCGCCAACTGGGTTTCGGTCAAATCAATCTTGATGGTGACTGGGTTATTTTTTTTATTGCTCTTAAGACGAGCTAAAATGTCCGTAATCTCTTCACCACTTAAATCAAAGATTGGCGCCAGCAACTGTAGGGTTCGCTGTGGGTCTTCTACCTCTTCAGGGTTGAGCATGGCCGTAAATACAGGCTGATTGTCCGCGAGAATGATGCCATTTCGATCATAGATGTAGCCGCGGCTAGGCGGAGCAGAGATGAGTTTAATCCGGTTATTATCCGCTTCGGTTTTATAAAGGTCATGAGCATAAACTTGCAAATAACCATAGCGGACAATGAGGCCAATCAATCCCAAAAAAATGAACACCCCGGCGACAATGACGCGGCGCATAAATATCTGGTTAACTTGCTGCGAATCTGGTGTGATAGATTGTTTCATGAGAGAAGGAGGTAGGCGTTGATATAAGTGGCAAAATTATAGCATACTACGCTATCAGGCCACGCTTGCTTATGGATTTATTAATAGCGCTGGATGACAAATCAGTAGATTGGCTTTGTTGTACGAACTAGGCCTCACTTGCCAAGCTCATTGAAGTATCGGGGCTTAATGACCCATATAATCATAGCGAAACTGTGTTAAGTCAAGGCAAATATGCTAGAATCAGTCGATTTTTGATGATAGTCAGTCGCTTTATTACTCAATTTGCATTACTCTCAATCATTAACCAACATTAAGCCAAGGTAGGGGCAATTACAGTCATGAATGGAGCATCAATATGGCAAGCCCTTATCGACCATCCTGAGTTTTTGGCGATGCTCACCATCCCGCCTGTGACCGCATTTGTGACTTGGGTTCACGTTTGGATGGCGCTCAAGATGCTATTTTATCCCATTAAGTTTTGGGGTATTCGTATTCCTAATTTGCCTTATGGCATTCCAGGGATTGGCTGGCAAGGTATCGTCCCTCGTAAAGCGGGCAAGATTTCAGGGGTCATTGTTGACCAAACGCTCTCAAAGCTTGGCTCATTAGATGAGTTTTTTAAGGCGATGGAGCCTGAGGAGATGGCGGAGTTCATCACTCAAACCATCGATGCCCAGCTAGACACGCTGATTGACGAGATTATGAACGAGCGCTCAATGGCGGTTTGGACCCGAGTGCCTTATGCGGTCAAGCGTCGAATCTATGCCCAAGCGCATCAAGAGCTGCCTAAAGTCATGAAGGCCTTGGTGGTCGATCTCACTTACCATGTCGAAGATTTGGTCGATATGCGTGAGATGATCGTTCGTACTATGGAGAATGACCGCCGCTTAATGGTGCAGATGTTTTTGAAAGTTGGCCAAAAAGAGATTAACTTTATTTGGCACATTAGTGCCTTAATTGGCTTTACTTTTGGCTTGATGCAGATGGTCATCTTTATCGTGGTGCCCCAACATTGGACGGTGCCATTTTTTGCCGCTATTTGGGGATTTTTGACCAATTGGATTGCGATTTGGATGGTGTTTAACCCAGTTGAGCCGCATTTTATCTCTTATATTAAGTTTTTTAGATTTTCAAAGTCGCTGCCGTTTATTATTCCGCAGTTGCCTCATAAAGCTAACTATCGTTGGCAGGGCGGCTTTATGAAGCGTCAGGAAGAGGTCTCTAATGTATTTTCAGAGATTGTGGTTAAGGACCTAGTGACTTTAGAGAACATCATGAATGAGATGATGTATGGGGCAAGAGCTGAGCAAACCCGAGAGTTGATGAAGTCGCATCTGTATGAAATGCTCGAGACGCCTTTGGTGAGTACCACCCTTAAAGTTGGTTTGGGCCGGCGTGAGTTTGGTCACTTAAAAAACACCATTATCGATAAATCAATCACAGCCACTATGGTGCCGCTAAGAGACCCTGAGCTGAATCAAAGCCGAGCGAATAAAATCTTTGGATTATTCCTCGACCGTATTCGCGCTTTATCGCCTCGAGAGTTTCAGAACTTATTGCGTCCTGCCTTTCAAGAAGATGAGATGACGCTGATTATTTTGGGCGGTGTCACAGGATTCTTTGCCGGTTGGCTACATTTAGTATTGGTGTTTTTCCCTATTGCAGGATAAGGGTTTTCAGCGGTTTACTGGTCCGCTGTGGCCCATTTAAACTTGACCTCAATCGATTGTAAGTAGGTTAATTCTATTACTCTAAATGGCTCACTCTTTACTTTAGTGACTTTAGTGACTTTGGTTTTAGCGGTTTGATTTCAATGGCCAAACGGATGAACGGCATTGAGGTGAGGGTTAAAGGTTGAAAGCTTAAACTTGAAGGTTAAAAGCTAAAAGGCATAAATCAACGGATAATTTTCAGTCAATCTCTTATCATTGTTATTTTCAAGTCATTACTGAGTACTGTTGCCACTACTTCCCGCTATCATTCTACCTTATAATTTCTGTTATTCTATGTAGGTCCTAGTATCCATATTGGCCATAAAGGGTCAAAAAAGGTTAAAGATATGTTAATCACAGAGCTGGCTTATTTTGCCTTGTTGGCAGCCTTTGTGCTCGCCATTCTTCAGGTGGTATTACCAACCCTCGGCATCGTGCGCCGCGAACCAAATTGGCAGCAACTGGCCCCTAGCTTAGCCTGGGCGCAACTGGTCGCTATGTTGGTGTCATTTGGTGGCTTAATGGCAGGGTTTTACTACAATGACTTCAGTCTACTGTATGTCACTGAGCACTCCAACACCTTGCTGCCTTGGTATTACCGCGTCTCAGCGACTTGGGGCGGTCATGAAGGATCGCTGCTACTGTGGATGACAATCATGGCCACTTGGTGTGCCTTGGTGTCTTTCTTTAGTCGCGGCTTGCCATTGTCGATGCGCGCGCGCGTACTGGTCATCTTGGCAGGTGTTCAGAGCATGATGCTGGCGATGCTTATCTTTACTTCCTCGCCTTTTACCCGCACTTTACCCAATCTACCAGTCGATGGGGCTGACCTCAACCCTGTGCTGCAAGATCCTGGACTTATTATTCACCCGCCCATGCTATATATGGGTTATGTGGGCATGGTGGTGCCATTTGCCTTCTGTATGGCAGCGCTTTGGTCCGGCAGGCTTGATGCCGTCTGGACCCGTTGGTCTCGGCCATGGACGCAAGCAGCTTGGGGCTTTTTGACCTTGGGCATCGCCTTAGGCTCTTGGTGGGCTTATTATGAGCTTGGTTGGGGTGGTTGGTGGTTTTGGGATCCGGTAGAGAATGCCTCTCTAATGCCTTGGTTGGCAGGAACGGCTCTTTTGCATTCCTTATCGGTCACTGAAAAGCGTGGGGTTTTCAAAGCTTGGACTATCATGCTAGCCATCTTTACCTTTGCCCTAAGCTTGCTCGGGACTTTTTTGGTCCGCTCAGGCGTTATCACCTCAGTGCACTCATTCGCCGCTGACCCTACTCGAGGATTGGCCATCTTAGTCATTCTTGGGGTGGTGATTGGCGGTGGTTTGGTCATGTTTGCCTTGCGGGGTTGGCGATTGACTGTTGAGAGCCAGTACAAGCTAATCTCACGCGAGAGCTTTTTGGTCGTCAATAATGTCATTATCTTGGTAGCGACTTTGGTGGTGCTATTAGGAACTCTTTACCCTATCATTGCCGATGCCTTTAATTTAGGCCAAGTGTCGGTGGGTCCTCCCTACTTTAATGCCTTATTTGTGCCGCTGAGTTGGTTATTACTACTGGCCATGGGGATGGGGTCAAACATTCGCTGGAAGAGTGAAACCAGACCTCTATTAGGGATAGCGACGACTATTGCGATTAGCAGTGCGTTATTGGCGGCTATCATCACTTATTTTGTCCATCCCTCTAACATGCTCAATATCAGTGTAACCTTAGCATTAAGCTTTTGGGTACTGGCGTGGATGGTCGTGGATATTTTGGACAAAACCAAAAATGCACCAAACCGTCTCAAAGGTATTGGTAAATTAAAGAGCAGCTACTGGGGCATGCAGACCGCACATTTGGGCGTGCTCATCGTGGCTATCGGTATTGGGGTGACCAGTGCCTTAAGCGTCGAAAAAGACGTGGCATTGGCCGTGGGCGACCGCATTGAGGTTCAAGGTTATACTTTTGAGATTCAACAGTTCTCTCATATCAAAGGCAGTAACTTTGATGCGACAGAGGCAGATGTCTTGGTGAGTAAGGATGGCCAACCCATCACCACATTAAGGCCACAAAAGCGCACTTATGTGGTGAGCATGATGCCGATGACAGAGGCGGCGATAGATGCCTCCCTCGCTCGCGATATCTATGTGGCGCTTGGTGAGCCTATCGCTGAAGGTAGTGAGAAATGGGCCGTTAGAATCTATGTTAAGCCATTGGTTCGCTGGATGTGGCTGGGCGCGATTATTATGGCCTTTGGGGCACTACTGTCTATGCTCGATCGTCGTTATCGACTCAAGCCCAAGCGCGGCGCGACCATCGTTAATGAAGTGGACTATGTCAAGTCTAGTGAAGCGCTAAAGCCGATCTCCCAACAGGGCGTACCGACCGTCAGTCAGTTAGCAAAGGAGCCATCTAATGGATAAAAAACAACTTAAACTCTGGTTTTTGATTCCACTGATAGTCTTTGCAGGCATGATGATTATGCTATATTTGCGCTTAGGGCAACCTTCAGAGATTCAAACCAATACTGCCCTAGAGCGCCCAGTGCCGAGCTTTGAGCTGCCCTTGGTGTCTGATACTTCGCGAAGCATTACGGAAGCTCAGTTGCCCCAAAAGCCTTATCTACTTAACATTTGGGGCTCTTGGTGTCCGACCTGTATCGTTGAACATCCGTTTTTATTGGATTTGAAATCTCGCGGGGTCGACATCGTAGGTGTCAATTACAAAGACGATATCGGAGATGCGCTTAACTACTTAAATGGTCGCGGTGACCCGTATTTATTGTCCATTCAAGATAAATCAGGTCAGTTTGCCTTAGATTTAGGGTTGACTGGCGCGCCTGAGACCTTTGTGGTTGACTCAAAAGGCATCATTCGCCAGCATATTATCGGTGAGGTCAATGAAGTCAACTGGCAAGAGCGAATCGCTCCGTGCTTTATGGCGCTCAATGAAGTGGCGCAAAACAATGGCGCGGCCAGCGTTAGTGTAGCGGAGGCATGTCGATGAGCAGAATCCAACCGTTTACTAATGGTAAGACTCAGATGAAGGCTCAATCATCATGCCAATCCATACTGCAATTAATATCGCAATTAATGGGGCGGTTTACGAGCGGTGCTCGATCTCTACGGGTATCGAAGCTTCTGTTGGCATTGTTACTGTCAATGATGAGCCTCTCAAGCTTTGCTGCTATTGATGTCTATGATTTTAAAGACGAGCAGCAAGAAGCGCAATATCGGCGTTTAATTGATGAGTTCCGTTGCCCAAAATGTCAAAATCAAAATCTTGCTGGCTCTGATGCGCCTATTGCTCAAGACCTTAAGCAAAAGACTTACAATATGGTCAAAGAAGGCCGGTCAGATGATGAGATTAGAGCTTATATGCAGCAACGCTATGGCGACTTTATTAGCTATAAGCCACCCGTTCGCCCTTCGACTTGGTTGCTTTGGTTTTTTCCACCGCTGTTACTAATAACGGTATTAGGCGGTTGGTATTGGCGCACCCAAACTCGCTCTAAACGGGTGCCCGTCCAAAGTGTGGCGACCGAGACGAGTGGTC
>JAUNVX010000004.1:0-10619 GCA_030540615.1 Psychrobacter sp. | reverse complement strand
AATCGAGCCAATCCCGATAATGGGGAGGATGTATGACGATGTTTTCGACACTAGGGTTGTTTATTGCCCTCAGCTTGCTTTTGTCCCTTTTGTTGGCTTTGATTGTCATCATACCGTGGCTTCGGGGTAGCCGCTCGACCAGTCAGGACAACCGACTGCTTAATCTCAATGTGGATGTGTTTGAGTCTCGCTTAAGTGAGCTTGAAACAGACAAACAAGCGGGTAACGTAGATGATCAAGCTTATCAAAACCAAAAGCTGGAGCTTGAGCGTCAACTTATTGCTGCTGAACAGCAAGTGGCACCAGTTCGAGCACCAGGTCTCAAAAGTCGGCTGATTGTTATGATTTGGGTGCCTGTTTTGGCAGGATTGGCTTATTTTTTGATTAGTGATCGAAGTAGCGCCTTTACCCTTTGGCAAGCAGAGGACAGTGTGGGCCAAGTAGCGGATGACCTACTCACGGGCAAGATTGACCGGCCACCTGAATGGGCTATCAAAGATGGAACGGCGCTGATTTCAGCGATGCAAACCAACGTCTATCGTCATGCCGATGACCCCAACCGCTGGATGCGCTTATCTGAGCTGTTTTTGTCGCTTGAAGCCACTGACTCTGCGCTTGAAGCCTTGGCACGAGCCTACCGCTTGTCACCTGAGGATGATGCCATTGCTATGGTTTATGCCCAAACCAGCTTTTTTGCTAATAGTGGCAGTCTAGATGCTAATAGCCGTAAAGTTTTGGAAGGCGTTTTGCAAAAGCAGCCAAATCATGAAGGGGCGCAAATGCTAATGGCCATGGGCGAGGCGCGCGCAGGTAACTTTAAGCAAGCTCAAGGCTGGATCAGTAAGCTACGCGGCAATATAGAGCAAAAGCCTGGTGATCATAGTGTGGCATTTGCCAGTTTGGACAAGCTTAGCGCTACTATTGCTCAGCAGCAAGCCCAGACCGCCGATGGGGTTAATGTGTCTGTCATAGTCAACCCAAGCTTGTTGCCACTGATTAAGCCAGAATATGTACTGTTCGTTGCTATTCGAGCTGAAGCAGGAGGCCCACCCTATGCGGTGAAACGTTTGCCAGTCACTCAGCTTAATAATGGCAAAATCACGGTTAGCTTGAGCAATCTTGACGCTATGATGCCAGATCGAACTTTGCAATCGGCGCGGGCGGCAGACGAGAAACTAGTCCTCACGGCCAATATTAGCCAGACGGGCAATGCCATCAGTCAAACGGGAGACTTGAGTGCCAATCCTATTGTACTGCCTAAAGACAAGCAGCAGCTCAATATAGAGATTAACCGTCAGGTTCCCTAAGTGCCTGGTTGAGCATGGCTACAATTGCGTCTATAGAGGTAACTGTAACTGCAAATTACGCCGTTATTATAGGGTTGTTTTAGGCCTAGCCCATAGCGTGACCCGACAGTAAAAAGCCGTCTTCGATATGGCTGCTAAAATAGCTTGAGCTTTAACCCTTCACAAGGTAAGGTAATCAGGTATTATTTGGCAGCTTTAATACCTTAAGATTCACAATGAAGGAAAATCATGTATGATGCGTATTATTTTGTTAGGGCCACCAGGCGCAGGGAAAGGTACTCAGGCGCAGTTTATCTCACAAAAGTTTGACATTCCGCAGATATCGACTGGTGATATGCTTCGTGCTGCTATCAAAGAGGGCACTGAGCTAGGCCGTAAGGCTGAAGATGTGATGAAAGCAGGTGGACTAGTCTCAGACGACTTAATTATCAATCTGGTAAAAGAGCGTATTGCCAAGCCTGATTGTGCCAATGGCTGTATCTTGGATGGTTTCCCTCGCACGATTCCACAAGCGAAGGCCTTAGCGGATGCAGGCGTTGATATCAATCATGTGGTTGAGATTAGCGTACCAGACGATGAGATCGTTCAGCGGTTATCAGGTCGTCGTCAGCACCCAGGCTCGGGCCGTGTGTATCATCTTCAGCACAATCCGCCCAAAGTCGAAGGGGTAGATGATGTGACAGGAGAGCCTCTCATTCAGCGTGATGATGACAAAGAAGAGACCATCCGTGAGCGCCTATCTACCTATCATGAGCAGACTTCTACTTTAGTAGGTTTCTATAAGGCCAAAGCGGACGAAAGCGGTGCAGCTCCGCATTATCATCAGTTTGATGGGACTCAGCCTATCGAGACAGTCAAGCAGCAAATCCTTTCTGCTTTGACATAATCTTTTAAAGTTATGGGTTACAAATAAGCCTCCACTGGTGACCGTGGGGGTTTTTTTATCCCTAAATTTTATCAAAAGTCGTATAGTGATACTAACTAGTAGCCTTGTGCTGAATATTTGAGGCTATTGATTTGTAGGCTCATTCACATGATTAATCTTAGGCCAATGTCATGACAGACTTAGAACCAGAGCTAGTATTGCAGCCCCAATTTTTAACCTCTTATGAAGCAGATGACTTGTTTTTGCTGTTACGGGCTACGACCCAGTGGAATCAACAAATGGCTTCGCGATTTACCGCAAGCTTTGGAGTGCCGTATGTGTACTCGGGCATAAGTTATGAGACTTTGGCGATGCCGGATAGAGTGAATGATGTTGCTAAAAAGCTAGCCCACAAGCTGGGTTTTTTGCCCAATAACTGTCTGTTAAATTACTACCTGACGAGTAATAGCAAAATGGGCTACCACTCTGATGACACTCAGCAGCTTGCAAAAGGTACTGGGGTAGCTATTGTCTCTCTTGGCCAATCACGCGAGATGACGTTTAAGCACAAAACGCAGCCAGATATTACTCATCGCTATATGCTCACCCATGGCAGCCTTCTTTATATGGATGACAAAGTTCAACAAGATTGGTTGCATGCTATTCCTAAATTAGCCAATAGCGTTACTCAAGAAGTCAGTGGTCAAGAGAACGATAATCAAGAAGGTACTTTGCAAAGAGGTGGTTTGCAGGAAGACAGTATGCAAAAAGAGAATAGCCGAATAAGTCTAACTTTTCGTCAATTAAAGGGCTAAGCAGAATGCCATTACGATATTCGCTATTAGGCTGGTTCGCCGTTAAGGTATGAGAAAAGCATTTTAACAGTTAAGCGATTAAAGGCATTAAAAAGTCACCCAAGCATCAAAAAAGCCACTAAGTCATTGACCAGTGGCTTAATATTATCTGAAATAGCTGAGCTGCTTGTAGCGTCACCATTACTTAACTAAACTCTTTTGTCATCAGTTTAGCCCAGTAATACTTATAACTTAAGCATTGCCTTCAGCATCTGCTTGAGTCATGGCTTGCTGTTGACTTTGTGCATATGCTTGGTCAAAGTTAACAGGGGCTAGCAATAACTGCGGGAAGCTACCACGAGTGACGATATCACTGATGACTTCACGGGCATAAGGGAACAAAACGTTAGGGCAATAAGCACCTAAAATCTGACCCATTTGGTCTTCAGGGATATTCTGCATGAGGAAAATACCCGCTTGATGCACCTCAGCGATAAAAGCAGCTTCATCAGCATTTTTGGCCGTGACATTGACGCTTAACACCACTTGATAATGGTCTTCGTCTAGTTTTTCAGCACTGCTAGAGAGATTGATGTCAAGCTCAGGGTTCCACTCTTTGGTAAAGACTTCAGCGCCTGGTACCTCAAGTGACATGTCTTTGACGTAAATACGCTCTAGGGCTAGTTGCGGTTGGGCTTGTTCATCAGCCATGTAAAACTCCTTAAATATAAGTATGATTCATTATTTTAATAAGATTGGGCGATACAAACGATTTAGGCGTTTAATAACTCGTCAAGCTTACCTTGTTGATTTAACTTATTCAACTCATCAAAACCGCCCACGAAAGTGTCGCCAACAAAGATTTGCGGAACCGTTCGGTAGTTATTGGTTTTTTGCATTAACGCCATCCGCTCATCTGAGCTCATGTCGTGCATACCAATCTCCTGATACTCAATGCCTTTGGACTTCAAAAGTTGCTTGGCATTTGAACAATAAGGGCAAATCGGAGTGGTATAAACGGTAACTTGGGCTGTCATAAAGGCTCCTGGTTGAGGCAATAATAGATAGAGGGATAAAAATATACCGGTGAAGCAGTAATAGACAAAAGCTTAAGCCAATGATTGAAACTATCCGCTATTTAGTTTGACCAATATTAACCTATCGACTACTGGCTATAAAAATAAGGGTAATTATTTGATTACTATATCACCAAGATGGGGCTAATCAAGATTAATTCAACCAATGCCGATTGATAATTTCGTTGCAAAAGGCTATTTTACTTTTTTCATATTGACTGTTTGACCACCTTTATTGGCTTTAGAGCCTTTAGCCCCTACCAAAGGCATCCCGGCGGCTTGCCAACCACCAATACCACCTTCTAAGCGAAAGACGTTTTCTTTACCAATTAACTGAACCGCAGCACCTGCTTGAACGCCCATGTCACAAATAATGATAATGGGGTTTTCAATAGCGCGAATCTCATCCAGACGATCTTTGAGCTGGGTGAAAGGAATGTTGCGACTGCCTTGAATATAGCCGGTCTCAAACTTATTCTTAGCCCTAATATCAATCAGCTGCGCATTTTGAGAATTGACCATCATCCCTAAGGTATTTGGCGAGACTTTTTTACCGCTACGTTTGTTTTCAATGGTAAAAAACAGCACGGCCAACACACCCAATGTGCCAAACAAAAATGGGTGATTGCCCATAAACTCCAACCAACGACTAAAATTCAAAGCGAACCTCCAACAATGAGCAGTTAGATAGTAGCGTGCCACTATCCATGATTTACCAAGCGCATTATACCGACAACTAAGCCCAATTGCATTAAAAGCTGATTAGGCGCTGATTAATGGGCAGCAATTAGTCAGCTATTAATAGTCTTTGGTATCTGCCTCAGCTTGCAGAGTCACTAAGCTCTCGACTCGGCGTTGCAATATCTCTCCAGCCTCTACCGCTTCCCAAAGAGCGCAGCCTTTGGCATTTGGGGTGTGTTTGCAGTCGCGAAACTGACAAAAAGCAGCCAATGGTGCCAGCTCAACAAAACCTGAAATCACGTCATCAGGGGTCAAATGCCAAATACCGTATTCACGGATACCAGGGGTATCAACCACGCCGCCTTGGCTGAGGTCATGGGTCACAAAAGGCAATAACCGACTGGTCGTTGTGGTGTGCTGACCTAATTTTGAGTTCTCTGATATGACATTAACGCTTTGCTCTGAGTCAGGCAGTAGGGCATTAATCAAAGTGCTTTTGCCAACCCCAGATTGTCCCGCGAAGATGACCAGCTTTTGGTCAATTTTGGCTTTCAAATCTTGTAAGCCTTGTTGCGCTGTAGCTGCTAGGAGGTCATCATGAGGCTGAGCGTCTTGTTGATTGAGTAAATTCTCAGGACAGTCTACTGAAGTCAATACGGTCTCATAACCCAATGCCTGATAGTCATCGAGCAGGTTCTGAACTGAGGCAAAATCAGGTTGGCTGAGTAAATCAGCTTTATTGAGCACTAGCAATGGGGTGACGCCAGCATGATGGCAGACCACCAGATAGCGATCAATGAGGCTAGGCGCGGCCATCGGCAGTGGCGCAAAGACAATAGCGAGGATGTCTACATTGGCAGCGACAGGCTTGAGCTTATGATAGCGATCAGGCCTAGACACCAATGAGGTTCGCGGAGCTACCGACTCAATTCGGCCCAGCCCAGTATTAGAGTCTGCAATCCAGCGAACCTTGTCTCCCGCCACTAGCATCGGTAAGTTGGTTCGAGCATGGCAGCGCCAAACATCATGCAGGGCAAGCGGTTGCCAAAATGGTTCAGGGTCATCAGGACCAATCTCAGGCTTGTCAGCGATGATGGCAGGTAAACTGGTGACTTGCACCTCTAGCTGCTTGCCATAATGGGCGATGACCACCCCATCCATCAAGCTATCATCAAGACTGTCTTGCTGCGAGAGTTGTTGCTTTTCTATGCGCCGAATCTGCTGTTTGCTTAGCTTACGTTGCCGGATTAATGCCATGAATCAAACCCTTTCATACAATTTACTCACTTAAAAAAATTAAACTCAGTTTACCGCGAAAATTTGTTAACATACACCGCTTATCGTATCTATATTGACCAGCAAGATTGACCTATAGAAGGTCAAGGAAAAACCAACTAGGATAGATTATGGCGACAGGCGACCACCCAAGCAAGATTAAGATAAAAAACCAAGGCAAGAAAGGGCTGGTATGGATAGATCTTGAGATGACGGGGCTTAATACCCTAACTGACGAGATTATCGAGATTGCCACCATCGTGACCGATGAAGACCTCAATATCCTCGCTGAGGGACCCATCTTTGCCATTAAAGTCTCCGATCAAAAACTCAATGGCATGGATGACTGGAATACCAAACAGCATGGCGAGTCAGGATTAATTGACCGCGTGCGCCGGAGTACGGTGACGCTAGAGCAAGCTGAAAAAGAGACCATTGCTTTTTTGAACAAATGGGTCGATGCTGGCAAGTCGCCGATGTGTGGCAACTCTATCTGCCAAGATCGCCGGTTCTTGGCGCGGCAAATGCCAGAGCTTGAGCGCTTCTTTCACTACCGAAACCTTGACGTCTCCTCCATCAAAGAGCTTTGCTTTCGCTGGCGTCCTGACATATTACGCGGTTTTGAAAAGACGGGCAGTCACCTTGCGATGGATGACATCCGTGATTCTATCCGCGAGCTTAAGCATTATCGTCAGCACTTTTTTAAATTGCTAGATTAGCCGACTAAGCCCTAAACTTGACCAGCAAAAACTCAGTAACGTCAGCGGACTTACTGGGTTTTTTTGGCGTTAAAGACTCGCTCGAAAGCTGGGTATTAATAAATGACTCGCCGCTCGCAATATTCGTAAAACCCACTACAATGATGCCGATAACGGCCTCAACATATTGTTTGTTGCTATTGGAATGTTTCACCCGCCAGTCTCCAAGTACGTAGCGTGACTTTTGACGAATAACCGCTAACGCCACCTCACTATCTTGGGTCTCTTGACTAAGTTTGGCAGGCTTGATTGGAGTGATAGGATGAAGTGCAGGACGATGGGTGTGCCCATGCAAAATGGCATCAAAGGGTTTGACTGCATTTAGGACAGCCGCTTGGTTGACGTCCATGATATATTGAGTCTTACGCGCATTGCTGGCTTGGCTTTTTTGGCGCATCTTCTCAGCGAGTTGGCGACGTTTGCTTAAGGATTTGGCGAGCAAAAACTTCTTGACCCAGCGGTTGCGAATCAATCGGCGAAAACGCTGATAAGCCTTGTCATCGGTGCATAGGGCATCACCATGCTCTAAGCGAATGCGCTGATGACCAACGTTGAGGGTATAAGGCTCATCAATCAGCTGACCGCCAAAGCTGTCACAAAACGGTTGGCCTAACATAAAATCGCGATTGCCGTGCATCACATAGATATGACAGCCATTAGCGTGAAGTTGGCTTAATTGGTCAACCAGTGGGGTGAGCCAATGGGTACGTTTTTGCTGCGGGCTTAAGCTAAGATAAGCATCGTCGCCTATCCAAGCATCGAACCAGTCACCTAAGATATAGAGCGCTTTTAAGTCAGGCAGGACTTGTAGATTGTCTAGCAAAGACAAAAAAGCCTGCACTAGGGCAGGCTCCTCGTGAGACAGATGCAAGTCACTGATTAGCACCTGCCGAATATCATGCGGGCGGGTGGTAATCAGATGATCAAAGCCCAAAAAGTCAGTCGGAAACTGGGATGTCATTGTCTCTGGCATCACTTGGCCTCAAACCTAACCTTAGACATCACTTGCAGCCGGTGGATACATCTTATTACTCGCTGATGACTTTAGCAGAGTTGATGATAACAGGCTCTGTTGGCACATCATCATGCATGCCAGTACGGCCTGTTGGTACGCTTTCGATTTTATACACCACGTCCATGCCACTAGTGACTTTACCGAATACAGTGTAGCCCCAACCTTGAGTGGTCTTGGCCGTGTGGTTCAAAAAGCCATTGTCTTTGACGTTAATAAAGAACTGACTGGTGGCCGAGTTTGGATCTTGCGTACGCGCCATGGCGACCGTACCTTCATCATTGGTCAGACCATTATCGGCCTCAATTTTAATCGGCGCATTGGTGCTCTTCTCTTTCATTTGAGCGTCCATACCGCCACCTTGAACCATAAAGTTTGGGATGACGCGGTGAAAGATAGTGCCGTTATAATGACCCGCTTTGACATAGTCTAGGAAGTTTTTGACAGTAAATGGGGCTTTTTCTTGGTTTAGCTCGATGGTAATAGGGCCCATAGAGGTGTCTAATTCTACAACTGGCATGGTACTCATGTGAGTCTCCTTAATTTGAGATTGGGTGTTGTTAATCGTCGGATTTGAGGTAGCAGGGGCAGTCGAGCAGCCCATCAAAAAAACAGGCAAAATCAAGCTTGAAAAGCCAAAAGCCCTAATATTCAGTGAGTTAAGTAGCGTCACATATTATCCTTGTTCCATTAAACTTTAGGGAATCAAAGCCTTATTTTATAAAAGCTTTGTATGAAAAAGACCAATTGTCAATAGGGATAAATCTTGTAGGGGTAAATCCTAGCTTAAGCGTAGTTTACCGATTTTTTGTCAAGCTGTCATGTGTCGCTATGTAGGCTCAAGTGGGGCATGATGACCATAGAATAGTCAAACATAGCTATTTTGTGATTGAATGGCTAGCGTGGGTAAAAACCATATCCATTACTTGGGTGGTTTTGTTACAATGGCAGTCATTTTATCAACTTGATGACTGATTACTTATAGGCTAGTTAACCCATAACTAGTGACATACGACTGAGAGCCCATACCATGACTGATACGAATAATGCCCATTCTGCAAAAATCAATGCCAATAATGACAACGCCAAAAATGACAATGAAAAAAATGATTTTATCCGTCATATTATCCGAGAAGACTTGGCGGCGGATAAGTATCAGCAAATAGTCACCCGCTTTCCACCTGAGCCAAATGGCTATCTGCATTTAGGCCATGTAAAGTCTATTTGCCTCAACTTTGGCGTAGCTGATGAGTTTGGTGGTATTTGCCATTTGCGCTATGACGATACCAACCCGACCGCAGAAAAACAGGACTATATTGATAACATCAAAAAAGACGTGCATTGGCTTGGCTTTGAGTGGGCAGGTGAGGCGCGTCATGCCTCAGCATATTTTGATCAGCTTTATACTTGGGCCGTACAATTAATTGAGCAAGGTGATGCTTATGTTGACCTTCAGTCGCCTGAGCAGATTAAAGAGAACCGTGGTTCCTTTGGTGAGCCAGGAAAGCCCTCACCCCAGCGTGATACCAGTATAGAAGATAACTTACAACGTTTTGAAGATATGAAAAACGGTAAGTATGCCGAAGGCGAAGCGGTACTGCGCGCTAAGATTGACATGACCAGCCCCAATATGAACCTGCGTGATCCGGTAATCTACCGCGTCATGCACCAGTCGCATCACCAAACGGGGGACACTTGGTGCATCTATCCGATGTATGACTTTGCTCACCCGCTATCGGACGCTATTGAGGGCATCACTCATTCGATTTGTACTTTAGAGTTTGAAGACCATCGACCATTTTATGATTGGGCAGTTGAGAAGGTTGGCGAAAAAGGCGGGATTAAGCAGCCGCCGCATCAATATGAGTTTAGTCGACTCAATGTCGATCATACCTTGACCAGCAAACGTAAACTCAAGCAATTGGTCGATGAAGGCATTGTGACAGGTTGGGATGATCCAAGGATGCCCACCATTGCTGGTATGCGTCGCCGTGGCTATACCCCAGAAGGTCTACGCGACTTCTGTGATCGGGTGGGCGTCGCCAAGTCTGATGGTGTGGTGGACTTTCGCCTGTTAGAGTTTAGCATCCGTCAATCGCTTGAGACTTCCACAGCCCGTGGCATGGCGGTGCTTAAGCCGCTTAAGGTCACCATCACCAACTTTGATGAAGCTGTGAGCGAGTGGGAAGCCCGTAAGGATGAAGGGGTAGAAGCGCGCTGGGATGAAGCCACTAAAACGCTTTGGCTAACCCAGCCCAATCATCCCAATGTGGATATGGGCGAGCGTGAGATTCCCTTTACTCAGCATATCGTCATTGATCAAAGCGACTATGAGATTGAGCCACCAGCAGGCTACAAGCGTCTATCTCCCGAAAAGCCTGAGATTCGTCTGCGGAACACTTATGTGCTCAATGTCACTGAGCATGTGCTCGATGACGCCGGTAACGTGGTCGAGCTAAAAGCCACTATCGATGCTGATACATTGGGCAAAAACCCCGAAGGCCGCAAGGTCAAAGGGGTGATCCATTGGGTCTCAGCTGATCAAGGTGTGCCTGCAACTGTTCGTATTTATGAGCAGCTTTTCGCAGTGGCTGATCCTAGCAGCGCGGCTGATGTGCATGAAGTGCTGAACCCAAATTCTTTAACGGTATTAGAGGCGGTGGTTGAGCCGTCACTTGCCAAGGCAGAAGCAGGCACGCGTTTTCAGTTTGAGCGTGAGGGCTACTTTATCGCAGACCTTGAAGAGCATAGCAATGATAAGCCCGTGTTTAACCAAATCGTTAGCTTGCGTGATACCTTTAAGCCTTAAGGCTATAGAAACTTAACCGCCCTAATCATTGCAAACCTAATC
>JAUNVX010000170.1:3407-5701 GCA_030540615.1 Psychrobacter sp. | reverse complement strand
TTTACATCTTCATCATAATCATAATATTCTTCAATTTTTTTGCTTATAGGACTAATATAATTATTATATTCCTTTAAAAGGACAAGTGGAATTTTTGGCCAGCCTAGGAGTGACTTGCTCTCTTTTATTAAAACAGAACCCAACTTATATTGTAAGCTATTTTTCACATAGTCTACTGCACCATACCTATCTTCTAATGGAACTTTTTTATATCTTATATTAAGTTTTTTAAGTCTGTTTTTTAAGAAATACTGCTCCCACTCTTCTTGTAATAAGTGGAGCTTTCTTTTTAGCTCCATGTTCTCTGACTTTAATTTTGCAAAATCATTTACTTCTGTTACATTCTTGTTCATGATTATTCCGGCTTTCAAATTAATTACAGTTAAGAGCCAACAAAAACACCCCATTATAGGGGTGCTTTTATCATATTATCAAGACGCTATTACCTTAACAATACTATATAACAGTTGAGATTACCAACCAGTAACTTCTTTAACCTTCTCACCAATCTTAGAAGGGTCACGAGTATAGGCGATGCCAGCATCTTCAAATGCTTTAAACTTCTCTTCAGCCGTACCTTGACCACCAGAGATAATCGCACCGGCATGGCCCATACGCTTGCCTTTAGGGGCAGTGACCCCCGCGATATAACCAACCACTGGTTTGGTCACATGCTCTTTGATATAAGCGGCCGCTTCTTCTTCAGCCGTGCCACCGATTTCACCGATTAGCACGATAGCTTCAGTTTGTGGATCATCTTGGAACAGCTTTAAGCAATCAATTTGGTTCATACCGGGGATAGGGTCGCCACCAATACCGATACAAGTAGATTGTCCAAACCCAAGCTTAGTAGTTTGAGCAACCGCTTCATAAGTCAGCGTGCCCGAACGGGAGATGATGCCAACTTTGCCTGGTAGATGGATATGACCTGGCATGATGCCGATTTTGCATTGACCGGGCGTGATAACCCCTGGACAGTTAGGACCGACCATACGTACGTCACCCGCTTCTTCGATATAGCGTTTGGCTTTAAGCATATCTAGCGTTGGTACGCCTTCAGTGATAACGACAATTAATTTGACCCCAGCATCTACCGCTTCAACGATTGAATCGAGCACGAAAGGTGCAGGAACATAGATAACCGAAGCATCTGCCTGAGTAGCGTCCATGGCCTCGGCCATAGTATTAAACACAGGCAAGCCTAGGTGAGTCTGGCCACCTTTGCCTGGCGTCACACCGCCGACGATTTTGGTGCCATATTCAATAGCTTGCTCAGAATGGAACGTACCGTTTTTTCCGGTAAAACCTTGCACCAATACTTTGGTGTCTTTATCGATTAAAACACTCATTTAAAACTCCTAATTTTTTGCCCTGACGCTCAATTAATTTATGACTTAATCAGGGCTTATATGTTTTGCTATAAATCAACGAATTTATGAATCAAAAATGCTATTCGTTAAAAAGATGTTCATTAAAATTGCGTTGATTTAAAGTGATTTGACTCATCTACCCGTAAATTATGCTTTTACAGCATCAACGATTTTTTGAGCAGCGTCAGACAAGCCTTGAGCCGAGATAACTTTGACATCAGATTTATCCAATAGCTCAGCACCCTTCTCTGCATTGTTACCTTCGAGGCGAACCACTACTGGGACCTTAACATCGACTTCTTTAACCGCAGCAATAATAGCTTCAGCAATCATGTCACAGCGAACGATACCACCAAAGATATTAATCAATACGCCTTCAACGCTCTCATCTTCTAAGATGATTTTGAACGCTTCAACCACACGCTCTTTGGTCGCGCCGCCGCCAACGTCTAGGAAGTTAGCAGGCTTGCCGCCATACAGTTTGATAATGTCCATGGTCGCCATCGCCAGACCTGCACCATTGACCATACAGCCAATATTACCCTCTAGGGCAACATAGTTGAGATCAAATTCAGAGGCCTTAAGCTCACGATCATTTTCTTGAGATTTGTCACGAAGCTCAGCAATTTTTGGCTGACGGAATAGCGCGTTTGAATCGATACCGATTTTGCCATCGACACAAGCCAATTCACCATTTTCACGAACCGCTAATGGGTTAATCTCAATCATTTCAAAGTCATTGTCGATAAAGGCTTGATAAGCACCGGTCATCAATTTGACGAATTGGTTGATTTGTTTGCCTTCAAGGCCAAGCTTAAAGCCCATTTCACGAGCTTGATAAGGCTGAAGTCCAACCAATGGATCAACTGTGATGCTAAAGATTTTCTCTGGGGTCTCTTCAGCGACTTTTTCAATCTCAACACC
>JAUNVX010000170.1:0-3307 GCA_030540615.1 Psychrobacter sp. | reverse complement strand
TCAAAAGCTGCTGCTGCTTCGTCGCCATTATGAGCAATGATGCCTTTTTGAATAGGCAAACCATAGCTCTCTAATAAAAGTTTTGCTTGGTATTCATGTAAATTCATGGAATAAGTCCTTGTTGTTATCAAATTCTAATGCCGACCATTCGTCTCTAAGGATAATTTTTAGAGACCAATAAACCCGCATTAGCAAATTAAAAAAAAGTGAGACACTCTACTAGCATCCCATTAATAATCTGTCGAAATCACAAATTATTCTAAGGTATAAATAGCCCTTGTCTTGAGATATCAAAGGGCCGTTTATACCAATACTCTACTTACGCTTTTTGCGTTGGATAGCATGAATCGCTCGACCATCCGCCGATAAGGCTGCTTCATGCACCGCTTCTGAGATAGTGGGATGAGCAAAGGTCATCAATTGCAAATCTTCGATGCTAGAGACAAATTCCATCGCAATCATACCTTGATGGACGACGTCACCCGCGCCAACAGAGATAGCATGCATGCCGAGTAAGCGATCGGTCTTGGCATCAGCGACCACTTTGATGAGGCCTTGGCCTTCACCTTGTGCTAGTGCACGACCGTTAGCGGCTAAACTAAATGAGCCTGTCTTAACCTCATAGCCCTGGTCTTTGGCTGCTTCTTCTGTGAGACCTACCCACGCAATCTCTGGGTGAGTATAGATGACATTAATGATGGTGTCATAGTTGACCTGCGGCTTTTCACCATGGATACGCTCAACGGCCATCATGCCCTCTTCCATCGCCTTGTGAGCAAGCATAGGACCACGAACCAAATCGCCGATGGCATAGACGCCATCTAGGTTGGTTTTGCACTGCTCATCAACTTCAACTAGGCCACGCTCAGTAAGCTTGATACCACAGTCTTCAGCGAGTAGCTTCTCTGAATAGGCACGGCGACCCACGCAGACAATCAACTTATCAAAGCTCTCTTCACTTAAACTGCCGTCTTTGTCGCTAGTCACTGCCACTTGCCCATCTTTGACTTCGGCGTTGGTGACTTTGGTATTAAGACGGATATCAAGACCTTGCTTTTTGAGCAATTTACCGGCTTCTTTAGCGATTTCTTTGTCGGCAGCCGCCAAAAATTCAGGAAGAGCTTCGTAAACGACCACTTCACTACCCAAGCGGCGCCAGACTGAACCAAGCTCAAGGCCAATAACACCGGCCCCAATGACCCCTAAACGCTTAGGAACTTCAGCGAAGTCTAATGCACCTGTTGAGTCAACTATATGCTCGCCATCAAGCTTCGCCACGGGAATATCAATCGGCACTGACCCAGCTGCCAAAATGACATATTTAGCCGTGATCGTGGTCTCAGACTCATCTTCAAGGGCAGTAAATTTGACTTTTTTCTCGCTACCTTTACCATCTAGAAGCGTACCCCAACCTTGGAGCCAATCTACACCATTGCCTTTTAGTAGCATGGCCACGCCGCCAGTTAACTGCTTGACAATGCCTTCTTTACGCTCAAGCATCTTGGCCACATCAATCGTAACTTCACCAGTACTGATGCCATGGTCGCCAAGCTCATGTTTGGCTGACTCAAAGCGGTGGGAAGAATCCAGCAAAGCTTTGGATGGAATGCAGCCAACGTTTAGGCAAGTGCCGCCAAGCGCCGGCTCACCTTTATAAACGCGCTTTTCAATACAAGCCACGCTCATGCCTAGCTGACCGGCACGAATAGCCGCTTCATAACCGCCAGGACCGCCACCAATCACCACTAAATCATAATTATCTTTCATAGTTCTGCCTATTATTCATAATAATTAAAAATAATGAATCACACATTAAGCAAAAAGCTTGTATCAACTGTCGCCGATACAAGCCTTGTGACCTTATAAGTCTAAGAGGAGAAGAGTTGGGTCTTCAACCAATTCTTTAATGGTGACTAAGAATTGAACCGCGTCTTTACCATCAATCATTCTATGGTCATAAGACAAGGCCAAATACATCATAGGTAGAATCACCACTTCGCCATTGACCGCCATAGGACGCTCGTTAATGGCATGCATTCCCAAAATAGCGGTTTGCGGTGGGTTCAGAATAGGGGTTGACATCAATGAGCCAAAAACACCGCCATTAGTAATGGTAAAAGTACCGCCAGTCATCTCTTCTAACGATAATTTGCCATCACGAGCTTTGCCCGCAAAATCGCGAATACCTGATTCAACATCAGCCATGCTCATTTGATCGGTATCGCGTAGGACAGGAACGACCAAGCCACGCTCAGAGGAGACCGCTACCCCAATATCATAATAGCCATGATAGACGATATCATCGCCATCAATTGAAGCATTAACAGCAGGGAAACGCTTTAACGCTTCGGTAGCCGCTTTAACAAACAGCGACATAAACCCTAAACGAGTGCCATGACGCTTTTCAAACTGGTCTTTATATTTGCTGCGCATGTCCATCAATGGCTTCATGTTCACTTCATTGAAGGTCGTGAGCATGGCAGTTTCTTGGGTCGCTGATAATAGACGCTCGGCGACACGTTTACGAAGACGGGTCATTGGGACGCGCTTTTCAGTACGCTCACCCACTGATTCGGCTACTGGGCGGCCACTGTCAGACTTCACTGAGCTGTCAACTTTGAGTGTGGGGCTACTCATATCTGCTTTGGTCACTCGGCCATCACGACCGCTACCTTGTACCGCTGTTGGATCAACGCCTGATTCTTTAGCAGCTTTGCGAACGGCTGGGCTTTGATCTTTATGTTCCGCTTCTGGCGCAGCAGCTTGCTCAGGCTTACCGCCACCGCTTTGTTGTTTTTCTTCCACAGGAGCCGCTACCGACTTTGGATCGACAGTCGTGTCTGCATCGCCTGACTCTGTGTTGCCAGTAGCACCTGCTTCAAACTCGCCAATGACCTCATCAGATAACACAGTATCATCGACTTGTTTCACAATTTTGGTCATCACGCCATCATCAGGCGCGACCACTTCTAACACTACTTTATCAGTTTCAATTTCGGCCAGCACATCATCACGATTGACTTGATCGCCTTCATTAACATGCCATTCTACGATAGTACCATCTGCAACTGATTCTGGAAAAACCGGGGCTTTAATCTCAGCCATGAAATTACTCCTTATGAGTTAATTCTTTATAATTGGGTAAAGGTGACGTGATTTTATTCAATGCTATAACTAGGTAGTAAATAAAATACCGGAACTATATAGACGGAAAATATAGAAACGAGAACTATATAAATAAAATACCTAAAAGATTAAGAAGTTTTATTCATTAATGTCATGAGCAGATGGTCTAAGCAATAGACCA
>JAUNVX010000169.1 GCA_030540615.1 Psychrobacter sp. | reverse complement strand
GTGATATTTGCGCCAGCACGCACTAGCAAGTCTGCTTTTCGCTGGGCGACTTCACCGCCACCGACAATGAGAATGGGCTGATTGTCTAGCTTAAAAAATAACGGAAAGGTGTTCATGGGCGCGCCTATAGGATAATTGGAAAATGGGATAAATAATCAAAATAACTCAATAGCTAAAATAGCCTAAGCAAAATTTATTAAAGTCTACCACATTATGACCCAATACAGTCGCCAACTCTTTCACTAATTTAAGCTTAGGTTAGTCGATTTAGGTATGATAAGAGATAGACTCAGATTGTATGACATTTGCAGAGAGTCTATTGAGTTTATCTCGTCAAGCCCTATTATCTATTTATAAGTATCAACAGATATTCAATTTTACTATTTTAGGAATGACTTCATTATGATGCGAATTGGCCTGTTTTTGCTCACTAACTTAGCGGTGCTGGTGGTATTTGGTATCGTGGCTTCGATATTTGGTATTGGCCGAGTGCATGATGCTGGCGGGTTGAATTTGACCAGTCTTATGGTGATGTGCTTGGCTTATGGCATGATTGGCTCTATGGTTTCGCTGTTCTTATCCAAATGGATGGCTAAGCGCTCTACGGGTACGCAAGTCATTACTACGCCCGCCAATACCACAGAGCAATGGCTAGTCGATACCGTTGCCAAGCAAGCCAGTAATGTCAATATTGCTATGCCAGAAGTGGGTATTTTTAATAGCGCCCAGCCCAATGCTTTTGCCACAGGGTGGAATAAAAACAAAGCCTTGGTAGCGGTATCCACCGGCTTACTACAAACCATGCGCCCTGAAGAGATTGAAGCAGTCTTGGCGCATGAGATGGGTCATGTGGCCAATGGCGATATGGTTACCTTAGCGCTGATTCAAGGGGTGGTAAACGCCTTTGTGATGTTCTTTGCCCGCTTAATTGGCTCATTTGTCGATCGCGCAGTGTTTAAAAATGATGGCAATCGTCCCGGTATCGGTTATTTCGTCACTAGTATGGTGATGGATGTGGTATTAGGTTTTCTAGCGACCGCTATCGTCATGTGGTTCTCTCGTCGGCGTGAGTTCCGTGCCGACCAGATGGGCGCCAAGCTGGCTGGCGAGGATAGTATGATTAATGCATTGCAAGCATTAAAACCAGCGGCTGCACTCCCTGATCAAATGCCTGAGAACATGAAGGCTTTTGCCATCACATCGGGCCAACAGCCAAGCTTCAGCTTTGCCAATCTCTTTAGAAGCCATCCTTCTTTAGATGATCGCATTGCGGCTTTGCAATCGGTAAGATAGCTGATTTTAAATGATGGATAATTATGAGACTGAGATTGGCGAAGGCTGGTCTCAGTTTTTTTGTTTTAGATTTCGATAGTGTGGATTTTGTTGATATTAGTGATAGGTTAATGACTATCAATGGTAAGGTGAGAGAAGATAAAATTATTGAAGTGAATAAGCATTGAAGTGAATAATCAAGGTAAGGAGGTCAGGGTTCGTGAGTATTGTGAGTAACTTGTGCGCTACGCTATCATATAACCGCTTAAATAATCTAAAAATAGATATAGAGCAACCAACATTGCCGTAAACCATAGTGTTTTGCATTGACTAAAAATAAAGTGGGTTGAAACGAAAACTTTATAAAACACAAAGATGTAGAGAATTGGAAAAATAATAAGTATCGGAACTACTCTCATGGCCATAGAAAGAAACAAAAAAGCAATTTCTATATCTTGCGCCATATATTTGGCAGTTTTGATAAAATGCTCTATAGAGATATTATAATTAGAATCATGACGCTGATATCTCCTAAAAGTATTATAAGTAATAATAAAATAGGCAATAATAGGGCTCACCACCATGGCTATCCAGAGTTTTTTATAATTAGAAGTGAGCTTATTATTTTCTAGCATGATGATGTCCAGTGAGTGTGTTTTTAGCTCTCTTATTTAGGTTGCGACAATAGTTAAAATAATGCGTTGGGTATTTTAAATGATTCCTAAAGCTTTATGGTACGCCACTTTCACCATAAAGCTCCTGACGGATACTGATACATTCATTGGCTAACATATCAGCTTCTTATACAATTTGTGCGTCATTATCACGTACGTAATAAAACTCGCTAATGATTAGCGCATCCTATTATTAACCATAAATGGCCTAGTATTTTGCTTAATTTATAATAATCTTTTAAACGAATAAAGCCCTCAAATTAAAGAGGGCTTTTTAAGGTAAATCAATTCAATTAAAAGGCTTAATCAACAACAAAAACGATAACTACAACTGAGTATGAAGCCCGCATTCACGATGCTCTTCCACCTTCGTGGGGTCAAAATAGTCAAACTCGTTCGGTAAGTTGTTTTCTTTGAGATACACATCTAGGTCGGCATCGGTCTTATAAAACAGTGGCGCGATTTTTAATACGCCATCTTTGGACTGGCTAAGCACATCCAGTCCTTGACGGAACTCAGTCTGATCTTTACGAATGGCGTTGAACCAAACATCAGGCTTTAGCTCGCTAAGAGCGCGGCGGAACGGCTCAAGCTTGACCTGCTCAGTGAACACTTCGTGCTTAGGGTCGTTAACCCCTGGGATACCGCCCAAGGTCACGTCACGATGAGCGCTGGTCTGCTGCGGGATATAAGTGACAACATTAAGATTTAAATCTTTAATTAGCTGATTGGCAAATCGATAGGTGGCATCAGTGTTATAGCCTGAGTCTACCCAAAGGACAGTAATGTCAGGGCGCTGCTTAGCAATCAAATGCAAAATCGCAGACTCATAAGGGCGAAAGTTGGTGGTAATAATTGGGTTTTTAGCTTGCGCTAATGCCCATTCAACGATTTGTTCAGGAGTTTTGCCCTGCAAGTCTTTATTGGCTTGGTCGATATCGATAGTAATGCTCATAGCAGTCCTTAAAATAACAATAGGTTAAATTTTCAATAGATTAATGTTTTATGATGTGTTGAAACGCTAACTTTAGCTTTAAATCTTAAAATCTAAACTGACTCTTTAACTCTAAACATCGGCAATTGACTGGCATCATTGCCACTATAAGCGCTGGGCAATACCTTAAAGGCATTGGCTATATCATCTACCATGAATTCGTTGGCGATGATGAAGCTATCCACCCCAGAGCGCAGCAAATAAGTGATTTGATCGCGGCCAAAAGCGCCTGCTACTCGAATCTCGCCCTCATACCCTTGCAGTCTTAGATGCTTGGCAAGGCTAAAATTGCGGCCATCAGCGAATAGAGGCGTGTAGAGAACGATGAGGTCAATCTTGCTTAAAGCACTCAAACTAGGTTGGGCACTATTAGGAGGCTTGCTCGCAGACTTGGTATCAGTGTCAGTCGCTTCAGAAGATGCCGACAGTTGACTAAGCAATAGATCTAGCTGCTCAGTAGTGGTTGCCGTATCAGCCCATAATCCAAGACGACTGCTATGATTTGCAATGATGTCTAAAGTTTCTTTGAGAATGCCCGTGGGAGCGAGCACATCCTTAAGGGGTAAAATGACATCCAAGCGCTCCGTCTTATGCAGGAACTCGCTAAGATGAATCTCGTGGGCGCAAAGTCCATCGGGTAGCTCGGCGGTGATAAGAGCAACCCAAGAGTCGCTTGCCGTGATGTCACTCGCTTTGCTGTTGAGAATGCTGTGGTTACCCATAGACGGCCTCCTTAAATGGTGTGATACCGACGCGCTCAACGAACTCGCTAAAGGGTTCGGTTTGGTCCGCCGCTTGTAGCCGCTCACGAGTATAGACATCTACGATAGCCTGAATAGTGGTGGCCACATCATCAGAGGCGACCGCTTTACCTAGGATTTTACCCAAACGGGCGTCTTCTTTTGAGCTGCCACCAAGGCTAATCTGATACCAGTTTTCACCCTTTTTATCCACCCCTAGGATACCGATGTCACCGACATGGTGGTGAGCGCAAGCGTTCATGCAGCCCGACATATTGAGTTGAATCTCGCCCAAATCATATAAATAGTCTAGATTATCAAATTGCTTTTCAATTTGCTCAGCGATATTGTGGGTCGTCGCGTTGGCGAGCGAGCAATAATCAAATCCTGGGCAAACAATCATATCGGTCAAGGTGCCAATATTGGCGCGAGCTAGATTAATCTCGGACAAAGATTGCCAAAGTTTATACAAATCAGACACTTTGACATCAGCTAATACTAGGTTCTGCTGATGGGTACCGCGAATCTCCCCAAAGCTATACTCATCGGCCAAATCCGCCAATATATCCATCTGCGTGGCACTGATATCTCCTGCTGGGACATAGCTGCCATCCACAAGTCCTGCCTTTAACGACACCACCACAGCTCGGTAGCCCGCTACTTTATGAGCAACGGTGTTATGAGCATACCAATTAGCAAAAGCCTGGTCCTTTAACGCTTCACTTAACTGAGACTGGCTGGCCAGTGGGTCGATTTGCTCATAGTCAAAGTCGCTAAAGTAGCTTTTGGCGGTGGCAAAATTCTCATCGTTTAGTGTTAGCGCGCCGTCTTTACTATGCGCCTGCCATTCTGCCTCTACCAATTTAGCAAAGTCTTTTGCGCCCATGCTATCGACCAATATCTTGATACGGGCTTTAAACTTGTTATCACGGCGGCCATGCAGATTATAAACTCGCAATATCGCATCTAAATAACTGAGCAAATGCTCGCGAGGCAGAAACTCACGAATCACCTTACCAATCACAGGTGTTCGGCCTAAACCCCCACCTACGATGACCTCAAAGCCAATCTCACCCTCAGCGTTTTTGACCACATGTAGCCCGATATCATGGACTTGAGTGGCGGCGCGGTCTTTGGCTGTGCCTATGATTGCAATCTTAAATTTACGGGGTAAAAAGGCAAACTCAGGATGAAAAGTTGACCATTGGCGGATGATTTCGCAGTAGGGGCGGGGGTCTTCAAGCTCATCGGCATTGACACCAGCATAAGGGTCAGTGGTGGTGTTGCGGATACAGTTGCCTGAGGTTTGGATAGCGTGCATCTGAACTGAGGCCAGCTCCGCTAAGATATCGGGCACATCTTCAAGCTTTGGCCAGTTCAGCTGCAGGTTGGTGCGGGTGGTGAAGTGACCATACTCTTTGTCATACTTACGAGTAATCTCGGCTAACTTGCGTAGCTGATAAGTGGCTAAGAGGCCATAAGGGACAGCGATACGCAGCATGGGGGCGTGACGCTGAATATACAAGCCATTTTGCAGTCGCAGCGGCAGAAACTGCTCTTCACTGAGCTCACCTGCGAGATAGCGACGAGTCTGATCGCGGAACTGCTCAACGCGCTCATCGACCATCGCTTGATCGGCGTGGGTATATTGATACATAGCTTCGACCCTAAAACGAATAAAAAGTATTGAGAGAAATTCTTGACGCTAATTCTTAAGGTTATAGTACCTAGCTACGAGTGATTCCATAAATTCATATCGGACATATCCATATCCAAACACTGAATAGATATCAATAAGTCAATTTCGGTAGTCTAGGCAGCACTTATTCATGACTATCATCAATCATAAATAGCCTAAGCAATTTTTGATACATTTTCATACCCAACATAATCAATCATATAACATTAATTTCAGCCCAAAAAAGAAGAGATATTTATGAACAATAGCAATTCGCCTGTCCAGTGCCTTGGCAAGACCAGCATCGTTCCACCTAACTGTAGCTATACTGTAAAACGATTATTATTATAAGGTAGTGTGCTTTAAGAGGCTTTTTATCATGCCATAAGTTTACATCAAATTGTATTA
>JAUNVX010000168.1:2612-5852 GCA_030540615.1 Psychrobacter sp. | reverse complement strand
AAGGCAAATACGTGGTCACGGGTGAAGGTCCTGAAGTGGTCAAGACCGTCAATTATCTCGTTGATAAAGTTCGCGCTGAAAAGAAAAAATAGTTTTAAAATCAGCTCTTAATTAAAGTAGCTATTATTTGAAGTAGCCTTTAATTGAAATAATAAAAAAGTTGTTTCAATAATAAAAACCGCTTCTGGTTATAGAAGCGGTTTTTGCATTTGGCATACCCAATGATAGTCTTTTTTTAAATTGTACTAGGGTATGTCCTCAATTAGCTCATGAGGCTTAAAATGAGATAGATTTTTGTCAATCAAAGAAAATTTAGCAGAGAATATGAACATATTGTCTATAAATTTTCAAAGATTGGCGTAAATATAGCCATTTTAAGACCATTAAACTTTAGTTTTGGTAAATGAGGACATGCCCTAGTTATACCATCTGAACAAGTTTAGTCAGGCTTAATCAAGCTGAGAAAGTATCGCCACCTCTTTGATATAACTGGCCAAGTCCTGCTCTGACTCTGCCAATAGCTCATTATCACTCATATGCTTAGCGTACTCAATCCATAGCAGCAATTGATAAACGCTGTTTCGCTCCGCCCGCTTAAACTGTTTGCAAAACTGCTTTAAAGTAGCTTCATCATTGATATTAAAGCGGCTAATCCATGCCTCAATTTTGGCGATTTGCTCCGGGCTGAACTGGGTCTTGAACAGGGCATCCACGAGCTCGTGGCGGTTTTCTTCACTGATGAGTTTGCCAACACGCTTAATCTGACGTTTTTTGGCGATAGCGCTAGTAATCTCGGCTAGCGCAGTTAACTCCGCCAAAAAATACTCGCTCACTGGCAGTTTTTTGATTTGTTTTTTGGACAAATTCGCTAGCGGCTCTGCCAACTCTTGTAGCCGTTCATGAGCTTTTTTTAGCTCCGTTCGCGAGACTCGCATGTCATGTTCTGACCAATTAATCATATCTTCTCTCAAATCCCTAGGCCATCGATGGCGCTATTTATAAAGCGGGTCAGCAGTCTACCATATTTGGGCTTATGCCTGCCAACGGGGCTTTTCGCGGTGTTTGGCGAGCACCCTTAAATCATAAGGTAAACTTTGCGATAACTGCTCTTTTAGAGCTTCAGTAATATACACCGAACGATGCTTGCCGCCCGTACAGCCAATCGCGACTGTCACGGTGTGGCGGTTATTATGTAGAAAGTCAGGTAGCCAGCGCTGCAAAAATCGATAGATGTCTTGCTGCATTTCTGCCACTTCTGGATAATCAGCAAAAAATTCGGCCACCTCACTATCGCAGCCTGTCTTGGCCCGCAGCTCAGGTTTCCAGTGCGGATTGGGTAGGATACGCACATCAAACACAAAGTCAGAGTCGATGGGAATGCCATACTTAAACCCAAAGGACAATAAGTTAATGGTGACCTTATTGTCCACCCCAATATGCTCACGAACCCGCTCTTTGAGCTGATGGATGTTGAGTAAGCTGGTGTCAATCTTGATATCTGCTCGGCTAGCGATAGGCTCTAACAGCTCAATCTCTTTTCTGATGGCATTGGGCAAGTTAAGTACTGGGTTGTCTAATGAGGCCATGAGCGGATGCACGCGCCGTGTGGCATTAAACCGCGCCACCAACACTGACTCTTGGGCCGTCACATAGAGCACTTTGACCACCGCGCTGCCATACTCAGCAATCAGCTGCTCTTGAATATGACCGAAATTTGATAAATCGGCTCGCGGCGTTCGCACGTCAACCCCAAGCGCTACCTTAGTGATACCGCCATTGCCAATAAGTTTGGTCGCCGCGTCTGGTACCAACGACAGTGGCATATTATCAATGGCATAGTAGCCAAAGTCTTCTAGTACATTGAGCACTGAGGTCTTGCCTGAGCCTGAGCGCCCTGAGACGATTAATACTCGAATATCGAGGTCATCAATGCGGTCTGAAGTCGCAGTCGAGGGGGTAGTCGAAGCTGTGAAATCGGGCATGTCTGCCATGGTAATGATGTCCTTATTGATTGATTTTATAATGACTATCTCGACAAACTAAAGCTATCTCTCTCTATCATCCAGTTAGAATACGCTGCAGTCAGCTTTGTTAAGTCGTCCTAACTAAATAGCCAATACGCGGACAACTTGATTGTCCAATAGCCGCGCTTTGCCTAGCCAAGCAGCGGTGACAATCACTAAGGCTTGGTCTTGCTGAACATCTAAGATATCCGTTAAGTCTTGCCGCTTGACTTCTAAGTAGTCAACTTTGAATCCTGCACTATTAATTCGCGCTATGGCTTCGTCAATCAAGGCTTGTAAGCCGCTACTCATATGCTCGCCTTGCTCAAGCTTTTGGGCCAATCTGAGCACTTCTTGGTGCAGCGTTGGGGCGATTTGGCGCTCGCTGTCCGTCAAATATTGATTACGAGACGACAAGGCTAGGCCATCTTCTGCTCGTACAATAGGGGCTGCGACAATCTCAATATCATAGCTCAAATCACGCACCAACTGGCGAATAATAGCCAATTGTTGGTAGTCTTTTTGACCAAAGATAGCAATATCTGGCTGGACGATGTTGAACAGCTTGCTGACCACCAGCCCTACCCCATCAAAATGCGTGGGCCGTGATAGACCGCAAAGCTGCTGGCTGATGCTGCCTGACAAGACTTGCGTTGGCGGTGGCATAACGGGGTACATCTGATCCACATTGGGGGCAAAGATATAATCAGCGCCAATCTCTGTCAGACGCTTCGTATCCGCCTCTAGCGTCCGAGGGTAACTGTCCAAATCCTCACCCACCCCAAATTGAGTGGGGTTGACAAAGATACTGACCACCACGATGTCAGCACGAGTCTTGGCAAGACGGACCAGCTCGATATGACCATCGTGTAGATTGCCCATCGTGGGGACTAGGGCAATGGTGCTATCTTGACGAAGTGGCTTTAAAGTGGCGCGCAGCTTGGCGATGCTAGCAAAGGTGGTGGTCATAATGTTAAATCACTCTTAGGGTCTGATTAGACTGTTAGCGGTAAGTCATCTTTGCAAGATAGCAAAGCCTGATACTCATAAGGCTCTTTAGCCCTGACAGTAGCGGCTATCCTTGCCTAAGCGCATGATTGCTCCGACTTGGCTGGGCAGAGTCTCGCGGTAGCAGGAATCTGCTCAGCCATTAGTCGGTGCTCATGCGCTTGGGCAAGATAATAGCGGTTGGCAGGATTGGCTACTGCAGTTTTAGGGGTCGCTTAAAAGCTATTAA
>JAUNVX010000168.1:0-2512 GCA_030540615.1 Psychrobacter sp. | reverse complement strand
TGGTGTTGCTCTTGCGGGAAGCTGCCGTCCATCACTGATTGATGATATAGGGCAAATGCGCCTTCGACACTGCGAGTTTGGTTGCGCTCGTCGGTCAAAAAGTCGTGAACGAAACGCGCCACCCGCCCATGTGTGACCCCTAACATGTCGTGCATAACCAGCACTTGACCGTCCGTGTCACTGCCTGCGCCAATGCCAATGACTGGCACAGGGACCGCTTCGGTGACCGCTTTGGCAAGCGGCGCTGGCACGCATTCAAGCAGCACAATCGCTGCGCCTGCTTCGACCAAGGCTTTGGCGTCGTTTAATAGTCGCTCGGCGCTGTCGTCGGTTTTGCCTTGGACTTTGTAGCCGCCAAAGATGTTGACCGATTGCGGGGTAAGCCCTAAGTGCACGCAGGTGGGCGTGCCAGCTTGGGCTAAAGTGGTGACAATCTGGCAAAGCTCGCGGCCGCCTTCAAGTTTGATGACATGAGCGCCAGCTTGCATGACGGTGCGGGCATTGGCGATGGCGTCGTCCAATGTGGCATAACTCATAAAAGGCAGGTCTGCCATGATGAGCGCATGTTGGTTGGCGCGGGCGACGTTGGCAGTGTGATAGGCCATGTCTGCTACGCTCACGGGTAAGGTGGAATCATGGCCTTGCACCACCATGCCCAAGCTGTCGCCTATTAATATGGTGTCGACTGCTGCTTTTTCCATCATTTTGGCAAACATGGCGTCATAGCAGGTGAGGCAGCTGAACTTTCTGCCGTCTTTTTTGTATTTATTCAGGGTAGAAAGAGTAATCATAGAGGTGACTCGTGCAGAGAATGAAATATAAGGGAATGCAGTTAGGACAAGCGTTTGAGCCCTGACCAATCTTGGCTAGCGGGTAGGTCCTCAATCGGTTTGCCTTGGATGATAAGCGTAGGGTTCAGCTCCAGCAGCGGAATCAGCACAAAGTTGCGCTCATAAATACCCGGATGCGGCACCGTCAAGCTCGGCAGCTGAATGGGCTCATCCCCATAGAGCAATATGTCCACGTCAAGGCTGCGCTCACCCCAATGCCGCAGGCGAATACGATTGGCTTGCTGCTCTAGCTGTTGGCACAGCTCAAGTAACTCAAGGGGCGACAGACTGCTGTCAATCTCGACCACGGCATTGATAAAGTAAGGCTGGTCTTGCGGCCCCATAGGCTTTGAGGCATAAAGCGATGAGCACCTTACATGAGCAATCGCTTCATGCTTGGATAACGATGCCAGAGCCCGCTCAATATGCTGTTTGGGCGTGCCGCGCTCGTTGGTCAAGTTGCTGCCCAAGCCTAAATAGCCACGCTGCGTTACACTACTGGGTTGAGATTGGCTACTAGTCATCATTAGAACTCATCGACCCTTTGTTCGCTACTGATTAATGCTTGCTAGACGGCTTGCTATCCGTGCTTATTAGCAGTAGTTGCTATTATGACTTACCGTACTGCCGTTTTTATGACTTGTTGGTCTGCCGCTCAGTCACCGACTGCTCTGAGCTGGGCGCACGGCGACGTCGAGTACTAGGCACTCTCTCGCTGCTTGATTTAGTTTCGGACTGTTTAGCCTCTGCTCGCTTGGGGTCATTCTGCTTAGTTGTCGTCTGCTTAACTTCACTTTGCTTAACGGATGACTGCTTACGGGCCGAACGAGTCGGTTTGGCTTTATTAGCAGGGCTTTCGTTCACAGGCTTGTCTTCAACAGGCTTTGCCTTAGCCTGCTTCGGCTGAGCTTTTGCTTTATCAGAGTCAGCTTTGGCCTCAATGCCAGTACTGTTAACACTCTCATTGCCACTGCTATCACTGATAGTATTATCACTGCTAGGCTTTCTACGCGAGCGTTTGGCAGGAATGGGTTTTTGAGTATTTGCTAACCCGTTTTCTGACTCACTGGTTGTCTTGTTAGCTGGCTTAGTGTCACGACGACTAGATTGGCTTTTAGTTGGGTTGCTTTCTGATTGCTCAGAAGGCAAGTTATTTGATTCAACTAAGGTTTCGCTTACCGTGTCTTTGTTGGCTGCCTTGCGCGAGCGTGAGCGCTTAGGTTTGCTAGATGAAACATCAGTTTGCGCGCGCTCCACTACGTTTTGGGTAGGACTAGTAGGACTTTGAGCCTCACTTACCTGCGACTCTTCACTGCTTGACGCGTTAGCTGCCTTGGCACGCTCAGCTTGGGTCAATGTGGTGCTGGGTAGCCTGCGACGGCGCCGACTGGGGATAGGCTCATTTTTGGACGCTAGCCCTGCTTCGCTGCTGACCTTATCTGTCTTGGCTTGAGCGCTAGTGGCTTTAGTTTGAGTGTTAGTCCGAGTGCGAGCCGACTGGGATTGAGCATTGGCCTCATGAGCCGCTTTTTCAGGCTTGCTTTGGCTCTTATTTTGGCTATTGCTGGCTGATGGTTGCGTGGCCACTGCTTTAGCTTGAGCAGGCTTTTCTTGAGCACTAATCGCAGCTTGCTGCGGGACTTGCTTGGCCATTTTATCGGCATTGATGGTGAATAATGGCT
>JAUNVX010000167.1 GCA_030540615.1 Psychrobacter sp. | reverse complement strand
TAGTCATACAAGCAGTTGTGAAAATAAAAAAAGTCTAACGTCTTAAACTCGTTTTTGGCCGCTGAAAACAGCTTCTCAAGTGACTCAATATGCATGTCCATACTGCCGCCAATATCAAACAGCATGAGTACCTTGACCCGATTACGGCGTTCGGGCTGCATGTGGATATCGAGGATGCCCTTTTTGGCGGTACGTCTTACGGTCTCTTTAATATCAAGCTCATCAGCGCTACCGGTGCGTGCAAACTGGCGCAAGTTTCGCAGGGCCATCTGAATCTGCCGCGTCCCAAGCAAGTTGTCATCATCGAGATTGCGATACTTACGCTGCTCCCAAACCTTGACCGCACTTCGTTTTCGCGACTCACCGCCAACACGAACGCCTTCTGGGTGGTCACCATAAGCGCCAAATGGTGAGCTACCACCAGTCCCTACCCATTTACTGCCGCCTTGATGACGCTCTTTTTGCTCTTTGAGCCGCTCCTCAAGGGCTTTCATCAGCTCCTCAAGCGAGCCGTACTTCTTTAAAAGCCGTCGTTGTTCTTCAGTCAAGTTTTTGGGGTCAAGCTTTAGGTCCAACCACTCTTTAGGGATATGAGTGAGCTTATCCATCAAAGCATCAATGTCTAAGCTGTCAACGCCTTCAAAGTAGTCGGCCATCGCCCGATCAAACTTATCAAAATGACGCTCGTCTTTGACCATGCAGAGTCGAATCAGCCGATACATGTCCTCGCGGGTGGCAAAGGTGTAGTTATCAGCAGCCTCTGGTGTCCCCTCTCCTAAAGCATCAAGACTTGGCTGCATCATCAGCCCTTTATCCAGCGCTGCATTAAGGTCTAGCAGCTCTCGAGTGGTGACGGGCACGCCGTAAGCTCTAAGGGTATAAAATAGTTTTATAAACATGGTTTAGCTCATTATCAATCAAAAGCTTGAAGGTCTTGGCAGGCACAGCAACTATAGCCAATACGATGACTTAACGGCGCATCATATTAGCAAAGCGCTGAAGCAAGCTCACATCAGCCTCGTTTTTAAGCAGCGCCCCGTATAATGGCGGGATAGACTTCTCGCCACGCAGGTTTTCCTCAAGCTCTTGTTGCGCCATGTCATCGGCCAATAGTAGCGTCAACCAATCGACCAGTTCAGAAGTAGAGGGCGGCTTTTTGAGACCTTGAACACTCCGAAGCTTATAAAAGATATCAAGGGCATCATTGACGAGCTTCTCTTGAATCTTAGGGAAATGCACGTCGATGATTTGACGCATGGTCTGCTCATCAGGGAAGTCAATGTAATGAAAGAAGCAGCGACGCAGAAAAGCGTCGGGCAGCTCTTTTTCATTATTGGAGGTGATAATCACCACGGGACGCTGTTCAGCGGTCACCGTCTGGCCCGTCTCATAGACATAAAACGACATTTTATCCAGCTCATGCAATAAGTCATTGGGGAACTCGATATCGGCCTTATCAATCTCATCGATAAGGAGTACACTGCGCTGCTCACTAGTAAAAGCCTCCCAAAGCTTACCGGGCTTGATATAGTTATTGATATCATAGACTTTATCATCCCCTAGCTGTGAGTCACGAAGGCGTGATACTGCGTCATAGTCATAGAGACCCTGCTCTGCCTTGGTCGTTGACTTGATATGCCAAGTGATTAGCGGCATCCCCAAACTGCTCGCTACCTCTTCAGCCAGTAACGTCTTACCCGTGCCCGGTTCGCCCTTAATCAGTAGAGGCTTTTGAAGGGTCATCGCCGCATTGACCGCCAGTTGCAAATCGTCAGTGGCAATATAAGACTTAGTACCCGTAAAATTTTTGGTGCTCATAGTGTCTCTCTTTTAAAAATGTTTGATTGCTGGAATGAAAGGTCGATATAGTTGACAGTTAATAAAATAGAATTGTAAAGTCAGGGCGGCGCTTAGTTTATAGTAGCTCTTAGCTTGTAGAATTTAAAGTCTCACTAAAATGATTAACAAAATAAAGCCCATAAACATCATCGATTTATGGGCTTTATGGTCATCTAATGTAAAGGCCGCCACTCAAAGCGTAACACCAAAAGCATCTGACTCAAAATGAATACTGGCTTGCTCATTACTTTTTGGTTTTTACCAGTTTTGCTTGATGGGCTGAAGATGCCTCCTCTACCAGCTCTTTGTCAGCTAGATAATTACCACCTGCCAACTGCAACTGAGCCGCTGCATCTTGTTCGGCGCGCAGTCGCGATTTGGCCAGATTGCTCTCAATCGCTCCGCGTAACAGCTGCCAAATAAACCCAACAAACAGCCCAGCGACAGTGACGACTAAGATAGGTAAAGCATTGGCTATGGCTCCTGAGACATCTTTCATCATGAGCGAATAAACCACCCCAATGCTAGCAGGAGCTAGAGCACTAGGGTCACCTAAAGCTGACCCGGGCGCGAACAAAACAGCGAACAACATCACCCAAGAGATACCCCCTAATGGCTTAGGCAGCAGTCGAACGACTAACAACCAAAGGAGTAAGACCACGATGCTACCACCGATATAAGCGTACAAAGGCAACTGTGCGGGGGGCACACCTTCAACCAGATGACTCCACCAGACCACCAAATTGCCCAAAACGTCACTGATGGCATCAAGGGGTAGACTCTGTAACAGTTTTTTTAACCAATCCATGAAAGCCCAAACCATTAAAATTAAATATAAAACCACCGGCCCTACTGGCTCTGTTAGAACCAAGATAGGCGAATAGGTGGGGACTAGCTTAGCTAAACTAAGGTATATCGTAGCGTTAAACTGGCTATTAGAAACCTCGATATTAATTGCAAAACTAATACGAGATATCAAAGCCTAGTTTACCATGCCTTGAGCGTCATTCGCATCTTCAATCGTAGCGTTTATCTTGAGAGTCTTTGACGCGGTTTTGTGCTTGACGAAGCAAGATATCTTGCGGCGGTGCTTGGACATAGTATCCTTGCGACTCAAGCTTGGCCAATACCTCCGCCTTGTCCACTCGCGCAAGCTTAGGCGTCTCATCTAGGTCTAAATGCAGGATAAATTTGCCCTCGCCAAGACTTGCTCTAAGCTCTTTTGGCAATACTCCCAACCAATCGGTCAACTCTTCAGTGTCATTTGGATAATTGGGCCGTGCAATGTAGACGTACATCTCATCATGCTTAGGGAACTTATAGATATCACAGTGCATAAGAAGCCTTAATCAAAATGATAAGTTTATCATAGTCAATACGGTCAATAATGAACAAAAATGTGACCAAAGCTTATCAGTATTAAGTAAGAGAAGGCGATAAGCTTCACCCTACTAAAATTGGATAAAAGATAACAGTTCGTTTTTGTACTTGTAAATCCGCTCATTACCTTTCATAATAAATGCGTCTCTCAGGAGAGCGTGTCTCATGTCATCTTAGTATTTGCCAAATAATTTCGTTATTTACCAAATAGCATTTATTAAATGACATGACGGACACCACCGAAGGCGCATTCACCCTGCCAATCGCTCAGGTAACCGGACTGAAAGACTCATCAAGCTAATACTACTTAAGCTATTTATACTATGTGAGCTATTGATTAGGCCTAGTACTGAATAAGTTAGTCCTATATAGGTAATAATCAAAGCTAGATGGTTAAGACTCTGTGTCATGATAAATTATGGACACGCCTTTAATTAGCGATAATTAGCAAGATGACAATTCTGGAGAGTGGTAAGCACATTGACTTACCCACCGAAGGGGCAAAGGTAACGTTGTTAAGCGGTTTAAGCTCAGCATATACGCTACTGAAAATCTCAGGTGACAGGACAGATAGGGCAAACAATTTACCTCATTAGCACTTCGGCTTTCTGACGAAGATGGCTGTTTGACGTCTTGTTTGCTCTTTTTTTATGTCTAAAATTTGCGGACTGCTTTTTTAAGATTAATGACTCGTAAGCTCAATGACTCAAATGAGCCTCTAATGGGATTTAATAACCGATTTCAATCATTACTAGCACTATTAAGATTAAGCCGCTACTCACCTACCCTCTTTTGATAAGGATAAGCCATGACTACCCCGCAGCGTACCCCATTTTATCAATCTCACCTTGACGCCGATGGCAAAATGGTGGACTTCTCTGGTTGGGAGCTTCCCATTAATTACGGCTCGCAAATTGACGAACATGAAGCGGTTCGTACTGATGCTGGGATGTTTGATGTCTCTCACATGGTGGTCACCGATGTGGTGGGTGCTCAAGCCAAAGCTTGGCTACAAAAGCTGCTAGCCAATGATGTGGCCAAGCTCAAAACAGTGGGTAAAGCCCTATACTCTGGCATGCTCAATGAGCAAGGCGGTATCATTGACGACCTTATTGTTTACCGTATGAATGAAGATGAAACTGACTACCGTATCGTCTCAAATGCGGCAACTCGTGACAAAGACTTGGCTCAGTTTAATCAAGTGGCAAAAGGATTTGATGTCACGATTAAAGAGCGCCCTGAGCTCGCTATGTTAGCGGTGCAAGGGCCTAAGGCTATTGAAAAGCTAAAACAAGCCAAACCTCATTGGTCAGATAGCTTAGATAATCTTCAACCCTTCGTTGGGGCGGATTTGACTGAGCTTGAAGGGGCCGATTGGTTTGTAGCCCGTACCGGCTACACAGGTGAAGATGGGGTGGAGATTATCTTGCACGGTGACCATGCGGCAGAATTTTTTGCTTTGTTAAAGGAGCACGGGGTCAAGCCAGCAGGCCTAGGTGCTCGTGATACTCTGCGAATGGAAGCGGGGATGAATCTGTATGGCCATGATATGAATGAAGAGACCAGCCCTTATGAGTGCGGTATGGCTTGGACTTTGGCCTTAAAAGACAATCGCGACTTTATAGGCCGTGAAGCTTTAGTGGCTAAGCGCAAGGGGACTAAGGACAATGGTACCGCGATGAAGCAAGTGGGCTTAGTCCTTGAGGAGCGCGGCGTGTTGCGTGAAGGTATGGACGTGCTCATCACCAGCGGCGATGCGACAAAGCCATTAACGGGTATTATCACCAGTGGAACCTTCTCCCCCACGCTCAAGCACTCTATTGCTATCGCTCGAGTGCCTGCCGATGTCACCGAAGCCGATAGTGTTCAGGTCGATTTGCGCGGTAAAGGTAAGTTTGTGCCCCTTCGAGTGGTCAAACTGCCTTTTGTGCGTAATGGTCAAAAGCAGTTTGATTAATCATCAAGTACTCGTTACTGCCAGCGACTTAAATTAATGACAAATTCGCTAAGTGTTTAATGATTTTTTTGCTACTATCTAGCGGGCCAGCTTAACGTTATGTTTTTTAGTTTTGAATTTGGGCTAATCCTTGCCGTAGTTTATGAGTGGCGTGTCACTTTAGGATGATGTCCGATAGTTAAGGTTAGCAGTTAGGTTTAAATCATTTGTTAGCTTGGCTTATTTTGATTTTATTCGGATTAACCCATCGGTTTTACAGCCGACCATTACCCCGTCAGGAGAGAGTTTATGAGCAATATCCCAGCAGAGCTTAAGTATGTGGCAAGCCATGAGTGGCTACGCCTTGAAGATGATGGCACTGTCACTGTTGGCATCACCGAGCATGCCCAAGACCTATTGGGTGACATCGTCTATGTCGAGCTGCCCGAAGTAGGGGCAACCGTTGCAGCTGATGATGAAATCGCTGTGGTAGAGTCTGTCAAAGCTGCCTCTGATGTTTACGCGCCATTAACTGGCGAGATTGTCGCTATCAATGAAGACTTAGAAGACGCGCCAGAGACCATCAACTCTGACCCCTATGGTGATGGTTGGTTCTTCCGTATTCGTCCTGATAACATCGATGACTATGAAGCACTAATGACCGCTGATGAGTATCAAAATGAGCTATAAGTTAGTGGGTTGATTTTAGCCAATCGCTATGCCTCATT
>JAUNVX010000166.1:2688-5952 GCA_030540615.1 Psychrobacter sp. | reverse complement strand
AATGGCCCTTGAGCGATTAATGAGGTTTTATGATTTGGAATTTTGCGTAGCACCAGGATGGGTGGTATCAAAAAATGATGGTCAGAGACATTGGGTTAGTCAACGCGATTTAATACAGCTATACGATATCCCAAGGGATTTAGTGTCAGACCAGCCAATGAAAGGAGGTAAAAATATCATCAAGTTAAGGCCGCAATACTCAGGCGAGTATGACCTACAAAGCGAGGTCATGGAATATCTGTCTTATAGGTTTGGGCCAACAAAAAGTAATCGTTAATCAATTATTGTGAGCAATAAAAAAGCGCCTATGTTGGAGCATAGGCGCTCATAAACCTGATAAACGACCGTATTGAGTCAAGCGGTGCAGTCATTGATGGTAGCAATGAAGCTACCTGTAATCAATCGTTTAGCAGGTATCCAATGAGCAAAAAAGTAGAGTTTACGCCCAAAGAAAAAGATAATTTTCTCTCAATGCTAGGCAACAATCTAAAGATAGCTAGAAAAGCTGCGTCTATGTCGCAAACGGATGTTATGCGCATTTTATGGGGGGTAGAGAATAACCGTAATCGAATCTGTGAGATTGAAACTGGCAAAAAGGATATTAGCGTACTCGATTTTATGTTACTTCAAGATTTATACAAGGTATCTGCTGACTATCTTTTAGGGCTATCGGTTGAGTATGAGGTTGATGCGCTGGCAGGTACGGTCAATCATATTGTCAATCAATCCACTGGCTTGATAGAGCAAATGACCAGCGAATTTTCCAAAGTGTTGGTCAATCATCTAAAGAAAGTCAGTAAAGGTGATAATGAAGCCCTGTTAGAGGCATCAAAGCGTCTATGGTCGGCCATATTTAAGTATATACCCAGTGAGGATATACCAACCGATGTTGCTCAGGCCATGTCTGAGGTTGCAAGCGTGATTAGGCATATTGAGATATCAAAGGCCCGGCAACAAATGCAAGTCGAAACTCAGATGATGCAGATAAAAGAGCGCATGGATAAGCAGGATAAGCACATGATGATATCTGACTTACCTAGGATTAATTGCTTAAGCAACCAACTTCCTTTGCCTATGATTTCAATTAATGAGATAGGCGATGTTAACAATCAAGGAGCATCTAATGAGTAGTAAGGTTGTGTCAAGCAAAGTTTGGGAGAGCGCTAGAACTATATGGGAGCACAACCCCGATATATCGCATGATGACCTCATATCTCAGTTGGTTGAGCTTTACGGCAAGGACGCTGCGCCAACGTCCAAATCATCCATATCTTATCGGATTAAAAAGGAAGGGTGGATTAAAAAAAAGTTGATTAAGTCAACTGCTGAAACGGACAGAGAGCGCGACAAATTATCAAAAACTGTCGAACAGATTGTCGAACACGGGCAGCCGTTCGATAAACAAAACAATAAAGATAAGTCAGGCCAAAATAAGGGGGTTTATCGAACAGTCAGTGACTCATTTGATGATATTGCCAATGAGTTGATAGTCAGTGCTGAAACCAAACAAAAGAAAATTATTGATACACGAAAAAGCTTTGCCAAGATAAGCAAGTTAAACAACTCAATTATTGAGCTTGGGCTTGAGATTGCTAATAGCGAATTATCAGCCGACCCTGATGATGACATTGAAACGGCAAAGAGCAAGGCGCAGGAGTTTAGTAAAAAGGTTGTCTTGTTTGATACCTTGAGCCACGCCGCTAACAAAGTCGTAGCGACTCAAAAGACCTTGGTTGAAGTTGAATTTCAGCTTTACGGCATTGCACCTGATGACCTACAGCAAAGCGCTCAGGAAAAGCGCATAGGTATGCTTAAGCTATTGGATGGTTTGAGCGAGGAAGAGGATGTCAGGCGTGATGAATTAAACCAATTAATGCTAGAGCGATTAAAAGAGTTTGAAAGCATGGAGCATAACCCGGACTCATTTTTAAACGAAGGAGAGCCGGAGGATGTGGGATTTACTGAGATTATTACCGATGGTGAAGAGGAATATTTTGATGAAGAGTGATGATATTATAATGGTTATACAGGTAAGCTTCTTTTTATTTGCCTTGGCCGCGTTCGCATGGCATTTAATGCCCGTGATAAATATTAGAGGTGGCACCGCGCCGAAAGTCATCGAAGAGGCGGATTTATACACCAAGATAGAAAACGGTAAATATTATCATGTAAGTTGGTTGTATTTTGACTTCTTACTGAGATATACCGAGATGCAAAGGCAGATTATTGCTAGTAATTATCCTAAGTATGTGGATAAATTTAACAGGGTACCCACGACTATTGAGTATGGATTAAATAGCAACTATACCGCATTAAACCCTTGCTTTGTAGAATGGCTAGAAGAGTATAGCCAAACCAAGCATCAATTGCTTAACGATAATGAGGTACCCACTGAGATTAAAGAGATTATCAATGTTGACCTTAACCTTTCTAAGTTGATACAGGCTGTTACGATGGCTGGATGTCATTTTTTAGTCTATGAATGGAAGCCGAAGCAATGAGCCAGTCAAATATACAAGCCTACTTCATTGCTTATGCTGGTAGGCAGTTTGGAGAAAAGCACGAAATGACTAGAAATTTAGTGGTCATTACCCCTTACGCCTTGGATATACCAAAGATTGAGCGCTTAATTAGAGACACCCATTATGCTTGTGGTCATGTGGCGGTAACGTCTTTTCAAAAAGTTGATGACGACTTTGTGAAGATTAACACCCAAGGATCAAGGGCGATTGAGCTTATGGATCTAAGGAGTGATTATCACAGCATAGGTTTTAATTACAACTAGGAACACTTAAGCCCTTGGCGGCATAGCAGTGCCATAATTTACGCAATCATAATACGCATATTTAAGGTACTGCTATGCCCATCTTAAACTACGATGAAAGCGGCTTTATTATCGGTAATGACCGATTGGAGAAGGGCCTAAAATCAATTAACGATGATACGCAAGAAATCATCCGTATTCTCACCTCACAAAATCAAATAGCCAATACTAAGCTTACTCAGATAGTTAGGAATACTGAGCGCTTAAACCATAGCGTAAACAGATCCCGATTATCTAATCAGGCCCGGTCAATGAGTGGGCCAAACTCAAACGCCAATAACAGCGGCGGCCAGTCTAGCAATCGTCAATCTAATAGCAATCAAAGCGATAGGCCAGATCCGTTACGAGGGGCAAGACGCAACGCGCCCCCGGCATCTAACAGAGGTCAGGGCAATCGGGATTCAGCTAACAGCGACAGCGATTCATCCGACAGCAATTCA
>JAUNVX010000166.1:0-2678 GCA_030540615.1 Psychrobacter sp. | reverse complement strand
GCAATGGCGGCAATGGCGGCAATAGAAGGCGCAATCTCAATGGCCGGGATGAACTTGGCCGATTTACTGGTGGCGGCGCAAGGGATGGTAGCAGTGATTCTTTAATCAAGGCCCTTAAAGATGCGGCTAGGCCCTTGGGGGTTAACACCGATACTCATGGCGTTGACCCATTGATTGATAGTTTTCATGAGGCCAAGCAACTGCTATCGCCCATCGGTCGAGGGGCGAAGTTTATTGGAGCAGGTGCTAAGTGGAGTATAAATAAACTTAGAGCTTTAAAGCGTAGAGAGCCTTTACCAAGGGATGAAGAGAGGCACAATCGTGAGAATGAGAGATTATTAAGGCGAATCCTTGACAGAATAAGTGGCCGTAATCGCAACGGCGGTGGCGGTGGCGGTGGCTTTAGCGTAGGTGGCCTACTAGGAAGCTTGCTTGGCGGCGGCGGCGGCGGCCGCAATAATCGCACTGGCCCCGGCTGGCTATCTAAGCTTGGCAAGTTAAAATTTTTAGGCCCTTTAGCAACATTGCTTGGCGCGGCTGGCTTGGCCTTAAATTGGGATGGGCTAGACCAACAAGGCAAGTCTGAGGCCGTTGGCGGTTTTGCCGGGGGAACTATTGGAGCTACGGTTGGAGGTGTGATAGGTTCTATTGGTGGCCCGGTTGGTACTGCGGCTGGTATTGCCGCTGGTGGCTGGCTAGGGGATAAAGCTGGCGAGTTTATAGGCGGTACAGCAGCCCCTTATATTCAGCGTTGGACGGATTCTATCGAGCGCTATAACTTACCCGAAAAGATGGTGAGTGTTTGGAAGGATAACTTAAAGCCATTTTTTGATAAGTTGACCAATAGCGGCAGTAAGTTATTTGGTAGCGGTAGCAACCTTCAAAAATGGTCAAGTGGCATGGCTGACATGGCTAAAGACTTTGTTTTTGGCGGTGACGGTGGCGGTGGCAGTGATGGTAGTGTCTCTTACAGTGGCCCTGATATTAAGCCTAGCGGTAAGTTTAAAGGTTTTGGCCCTCAAGTTGACTCATACATAAAAGAGGCATCCTCAAAGTACGGCATTGATGAAAAGGTTTTGCGCGGCTTGGTCAAAATGGAAGATGGCTGGACGGGCAAAATAAGTCCAACTGGCGCAACAGGCGTTGGTCAGTTTACCCAGCGCACATGGAATGGTCTAGCTAGGTCGGCAGCAGGTAAGGCTATTGGCATGACACCCATTACCAAGGGTAACGCCATGACCAGCGCTGACCCCCGGCGGAATAGTAGGATTAATACATTAGCAACCGGGCTTTTGGCAAAAGAAAATGCCGCCACCCTCAGAAGTTATGGACTCCCGGTAACTGGCGAAAATCTTTACATGGCTCACAATATGGGGCCGGGATTTGTTACAGCGGTAGCTGGTAAGACTAGGTTTACTAGCGATACGCGAAATAACATGAACGTGAACGGGGGTAGAGGCAAGTCACCCAAGCAATTTATGGAGTATCAGAAAGGTAAGTTTTTGAAACACTATGCTGAGGCAAACAATGTCACAGTTGGTAAGACGACTGGCGCAGCTGACAACAAGGCATCGGCTCAAGATACCAAGGCCGCTTCTAGTGATAAGGGCAAGCAGCCTACTTCTCCTCCTAAGCCTACTAAGCCTAACGCAAAAAATGACGACAAGAGTAAAAGCAAACCTAATAGCGGCCTAGGCATACCGGGATTTGAGTGGGCTAGTGACTTACTAGGAATGGGCCAAGGTAGTAAAAATAATTTTATGCCCGCTACTCAGTCCTTTAGTCTTAATGTTGGCAATATGCTTCCAGTAGCTCAAGCGCTTAAATTGCCAAGCTTGCCATCTTTAACCCAAAGGTTAGATGGCGGTAGTCAAAAACCTATTGTTATTCAAGCCAACAATGATAATATTAGCCAAAATGTATCAGATAGGGGATTGGCTCATGCGATTACAGGCGGTCTTGGTAGCGATAGGTATTGGGGTTAGTTTGGCAATAGGTGCGACTGGCAGCACTGTAGTAAGCCATGGCATTACAAAAGACAGCGTTGATAAGTCATTCAGCAAGTGCTTAGGTAATGCCGAGTATGAAGGCGATAGCGTCAAGTGCATGATGGACGCTTACGAGAGTTACGACAAGATAGCGCAGACTTTGCCCCATAATAATCGTGATACTGAGCTTTACCATTTGCAGCTTGGTACGTGCAGTGAGATAGACAATCAGGTCACGTCTATGGCTTGCGCCTTATCAGCGGTTAAGCTTTATATGCACAATGGCGATATAGTGCAGTATATGTCAAACGGTAAGTACCATAGCAGCCAATAGAAAATTCATGAAAAAAATTATAAAGCGTACTTGCATTTTAAAATGCGTTTAATTATAATTCGTTTTGTGGCGTTGGCAGTCAAAAACCAAAGCCACAGTCATTCTCTATCGCTATGATACTTGTTTCATGATTTCATCCTCCTTAAGTTAGTCCTTTGACCAGCCATGTCCTAGCTGGTCTTTTTTTTGCCTATAGATTTTGCATGATAAAAAAAATTTATTTGCATACTTGGATTTTATTTTGCGTTTTGATAGAATGGCCTTACTCAAGTGATTGAGTGGATGGTTAAGTTATTCTAGTATGTTATTCTCCTTGTGTTTGTTATAGTCACTTCATGATACTCCTTATGATTGTT
>JAUNVX010000165.1 GCA_030540615.1 Psychrobacter sp. | reverse complement strand
TGACCATAAAAACAGCCCCAAGCGTATCATAACTTGGGGCTGAATCAATAATACTTAAGGGTAACAAGGTGACTAAAGTCGCCTGAACCTTACCAAATTCGGGCCAAATCTGACCAGACCAATAAGGTATTGGGGAAGATACCAAAATAAAGCACCAATAACGTCACCCCAATGACCATCAACCCACCTGCGCGCACACCCCAATGCCATGTCGCATCGTATTCGATATTGAGTTTGGGACGCTTAAACAGGGTTAACATTACCCGTAGGTAGTAGAACAATCCTATGGCACTACCCACGATAATCATGGCTGTTAAGAACCATTGACCACCCTGAACAGCAGCTACAACGGCAAAGAATTTGCTGATAAAGCCAGCGGTCAGTGGGATACCAGCCAATGATAGCATCATAATAGTCATCACGGCGGTCAATACCGGACGACGCCAGAACAGCCCTTGGTAATGAACCAACTCGTCTGCCTCACCCGTGACTTGATAAGGACTAGACATTAGAGTGACGACGCCAAATGCCCCAATGGAAGTCATCGCATAGATGGCCATATACAATGAAGAGACTGACTGAGCGCCAGGTCCGACACTTAGTAAAACGATTAACACATATCCCATATGCGCAATGGAAGAGTAACCCAATAAACGCTTAAGATTGGTCTGACGAATCGCCAATAAGTTACCGATTAAGATAGACAAAGTAGCGATGACCATAATCAGCATCTGCACAGATGGCAAAGCCAAAATAGCTGAACCAGTCAAAAAGCGAATCGCTAGCCCCATCATCGCAACCTTGCTCACTGAAGCCAAGAAAGTCGCTACAGGGGCAGGTGCGCCTTCATAGACATCGGGCGTCCAAGTGTGAAATGGAGCAGCAGACAGCTTGAAAGCAACCGCAAACACCATTAATGCTGCGCCTAAAATCACCAAGGGTGACCCAAATGCTTGCGGCAATATTTGGGCAATACCTCTAAAGTGTAAAGTGCCTAAATCAGCATAAATTAGTGCCATTCCCATCAGCAAAGTAGCCGATGCGGTAGCGGATAGTACTAAGTACTTAAGCCCTGACTCCAAAGACTGCGAGCGCATAAAGGTATAAGCCAACATACCATACAGCGGTACAGATAGCAGCTCAAGACTCATAAAGAATGAGGCCATGTGCTGAGCACAAACCATGAGCAATGCCCCTATCGTCGATAGCAGCATCAATAGATATAGCTCATCTTTATTGTCTTTTAGGGTGTCAAGGTAAGCATAAGATAAGGTGCAGCAAGCTAAGGCCGCAATCAATATCACCACCATATTAAACTGGGCAAAGTTATCCACTACAAATAACTGCTGAGCCGCCAGTTGCATCGCATCAGGTGTTAAGCTGATATCCCAAAATCCTAGCATCTGCGCTAATAGGATACCCAAGCCAATATTCAGCCCGATGACCGTGAGCGTGCCAGTGACGAAATGAGAGCGCTTAAAAGCAATCGCCATCATGACCACTAGGACGGTCAGCACCACAGCAAATATCGGTGCAAAAGGAGCCAGTCCCATCAAATCATTCATCATCGTTTCAGTCATGACTTAACGTGCCTCCATCGCATCAGAAGTTTGCGTCATATCTATAGGAAGGGGCTCTTGATTAACAGAGACTTCGTTATAGACATAGGCATTGTTAATCCATTGCATCGTTTGGCTTGAGGTATCTAGCATAGGCTGTGGATATAGTCCCAACCAAACTAGACCTGCGGCCAATACTAGCAATAGGGAAATCTCACGTTTGTCCAAGTCGCGAACACGTTGAGGCGTAATCGGCATCAAAGCAGTCGGCACAGTTGCTACAGCCCCACTGGTAGAAAGAGGCGCCAACTCCTGCGCTGATTGAGACACCAGAGCAGTGTTAGGGACAGAGGCTCCTACTGGCCCCACCGCATGCTGCTCTAGAGCTGCTTCATGATGGGCATGGATACGCGCTTGCTCTGCGGCAATCTGCTCAACGTTGTTATCACCAAATAGCGCGCGGTAAATTAGAATCAAGGAGTACAATCCTGCCAATACCAAGCTAAACGTTGCTAAGACCACATAGACTGGATACTGAGCAAAGGTACCCATCAAGATTAAGAACTCACCGATAAAGTTGCCTGTGCCTGGAATACCAAGTAACGACGCACAAAAGAACATCAATAGCGGGGCATAATAACGGAACTCACCCCACATTCCGCCCATCAGGCGCAAATCACGAGTATGCATACGCTCGTATAGCTGACCGGCCATGATAAACAGTGCCGCTGAGCTAAGGCCATGTGCAAGCATTTGAATCATGAGGCCTTGCAAGCTGAGTAGTGTACCGGCATAGATGGCCAATACCACAAAGCCCATGTGCGAGATACTGGTGTAAGCCAATAAGCGTTTGACATCAGTCTGCATAAAGGCAAGCCAAGCGCCATAAAAGATACCTATAGTTCCCAAAGTCATAGCAATGGGCGCAAAGTCATGAGAGGCATTGGGAAACAATGGCAATACAAAGCGAATCAAACCATAGGCGGCAGTCTTAATCAAAATACCTGCCAAATCTACCGAACCGGCCGTAGGTGCTTGAGCATGGGCATCTGGTAACCAACCATGAAAAGGCATCACAGGCAGCTTAACGGCAAAGCCAATGAAGAAGCAAAGCATTAGGGGGTATTCCCATGGCCCTAACGGAGTACCTAACAGGTCTTCGTAATTAAAGCTCAATAACTGAGTATTGCTATAGTGGATAATTACCAATAACAAAATACCGACCAACATGATAAGACCAGAGGCTTGGGTATAAATAAAGAACTTGGTAGCCGCATATTCTTTGGTCTTACCGCCGATAGCATCATGACCCCAAATGGCAATCAAGAAATAAATAGGAACCAGCATCATCTCCCAGAAGAAGAAGAAGAGGAACATATCGATGGCCAAAAATACCCCGATAACCCCGCCCAAGCTCCAAAGCAAGTTAAGATGAAAGAACCCCACTCGGCGCTGAATCTCGTTCCACGAGCAGCCCACCGCCATGATACCGAGCAAGGCCGTTAAGGCCACCATTAACAATGACATCCCATCTAGTGCTAGATGAAAGCTAATACCAAAAATGGGAATCCAAGGCAGCACAAATTCTGCCATCCAAGGCACTGGAGTTTGCGGCGCGATTACCTGCTCACTCATACCCGCAAAGCTACCTGCGTGCCACATCTGTAATGACAACGCAAACGTCAATAGCATGCCTATCAGAGCGATCCAACGCGGCAATCGATTGTTTACTTTTTCAACTAACCAGCACAATGAGCCTGCAATAAAAGGCACTGCTATTAAGGCTGGTAGCTGCCAAACATCTTGTAATCCTGTCATCTTACACCACCGTCATCATTACCAGCACAAGCAGTACTGCCATGCCCAAGCCAAAGCTTGTGGCATAACCTCGAAGCGATCCTGTCTGTGTTGCAGATAGGGCCTTGTTGCCTACTGATACTATCATGGGCAATATGTTCCATGTCTTATCTACCGGATCGGACTTGAGCAAGTTGCCTATGAATAAGAAAGGCTTGACGAATACCCAATCATAAAGTGCATCGAAGCCAAGACCATGATAGCACCAATGATAGATTGCGCCGCCTAAGCTTGACTGTTTAAAGCGGGTCAAGAATCGGCCCTTATCCACCACATAAAGTAGCGCGGCTAAAGCCAATCCTGCTAGCATGGCCCCCATGGCGATAAACTCAGCCGTATGTTTGCCATGAGCCTCACCCGATAACTCCATCAAGTGACCCACGCTCTCTGGCAATACCCCATGAAGTGGCGGCACAATAAGCGCACCCACCCCAGTTGAAAGCACTAAAAGCACGCTCAGTGGCAACCAATAAGAGCTGCCTGAGAGCTTGTGAGCATGGGTTTTTTCTTCACCAAAGAAGATAATCCAAATCATACGGAAGGTATAAAGTGCGGTGAGGAATGCACCAAACACACCCATATAGAACAGCACTTGATGGCCTGTGGCATAAGTCTCCCAAAGGATAGCCTCTTTGGAATAAAAGCCCACTGTCACCCAAGGAATCGCTGCTAGAGCACCGCCGCCCACAAGATAACACCAAAAGACTAACGGTATCTTGTGACGAAGACCGCCCATCTTAAAGATATTTTGCTCGTGATGAACCGCTAATATCACGGCTCCTGAAGATAAGAACAGTAAAGCTTTAAAAAACGCATGGGTCATCAAGTGGAAGATAGCCCCTTGCCAAGCCCCTACGCCTAAGGCTAAAAACATATAACCAATCTGACTCATGGTCGAATAGGCCAAAATACGCTTGATGTCGGTTTGTGCCAAAGCACAAAAACCAGCCACGACTAGCGTTAATGCGCCAACGCCGCCTACCCAGTACAATAAGATACCGGGAGTCAGCTCAAATAATGGGTGCATCCGAGCAATTAAATAGACCCCAGCGGTCACCATCGTAGCCGCATGAATCAGCGCAGATACGGGTGTTGGGCCGGCCATCGCATCAGCAAGCCAAGTATGAAGAGGCAGCTGAGCCGATTTACCCATGGCTCCTCCCACTAACATGGTAGTGGCTAGAATCAAGGTCGGATTATTAACGGTAAACACTTGCGGCGCTGTGGTGATAATCTGCTGGATATTTAAGGTACCAAACTCGCGGAACAATAAAAACAATCCAAAAGCCAAAAACACATCACCCACACGGGTCACAGTAAAGGCTTTCATCGCTGCTCGTCCATTGGCGCGGTCATGAAAATAATAACCAATCAATAAATAAGAGCAGATACCCACGCCTTCCCAGCCAAGGTATAACAATAATAGGTTATCGGCTAGAACCAATAGCAGCATACTAGCAACGAACAAATTCATATAACTAAAAAAGCGAGCAAATCCGCTATCGCCTTTCATATACCACGAGGCAAATAGGTGGATTAAAAAACCCACCCCAGTGATGACGCCAGTCATAGTCAAGGCCAAGCCATCAAAATCCAAACCGAATCTGGGCGCAAAATCGCCTACCTGCAGCCAAGTCCAAAGCGGTAAATTCACCACCGTACTAGGATCATGACTGGTCAAATAAGAGACGGAGGTCACTAAGGCGCATAAAGCGGCCAAACCCATACTGCCGACACCGACGAAACTCGCTGCCTGCTCTGTCAAACGATCGCGCATAAAGGCTAAAATCAAAAAGCCAATGAGCGGAAATATAAAGGTTAATGGTAATAAGCTCATGTCATCATCCTTTCATCTCATTGGCGCTATCGACATCGAGATGCCCACGCTTATGATAAAACTGTAATAGTATGGCAAGGCCAATGGCCGCTTCTGCTGCCGCTAAAGTCAAAATAAAGATAAACATAATCTGACCATCTGGGTCTAACCAGCGGCTACCGCCAACGATAAACGCTAGGGCTGCCGCGTTCATCATAATCTCAAGGCTCATCAGCATAAATAAGAAGTTACGCCTTACCATAACGCCGCAAAGACCAATAGTGAATAATATCCCGGCCAATGCTAATCCATGTCCCATAGGGATAGTCGCGAGCATCGGAGTCGTGCCAGCATCACCATTAATAGGCACTACGGCAACTTGCTCCTCTTGCGGCTGCGTGGCCATAATGATTGGCTGATTGCTATCAACATCACGCGGGCTACCATCTGGGTTGACCATATGAGAAAAAGGCGCTTGCTCAGTTGTATTAACTGCGGTCACCCCTGCATTCTCTACCACATTAGGAGTCTCTATATTTGCTACAGTATTCGCCATTAATCTAACTCCTTAGTCGCCTGACGCTTGGCAGGGGTAGCGCTTACGTAATCATTGGCATCTACGGGGCGATACTCATAAGGTGTGGCTTGGTCAAGGGGATGGGTCACCGGTAAACCGTCCTTATCAATGCTCTGTCCTTCAATACTGCGCTGACCTTCAATGGAGGTAACAGGCATCTGAGGACCTTGACTGCTATGACTGACATTTTCATCATCCAAGGCTTTTTTGCCCAAGTGATAAGC
>JAUNVX010000164.1 GCA_030540615.1 Psychrobacter sp. | reverse complement strand
GGCAATGCAACAATTGAATCCAGCGGAAATCAGTAATCTGATTAAGCAGCGTATTCAAGACCTTGATGCAGGTGCAACTGCAAAAAATGAAGGCACGATTGTCAAAGTATCTGACGGTATCGTGCAGATTCATGGTCTTGAAGATGCCATGTACGGCGAGATGATCGAGTTTGAGGGCGATGTTTATGGCATGGCACTTAACTTAGAGCGTGACTCAGTCGGCGCGGTCGTACTTGGTGAGTATTTAACCTTGCAAGAAGGTCAAAAAGCCTACTGTACGGGTCGAATCTTAGAAGTGCCGGTCGGTCCTGAACTACTTGGCCGTGTTGTAGATGCCTTGGGTAATCCTATTGACGGCAAAGGTCCTATCAACGCTAAGCTCACGGATAAAGTCGAAAAGATTGCCCCTGGGGTTATCGCTCGTCAGTCTGTTGATCAGCCAGTAATGACAGGTTATAAAGCGGTTGATACGATGATTCCTATTGGCCGTGGTCAGCGTGAGCTTATCATTGGTGACCGTCAAACCGGTAAGACGGCTTTGGCCATCGATGCTATTATCGCGCAAAAAGACTCTGGTATTAAATGTGTGTATGTGGCCATCGGTCAGAAACGCTCTACCATTGCCAACGTGGTGCGTAAGCTTGAGCAATCAGGCGCATTGGCTTACACCACTGTGGTCGTCGCCTCTGCTTCTGAACCAGCTGCCCTTCAGTACATCGCCCCTTATTCAGGCTGTACCATGGGTGAATACTTCCGTGACCGCGGTGAAGACGCGTTAATCGTATTTGATGATTTATCCAAACAAGCGGTAGCCTATCGTCAAATCTCTTTGCTGCTTCGTCGTCCGCCAGGCCGTGAAGCTTATCCTGGGGATGTCTTCTATCTTCATTCACGTCTACTAGAGCGTGCTTCACGTGTTAATGCTGAGTATGTTGAAGAGTTCACCAAAGGTGAAGTCAAAGGTAAGACAGGATCGTTAACCGCGCTGCCTATCATTGAAACCCAAGCGGGTGACGTATCTGCTTTCGTTCCAACCAACGTGATTTCAATCACTGATGGTCAGATTTTCTTAGAGTCAAGCTTGTTCAACTCAGGTATCCGTCCGGCCGTTAACGCTGGTATTTCGGTATCTCGTGTGGGCGGCGCGGCGCAAACTAAGATTATTAAAAAGCTCTCTGGTGGTATCCGTACCGCATTGGCTCAGTACCGCGAACTAGCGGCCTTTGCTCAGTTTGCCTCTGATCTTGATGATGCGACCAAGCAACAGCTTGAGCATGGTGAGCGCGTGACCGAGCTCATGAAGCAAAAGCAATATCAGCCTATGAACGTGGCTGAGCAAGCGGCGGTAATTTATGCGTCTAACGAAGGTTATCTTGCTGACGTGCCTGTTGAAAAGATTGGCAGCTTTGAAGAAGCATTCCTTCGCTACATGTATGATGAGCAAGGCGATTTGATGCGTGAGATTAACGAGACTGCCAACTATAATGATGATATTGAGTCGCGCCTAAAATCATCTGTTGAAACGTTTAAACAAAATCATAGCTTTTAATGATTGAGTTATAGTCAGAAAGTATAAAAGTTAGTGCGTCATTCTATTACAGCAATAGGCTACGGGATGCGCACTAACAGCTATATTAGATTTTATTACTTTGATTAATGTCTTGGTTTTTTAACTTAAAACGGTTTGCTTTAGTTTATGCTGCTTAGTCATAAAGGCTTTAATTAGCAGTCATGACTCAAGCGTCTTAATTTAAAGCGACGTGACTTAAAGTAGTACAGTATTGACGCCTTAAAGTAATAAAACCTCAATGTCTGGTTAGTCTTTATTCTCGAATAATATCCCCACCGTATTGGAACCATTATGGCAAGCTTAAAAGAAATTCGTGCCAAAGTCACCAGTATTAAAAGTACCCAAAAAATTACGCGCGCCATGCAGATGGTGGCGGCCAGTAAAATGCGCCGTGCTCAAGAGCGTATGCAAGTTGGGCGCCCTTATGCTGATAGTATGCGCCGTGTGATCTCTCATTTGGTGCATGCTTCTTCTGATTACAAGCACCCTTATATGGTGACGCGGCCTGTTAATCGCGTTGGCTTTATTGTTGTCTCCTCAGATCGTGGTCTGGCCGGCGGACTAAATATCAATCTATTTAAAGCGCTAACACGGCAGATTAAAGATTACCAAGAGCAATCCGTGCAAGCAGAGTTTGCGGTGATTGGCTCAAAAGGTGTTGGTTTTTTTAGAACCTTTGGTGGTAAAGTCACTTCAGCGTTGACAGATTATGGGGATAACCCTACCTTTGAGCAGTTGAATGCGCCTGTTCAAGCGATGTTAGATGATTATAACAAGGGCAATATCGACCGCATTTATCTTGTCTATAACAAGTTTATTAATGCCATGACCCAAAAGCCAACGATTAACCAGTTGGTACCGTTGCCTGAAGGTTTGCTTGATGAAGGCAGTACCATTGATACCCAGCACAGTTGGGATTATATCTATGAGCCTGATATCAAGAGCTTAATTGATGGCCTATTAGGCCGGTATGTCGAGTCCATCGTCTATCAAGCGGTCATGGAAAACATTGCTTCTGAGCAGTCTGCCCGAATGGTGGCTATGAAAGCTGCCACAGATAATGCAGGCAACCTAATTAACGATTTACAGTTGGTTTATAACAAGCTGCGTCAAGCCGCGATTACCCGAGAGATTTCGGAAATCGTTGGTGGTGCTGCTGCTGTTTCATAATTGACTACCCCTATATTTAGAAGTTCAAGGAGAACGCGATGAGTAGCGGTCGTATTGTACAGATCATTGGCGCAGTAATTGACGTTGAGTTTGACCGAAATGATGTGCCCCAAATTTATGATGCCTTAAAAGTTGATGGCACCGAAACTACCCTAGAAGTTCAGCAGCAGCTTGGTGATGGTATTGTTCGTACCATTGCTATGGGCTCTACTGAAGGTCTTAAGCGTAATCTATCCGTTACCAATACTGGTGCGCCTATTTCTGTGCCAGTGGGAACAGGAACGCTTGGCCGTATCATGGATGTGCTAGGTCGTCCTATCGATGAGCAAGGCCCAGTACCTACTCAGGAGACTTGGTCTATTCACCGCGAAGCGCCAAGTTATGCTGAGCAATCAAACAGCACTGAGTTACTTGAGACCGGTATCAAGGTTATTGACCTATTATGCCCGTTTGCTAAAGGCGGTAAAGTAGGTCTGTTTGGTGGTGCTGGTGTTGGCAAAACCGTTAATATGATGGAATTGATTAACAACATCGCTTTGAAGCACTCAGGACTATCCGTATTTGCTGGTGTGGGTGAGCGTACTCGTGAAGGTAATGACTTCTATCATGAGATGCAAGAAGCGGGCGTTGTTAATACCGAAGATTTTGGCAAGTCTAAAGTTGCCATGGTCTATGGTCAGATGAATGAGCCACCAGGTAACCGTCTACGGGTTGCTCTGACCGGTCTAACGATGGCGGAGTATTTCCGTGACGAAAAAGACCCTGCCACTGGCAAAGGCCGTGATGTTCTATTGTTCGTTGACAATATCTATCGTTATACTCTAGCTGGTACTGAAGTGTCAGCACTGCTAGGCCGTATGCCTTCAGCGGTCGGTTATCAGCCAACACTAGCCGAAGAGATGGGTCAGCTTCAAGAGCGTATTACCTCTACTCAATCTGGTTCAATTACTTCAGTTCAGGCGGTTTATGTTCCTGCGGATGACTTGACCGATCCTTCTCCAGCCACGACTTTCGCTCACTTAGATGCGACTGTGGTACTAAGCCGTGATATCGCCTCACAAGGTATTTATCCTGCGGTTGATCCGCTAGATTCTACTTCACGTCAGCTTGATCCTTTGGTGATTGGTGAAGAGCATTACAACGTGGCTCGTGGCGTCCAAGAAGTCTTGCAGCGCTATAAAGAACTAAAAGACATTATCGCTATCTTGGGTATGGACGAGTTGTCAGAAGAAGATAAGCTAGTGGTTTACCGTGCTCGTAAGATTCAGCGTTTCTTGTCCCAGCCATTCCACGTGGCCGAAGTCTTTACCGGCGCTCCAGGTAAGTATGTTGCCCTTCGTGATACTATCGCTGGCTTTAAAGCGATTATCGCAGGTGAGTACGATGACCTTCCAGAGCAAGCGTTCTATATGGCTGGTGGCATTGACGAAGTGATTGCGAAAGCTGAAAAACTTAAATCTGCTGCTTAATTAAAAAGGGTCAATAGCGTCTATTATGTTGTCATAAGATGGGCGCTATTGATGATAATTTAAAAGCAGTAACTTGTAGGAGATTTGCATGGCCGCTTCCACTTTAGAGTGCCGCGTAGTTAGTGCTCGTGAAGAGCTTTACTCAGGCCCGATTACGATGTTAATAGCCACAGGTAGCGAAGGTGAGATTGGTGTGTTGCCCGGCCATACTCCTCTTATTACCTTGCTCAAACCTGGTCCGATGCGCGTTCAGACTGCTGATGGTAATGAAGAAGTTATCTATGTGTCTGGTGGCGTCCTTGAAGTTCAGCCTAAGATGATTACCGTATTGGCCGATACGGCAATGCGAGCGAGCAGCTTAGATGAGAGCCGAATCGTTGAAGCGCGTCGTCAAGCTGAACAGATGCTAGCCAACCAAAGTGACAGTCTACAAACCAGTGCAGCGCTTGCTTCATTGGCTGAAACCGTTGCTCAGCTTGAAACGATTAGAAAATTCAAAAACCGTGCTTAATCTCTGATGAGTTAAGCTTGACTGATTTAGAAGTTTTATAAAAAAACAGCCTATCTTGGGCTGTTTTTTTATGGCTGAATGAAAGGCGTTTCTCAGCTAGATTTTATTGACAATCAGTAAATAAAATTAAATTGTTTACCCAAGCGTCTATCATGGTAATATGTAGTATTCATCACGGTTTTAGAGTAGAATTTAAAAGAATTTACCTCTAAAGGTTCGATTAGAAAAGCGCTAGTGTAAACAGGTCATTATCTCTATCATAATGTATCGCTTTTCTTAATGAGCTGTTGATTATGCATAACTTATAGTGACGCCTTACCCTAAGTCTGCTATTTATAGTTGTGGATAATATTTAAGAGAGTAATCTAGTAATTTTATTCTGTTCATTCACTTTGATTAAACGATGACGCAGTTATTATTGGCTTTTAATTCTTATCATAATTGCATGGCAACTTTGATCTATTTCGTTAGTATTTAAGGATATAACAATGGCTACCTCTGAAGAAGACAACACCCCGCGAATCCTAATCGTTGAAGATGACGAGCGTTTGGCGATGCTCACCCAAGATTACTTGGTAAAAAACGGCCTTGAAGTTGCTATCGAAACTGATGGTAACCGCGCTATCCGCCGTATTGTCAACGAACAGCCTGACTTGGTGGTATTAGACGTCATGCTCCCTGGCAGTGATGGGTTAACGGTTTGCCGCGAAGTTCGACCGCATTACCAACATCCTATTTTGATGCTTACTGCCCGAACCGAAGATATGGATCAAGTACTAGGCCTTGAGATGGGTGCGGACGACTATGTTGCCAAACCTGCTCAGCCACGTGTCTTATTGGCTCGTATCCGTGCATTGCTACGCCGCTCAGAGAATGCCCCTTCTGAAGACGTTCCTCAGCGTCTAGAGTTTGGCGAGTTGGTCATCGATAATGGTGGTCGTTCAGTGACTTTAAATGATGAGTTGGTTGATTTTACCAGTGCAGAATATGACCTACTTTGGTTGTTGGCTTCAAATGCAGGCCGAATCTTATCGCGTGAAGACATCTTTGAGCGCTTACGTGGTATTGAATACGATGGCCAAGATCGTTCTATCGATGTTCGAATTTCACGTATTCGTCCTAAAATCGGTGATGATCCTGAGAACCCAAAACGTATCAAAACTGTCCGAAGCAAAGGTTATTTGTTCGTCAAAGAAGGCAATTGATGCGGCTTTTAAGACGCCCTGTAATGGTTAATTAACAACCAGCCACTGCTAATTAAAGACTATCGAGTGTTATTCAAAAACCAGCGAATTGCTGGTTTTTTTGTGGGTACAGTCACAGTTTGATGGATGAATTCGCCATACGAAT
>JAUNVX010000163.1 GCA_030540615.1 Psychrobacter sp. | reverse complement strand
AGTTTAGACCTTGATATCTTCAGCGCCTTAATCGCCAAACATGATGTTCAGCGCGATTTATGTGACCAACTCGAAAAAGCCAAAGCGCCTGCCAAGCGCCGTGAGCTTTATGAAGCGCTCAAAATGGAGCTAAAAGCACATGCCGCCGCAGAAGAGCGTCATCTATATATTCCCGTTATGCAACATGATGAAGGCCTTGATTTATCACGTCATGCCATCACTGAGCATCACGAAATGGATGAGATGATGAGTACCTTGGATGATGGCCGCGTTAGTCAAGAGACATGGGATGAGACCTGTGCTGAGCTGATTCATGAAGTGCGTCATCACTTTGAGGAAGAAGAAAAAGAGTTCTTTAAAGAGGCCCGCAAGATTTTGGATAAAGGCTTGCAGCAGCGTTTAGGCGCTCTTTATCAAATTGAGCATGCCGAATATCAAAAAGCTCATGCCGATGACTAAACTCTAAGCAATATAAAGTTAATAATTACTTATCAAAATGATTATCCATAAAAATAATTGATTATAAAAAAGGCGTCATCGCAATCACGGTGACGCCTTTTTGATACAAAAAATCTTTGCCAGTGACAAAACTAACCCTAACTGTCAGAGACTAAAGTAGCTATTAAGCCACCTGAACGGGGATAATATTGGCCGTGCCTTTGACGCGGTTGTTCTCATCGCAGTAGACCAGTTTGGGTAGATGCTGGTCAGCTTCAGCCTCATCCATCTGCGCGTAGGCACAGATGATAACGATGTCACCCAAATCTGCCATATGAGCCGCAGCGCCATTTAAAGAAATAATGCCAGAGCCTGCTTCTGCCCGGATGACATAAGTGCGAAAACGCTTACCGTTGGTGACATTATAGATGTCAATAGACTCGTTTTCACGAAGACCGGCCAAATCGAGCAGGTCACTATCGATGCCACAAGAGCCTTCATAGTGAAGGTCGGCATGAGTAACGCGGGCGCGATGAAGTTTGCATTTTAGGAGAGTAAGTAACATAGAGTTCCTTAAAATAAGCGATAAATGGGGCTGTCAAACAGGGTCTATTGAGCATATTGGGGTGTTAGATAAAGGGCAACTTTGGATAAAGGGCTATCTAATCATAGGCCTCGCTATTATATAAGGTTTCAATAGCATAAGTTAAAGCCAAATTAGCAATTTGTCACAATACTAAAGACAATATTTAAACCAATGCCGATATCCCGCCCTAGTCAGGAAGTTTAAAGCTATTAATTTGATTACGCGCTTTTTCGATATCACCTTTAACCAACAATCCAATATTATCGGCGGCCACATCAAGCGCGGCTTCAATAGCTGTCTGCTCATCAGCACTTGGCTTTGATAAGACATGAGCACTGACTTTAGACTTATGACCAGGATGGCCGATACCAATTCGAAGTCGATGAAAGTTATTACCAATATGCGGGGCAATATCACGAAGGCCATTATGACCACCATGACCACCGCCCGTTTTTAGCTTAATACTACCCGCATCTATATCTAGCTCGTCATGGGCGATGAGAATCTCATCATTGTCGATACCATAAAAGTTCACTAGCGGCACCACAGACTGACCAGATTTATTCATAAAGGTATTAGGCATTAACAAGCGCACGTCCTGACCGGCAATTTGACCTCGGCCTGTTAGACCATGGAATTTTTTGTCAGCCGTCAACTCAATACCATAATCTTGCGCCAGCCGTGCCACAAACCAAAATCCAGTGTTATGACGGGTCAAAGCGTATTGGGCACCAGGATTACCTAGACCGACGATGAGCTTAAGGGGTCGCATGAGACTCTCGCTTTATAATAGGGATTTTTGCAGGCTAAAAAGAGTATTGAGGTTGAGCATTGAATCATCAACCGATGAATAAAAACAGGCGAATCAATAAAATAGGTAAGCCATTAGTTTTACGTATTACCTCAATAGATAAAGACACTAAATAGGCAAATTATAGACAAAAATAAAGGCATATTATATGCCTTTATTTTATGGACTGGTCGTTGGTAACTGCTATTCAGAGGATGCAACAAGCACCCCCCAATCATTAGCAAGTGTTCAGCTTGAGGATAGCGTGGCTACTACTCTTCGCTACCGCCTTCTGAGCTGTCACCATCGCCATGAGTACCTTCGCCGCCTTGCTCAGTAGCAGGTACTTCATCAGCATCGACTTCGTCTTCAGTATCTTCATCCACTTCTTCAACCGTAGGTGCTTGCATGTTAGCAATAGTACGGTCAACAAAGTCTTCAACTTCAAGTTCTTGAAGGATAACGCCTTCTGGCAATACCACGTCAGTAAGATGTAAAGAATCACCGATTTCCATCTTAGAGACATCAACTTCAAGATATTCTGGCAGCATTGATGGTAGACATACGATTTCAAGATCGGCAACCAGAGTAGACAATACGCCACTGGCTTTGGTTCCTGGAGCTTCTTCACGGCCAACGAAATGCACAGGCACGTTCATATGGATTTTCTGACCCTTAATAATGCGCTGGAAGTCAGCATGCATCGGGAAGCCTTTAGCAGGATGACGCTGCAAATCTTTGATAACCGCTTGATGCTCTTCACCATCGATGACGATGGTCAGGATGCTTGAAAAGAAAGCTTCATTTTCAAGGAATTTTACCATCTCGTTCATGCGGATAGAAAGTGCTGTAGGCTCTTCGTTACCACCATAGACGATAGCAGGCACTAAGTTTTGCTTACGCAGGCGGCGGCTCGCACCTTTGCCCTGCTGCTCTAGTGAACGGGCAATGCCTTTCACCGTATATAGATCATTACTCATGGGAGTATCCTTAATATTTTATGAAGGATGTCGCTCTATTACGCTTGCGACCAGCAGCAATAGCCGAACATCAAAAATCCTAGTAACTGATGTCTGCAAGACTCAAAACGCTAACTTATAGCCATTGAGATTTTGACAAACAATAGGTAAAAGGAGAGGGCGTATTATACGCCGTTTTGAATACAAAATCCAATGATACCCCATAATAAAAAACCGCCACTCATGATGGTGGCGGTTTTTGTCAGGCAGCTAAAAATTATACTGACCAATCATTAGCTGATGTATTCAAACATAGCGCTGATTGACTCTTCATTATTAATACGACGCAGGCTCTCAGCTAGCATAGGAGCGATAGTCACTTGACGGATTTTGGAGCAGGCCTTGGCGGCTTCAGACAACGGGATAGTATCTGTCACCACGATTTCATCAATGACAGACTCACTGATATTCTTTAGCGCATTGCCTGACAACACAGGATGGGTAATATAGCCCAATACTCGGCGCGCGCCATTGTCTTTAAGCGCTTGAGCGGCTTTGCATAAGGTCCCCGCTGTATCCACCATATCGTCCACGATAACGCAATCACGGTCGCGGACGTCACCAATGATGTGCATCACTTGCGACTCATTGGCACGAGCGCGGCGTTTGTCAATAATAGCAAGGTCGGTATCACCTAGCTGTTTGGCCATGGCTCGAGCACGAACGACACCGCCCACATCAGGAGACACCACCATTAGGTTATCATAGCCTTGCTGCTTCAAATCTTTTAATAGCACAGGAGTACCGTAGATATTGTCTACTGGAATATCAAAAAAGCCTTGAATCTGATCGGAGTGCAAATCTACAGTCATAACCCGGTCAATGCTCACGATATTGAGCATATCAGCGACCACTTTAGCAGAGATAGGCACGCGAGCTGAGCGAGGACGGCGGTCTTGACGAGCATAACCAAAGTAGGGCATGACGGCGGTAATGCGGCCGGCGCTAGAGCGGCGCAGAGCATCAGCCATTACCATGATTTCCATCAAATTGTCATTCGTTGGGGCACAAGTGGGCTGCAAGATAAAGACATCTTTGCCACGGACATGCTCTTTGATTTCAACAGCAATTTCGCCATCTGAGAAGCGAGTCACATCGGCTTTGCCTAGAGGAATATGAAGATGGTCGGCTACGGTTTTTGCTAATTCGGGATGGGCGTTACCCGTGAAAATCGCCAAATAAGGCATGACTAAAGTCCTGTGATTGACTCAAGCAGTGACCGCTAAGCAGTGACAAACTGCTCAAAATAAGAAAAGGATGATGGTAACAATGCAGAAGATGCCATAAAAATGGCAGGGGTAGCTGGACTCGAACCAACGGATGTCAGGATCAAAACCTGATGCCTTACCAACTTGGCTATACCCCTGTAAGCTGAAAAACAGTAAACTAAAGCGCTACTGTTATTTTATCGTCTTGCTTATTGTATTGGTAGCACTGATTATCAAAACAGCTCGATAGAATCAATCTACAACACAAGTCACCTTAAGCTAGTATTGTCCTAATCGCCAATCATATCATTAGCACCATTAAGACAATGACGGTGTTCGTTGCGAACTATACCGAAGTAGCGATAGTGTTGTCAATTAACAAGTTGTCAATTGAGGGTGGAACACGGTTATTAGTTAAGCTATTGTCTAGCACTCTAAACAAAAATCAGAGCAAAGCTATCAAAAATGCTCTTAACTTTAGCGATAACTCAACTAAAAATATGGCAGGGGTAGCTGGACTCGAACCAACGGATGTCAGGATCAAAACCTGATGCCTTACCAACTTGGCTATACCCCTTTATGGGCGACCTATTATAAGGTAAAAAAAGCAATTTGCAAGTCTTTTATCACAATCCGCTTGCGTCCATCACCTAACCCTTGGCCCTTATTAATAGGATTAAGGGACGTTCGGCTAAATTTGATCAATCAATGCTAACCCTCGCCTCAATCCCGCATCTACCTATCTAGAGAGATTCCAACCCTAACCATCTAGTCAATTATCGAGCATAAACTAGTGACGACTTGAGCAGGGCAAGGTGCATGGTCCATCCAAAGTGGCAGTAGGTCTGAGAGCAGCTGATGGGTCTCAAAATATAGCCCGTTATCTAACGTAGGCAAAGGCAAAAATACTGTACTGCCAGAGCCTGTCAGTCTCGGCTTAGGTGTCAAACTCGGTGAGATTGAAAATAACGTGGTTATTTCAGTACTCACATAATTTAGATAATCCAAAGCCTGGCGAATATCTAATGATAAGCGGCTAACAATAGGCTCAAAGACGTTCTGATAAGGGGGTTGCAAGTCAAATAGATACTGCTGTTGCTCATCTATCACACGTTGATGGTCAATAAGAGAACAGCTACGTAATAGATTAGGGCTAGCGAAAATCTGAGCCGTATTGATATGGGCGTTGGGAAACAATAGTAGATAGCGCTGGGGGGGCAACTCAATGCTGGTCAGCTGCTCACCGATGCCTTCGCCAATAGCATCTTTTCCCCAAATAAAAATAGGCACATCAGCCCCAATCGTCGCTGCAATATCAAGGAGCTGGCTTTGGTTTAGCTGTAATTGCCAAAGCTGGTTCAAAGCCAGCAAAGTGGTCGCTGCATTGGACGATCCGCCTCCCAATCCTGCGCCCATGGGAATGAGCTTGTCTACCGTAATACTAACCTGTGACAGCGCCGTTGGTAGAGATGGGCTATGCTGGTTATTAGTCACATAGAGATAGTCTAGCAGCGCTTGGGCGGCTTTGACGATAAGATTATCAGCGATATTGCTAGTGATGTGCTCAGCCGCCATCAACTTAACAAATGTCAAGGCTGAGGGCGACTGAGAAGCCCCTAGAGACGACTGAACGGGGATAAGGTCGCCTTGCCAAAAGTGAAGGGTATCGCCCCAATTGAGCAAGCGAAAGACAGTTTGCAAATCATGATAGTCATCTGGACGCCTGCCGATAATGTGTAAAAATAAATTAATTTTAGCATAGGCAGGTAAGCTCAGCACGGGCCTACCTTTTGGCAGGCTTGGTGATGAGGAACTGGCTATTGCGCTTTGATCAAACACTGTTTGAGAGGTCAGCATGAAGTTAGCATCATGTTATTTGGTATTTTGATGATTAATCGTCAAGATAACCTTTTGGCCTTGAGCATGATGCGCCGTAATTTTGCTCGGGAGGGTTTCATTGCCCTGATAATCAAAGCTTGCGCTCCAGTTGCCATTGACAGCTGCTACTAATCGCCCATTGGCATCAAGCTGTTGACTGCTATCAGAGGGTGCAGGATGCCCCGATATCCAGTAAGGCAGCTGTGAGATAGGGACTTGCCAACCTGTGGCTTTTTTTAATAGCTCATCTGGACTGCTAGCGCTTAGCGT
>JAUNVX010000162.1 GCA_030540615.1 Psychrobacter sp. | reverse complement strand
ATAAAATACTCTAAAGTGTGGTTGCATTTCATCACCGCTTGGCCGATATGGATAATCTCAGAAGCATGATTGCCATAACAGTGGATGCCTAGCAGCTCTAAAGTCTCGCGGTGGAATAATATCTTAAGTACCCCAGTCCGCTCACCGATGATCTGTGCGCGTGCCAAATGCTTGAAAAAGGCTTGGCCGACTTCATAAGGGATTTTCTCATCCGTTAGCTCTTGCTCCGTTTTACCGATACTGGATATCTCGGGGATGGTGTAGATACCAGTAGGCACGCTTGAGACAGGCTCAGCGTCTTGATCCCCTACCATAAATGCCGCGGCGCAGCGACCTTGGTCGTAAGCGGCTGAGGCCAGTGAAGGCCAGCCAATGACATCACCAGCGGCATAAATGTTGTCCACTTCCGTGCGATAAGTATCATCGACCTTGAGCTGACCGCGGCTATTAGCAGTTAAGCCTATCGCTGCTAGATTTAGCGTCTCGGTATTGCCTGAGCGGCCATTACACCAAAGTATGGCATCTGACTTAATCTTTTTACCACTTTTAAGGTACAAGATGACGCAGTCATCCCGAGTCTCTAACCTGTCAATCTCTTCGTTATTGCGAATCAATACCCCAAATTGTCTAAAGTCATGCGACAACGCATCACTAATCTCAGCATCGAGATAGCTTAACAATTGGTCTTTGTTATTAATGAGATCGACTTTATACCCAAGGCCCGTAAAGATAGACGCATATTCACAACCAATGACGCCCGCACCGTAAATAATAATCTTTTTGACCACATAGTCCATCTGCAAAATCTTATCAGAGTCAAACACACGGGGATGGTCAAAGTCGAGCATGTCAGGACGATAAGGGCGACTGCCCACGGTAATGATGGCCTTATTAAAGGTAATGGTCTCTACCGCATTATTGTCATCGCGGGCTATTCTTAAAGTATGCGCATCAACAAAGCTTGCCCAGCCGTTAATAACGTCAATTTGGTTACGCTCATAAAATCGCGTATGGGTATGTACCTGTTGGCGTACTACTCGCCGGGCGTTGGCCAATACCTTATTAAGCGGTACCTGATGATAATCCATCGACTGGGTAAACATCGGATCACGGCGAAAGTTAATCAAGTTAAACACTGATTGGCGCAGCGACTTACTAGGAATAGTGCCGACATGGGTACAGTTACCCCCCACTTGGTCACGTGGGTCCACTACAGCGACTTTTTTGCCTGACTTGGCAAGCTTCATGGCCGCCGCCTCACCTGCTGGCCCCGCTCCCAATACAACCGCATCATATTCAAACTCATGATCATCTGTTTTGATGCGTTCTGAATCTTTGGTAAAGCCTGAGTTAAGCTCGATTCGATTGTCATCTAAAGGGCTAATTAAGTTGGGATGATGCAAGATATCATCCTTAACCTGCTCATGAGTATGCTCAATCTTTTGTTGCACTACCGGATCTGTAGCACCCTCTGGCATAGCAATCGAAGTCGCGCCAATGCTTGTATTGGCCGCGTCAGTAGTGATGCCATTGATGTCATTATTATCATCATCTTTGCGTTTTTTTCCCATGATATCCTCTTTGGCTAATTTGTAATGGTCTATACCAGAGCCTTTATCTGACCATTAATACCTTAATAGCACTTGGCTAATGGTCGATATTGTAATTGGTAAAATTGATGGTAGTGGATTAGCGCTGCGAATTAATCGTTTGTAGGGTCCAATGCCCCGTTGGCTGCTGACGCCCTTCATCCACTTGAGGTCTCGCTATAATCTGATACTCTATTCCTGGCCGCGCTGCAAAGCCCTCAATCCAGTCATAAGGAATCTGAAATATCTCCCCGCTGTTGGCGGTTTTAGCCAGTAAGCACTGCATGGGCAAAGCTGAGCTACAAGGCACGCGCGATGGCAAAATCGTCAGATTTTGGGCCTCTCCTAAAATGATAGTAGGAACATAGCGCGGCTCTGGTACAGGCTCACGATGAAAAGGATTGGTTTGACAACCACTTAATGTGACCATCGCCATAACCAAACTGGCGGATAACATTTGCTGGTTCAATTTTATAACTCTCACAATACAGTCACCTTTGTTGTATTTTATTACGATTGGCTAGCGCCCTGATTTTATAGCCGTTAGCTTTGTCGCTATTAGTTTTATAGCCGCTAGCTTTGAAACATTAAGTTTGATAAGGATAGGTTTATAGCAGTAAGCAATTTAGCCAATGCGGCGCTTAAGACCTGTCATTTGCAATATTCTAGTGGCAATCTCCTCCACTGACATCTCAGAGACATCAATACTAGGGATGCCATGAGTGATATAGATGCCCTGAATAGCGCGCTGCTCTTGCTGAACTTGCTGGTAGCTCGCATAGCGGCTACCTGCCTTTCGCTCATGACGAATCCTGACCAATCTATCTGTATCAATCATCAACCCAAACAGCTTTTGCTTATGATGACGAAGCGATTGGGGCAATTGATTGTCATACAAATCATCTTCTGTCAAAGGATAATTAGCGGCTCTAATACCAAATTGTAGCGCTAAATATAAAGAGGTTGGTGTTTTGCCTGAGCGTGACACGCCGATTAAGATGATATCGGCCATATCATAGTGCCGAGTGCGTGCCCCATCATCATTGTCTAATGCGAAATGCACCGCATCTATCCGTGCTTTATAAGTCTCAGAGTCTACCCGATCATGAGCATGACCTGAATGGGCATCAGGCTCGACGCCAATCTCATCGGCAATCCGGCCAATTAAGCCCTCATACATATCAAGATTGCAAGCTTGGGCGGAGTTAATCTTCTCACGAATCTCAGGATTGACAATGGTATCAAACACCAAGGGCAACATCCCATCACGCTGATAGGCCAAGTTGATTTGCTCTACTGCTTCCTCTGCCCGCTCAATAGAGTCTACATAAGGCAATACTCGAGTCTCAAAAGGGACTGAGGCAAATTGACTTAAGATAGATCGTCCTAGAGTCTCAGCCGTAATAGCCGTCCCATCAGAAATAAAAAAAGCGCTTCGAAGCGACTCAGAGTTGGTGAGATTTAGGGCGTGTCGATTTTGAATGGTAGGTTTTGGTTCGTTATTTCTAAGGGTGCTGGGCATACATAACCTCAAGTAGGTCTGATGTGAGATTGGATGAAGCTACAATGATTGATCAGAGGCAATGAGCAATAGAACTTGGCATTAAGCCGATGCTGTTAGTCAGCCCTCACCATTATAACCGTAATATACCCCTAATATAAAACAATGTTAGCATAATTGAGCCGCCTTAAAGTATCACTAATAGTACGACAACCGTATCTAAATGAATCTAACTAGCAATCAATTCAGTCAGTACTTTGCGTGTTTATTTAGTGACTCTTTATTTGCTAGGGATTTTTGACTGCTTAAGCTGTGCATCGAAGGTTTTTATCTCCTATTTTCTGACTATTTCAATATCTGCTAACACCTTAATTTATGTGGACAAAAGTCCAGTTAATTCTCAAAAAGGTAAAATCTTGCCTAAATTTTGATAAGTTTTCACTTATTGACTCGAATTTTGGATAAATTAGCGGTATAATCCGCCATTATAATCGTAAATAAATAACCTTATTTTCTGGAGTTATCATGACATCAGCCTCAGCACAAGTAATCACCCTCGACAAATTAGGTAAAAACGACATCGATAAAGTAGGTGGTAAGAACGCCTCTTTGGGTGAGATGATTAGCCATTTATCAGATCTTGGCGTGAGTGTTCCGGGCGGTTTTGCAACCACTGCCGATGCCTTTAACAAATTTTTGACCGAGACTGGTCTAATTGACAAAATCAATAATGAACTAAAAGACTTGGACGTCAATGACGTTAACAAGCTAACCGCTACTGGCAAAAAAATCCGTGGTTGGATTATCGATCAAGAGTTACCTAGTGATCTTGAGCAAGAAGTTCGTCAAGCTTTTGAAGAGATGAGCGCTGGTGAAGACATCGCCGTTGCTGTTCGCTCCTCTGCCACCGCTGAAGATTTGCCAGATGCTTCTTTTGCCGGACAGCAAGAGACTTTTTTGAACATTCGCGGCATTGAGAACGTTTTAATTGCTATTAAAGAAGTTTTTGCCTCTTTATATAACGACCGCGCTATTGCTTACCGCGTCCATAAAGGTTTTGAGCACGTAGGCGTGGCTTTATCTGCAGGCATTCAGCGTATGGTTCGCTCTGAAACGGGTGCTGCTGGCGTGATGTTCACTTTAGATACTGAAAGTGGCTTTGATGAAGTGGTCTTTATCACTGCCAGCTATGGCCTCGGTGAGATGGTCGTTCAAGGGGCGGTCAACCCTGATGAGTTCTACTTATCTAAGCCTTTATTGACAGCAGGCAGACCGTCTGTCATTCGCCGCAATCTAGGCAGCAAGCATAAAAAGATGATTTATGGGGATGAAGGCAGTACCACCAAATCCACGCAAATCGTCGATGTTGATAAACAAGAGCGTATGCAGTTTGCCTTGACCACCGAAGAGTTGGTTGAGCTGGCCAAGCAAGCTTTGGTCATCGAAGAGCATTATGGCACAGCGATGGATATCGAATGGGCCAAAGACGGTGATAACGGTAAGATTTATATTGTTCAAGCCCGTCCTGAAACGGTTAAGAGCCGCCAAGATAGCAATATCATGGAGCGTTATGTCATCAATACTAGCGACGCTAAAATCATATGTGAAGGTCGCTCAATCGGTCAGCGTATTGGCGCAGGAAAAGTGCGAATCGTTGATAACTTGAATGAGATGGACAAAGTTCAAGACGGCGACGTTCTAGTCTCAGACATGACCGACCCTGATTGGGAACCTGTGATGAAGCGTGCCTCTGCCATCATCACCAACCGTGGTGGCCGAACTTGTCACGCTGCCATTATCGCTCGTGAGCTAGGCGTCCCTGCCATCGTCGGTTGCGGCAATGCCACAGAGCTATTGAGTGATGGTCAAGATGTGACAGTATCTTGCGCTGAAGGCGACACAGGCTTTATCTATGAGGGTCAATTGGACTTTGAGGTTCAGACAAACTCTATTGAGTCTATGCCTGAGCTTGCCTTTAAGATTATGATGAACGTTGGCAACCCAGACCGCGCTTTCTCATTTGCCCAAATGCCCAATCAAGGCGTTGGTCTTGCCCGTCTTGAGTTCATTATTAACCGTATGATTGGGGTACATCCAAAAGCCCTACTCAATATGAACAGCTTACCACGTGAAGTGACTCAAGCGATTAATGAGCGTATTGCTGGTTATGCCTCTCCCGTAGACTTTTACGTGGACAAATTAGTTGAAGGTATCGCTACCCTAGCCGTTGCCTTCCGCGAGCAGCCGGTCATCGTTCGTATGTCAGATTTCAAATCTAACGAATATGCCAACCTAATCGGTGGCAAGCTTTATGAGCCATCAGAAGAGAACCCAATGCTTGGCTTCCGCGGTGCTAGCCGTTATGTCTCTGACAATTTCCGTGACTGTTTTGAGCTTGAGTGCCAAGCGCTAAAACGCGTTCGTGATGACATGGGATTGACCAACGTTAAGATTATGATTCCATTCGTTCGCACCACGGATGAAGCCAAAAAAGTCATTGAGTTGCTGGGCAAAAATGGCCTTAAACGTGGCGAGAATGGTCTTGAAGTCATTATGATGTGTGAGCTGCCGACTAACGCCCTGTTGGCCGAAGAGTTCCTTGAGCACTTTGATGGCTTCTCTATTGGTTCCAATGACTTGACCCAGCTGACTTTAGGTCTTGACCGTGACTCTGGCATTGTCTCGCATCTGTTTGATGAGCGTGACCCTGCTGTCAAAAAGCTATTGTCTATGGCTATCGAAGCTTGCCGTAAGCAAGGCAAATATATTGGTATCTGTGGTCAAGGCCCATCTGATCACCCAGACCTCGCTATGTGGCTAATGGATCAAGGCATTACCTCAGTGTCATTAAACCCTGATTCTGTCCTTGATACTTGGTTCTTTTTGGCCGGAGAGACGGCTCATTAAGACGGCTTGAGTCAAGCTAAAGATAATATAGAGTCTCGATATTAAGGGCTGTTTAGTTGCTAAACGGCCCTTTTTTGATACAATCAATTTATGCTTGGATACGGTTAGTATTCTAATATTGCGACTTGGTATACAAGCCTATTATTAGCAATGTGGCTCTGTCTTAACCATTCATGGCGCTTGTATTGCTCATCAGTCGCCCTCATTATTTATAAATAAGCTTGTCGTTAGGAAGCTTGTCATTAATAAGTCAATT
>JAUNVX010000003.1:41531-45091 GCA_030540615.1 Psychrobacter sp. | reverse complement strand
GGCTCAAGACCATTGGCGCGTAGAGTGTTGCCAGTATCGACGACATCGACGATTAAGTCGCCCAAGCCTACCAGTGGCGCCAGCTCCATTGAGCCATAGAGCTTAATGACGTCGACTTGCTGGCCTTGACTGGCAAAGTAGCTGCGGGCGACGTTGACGTATTTGGTAGCGACGCGCAGTCGCCGATTGGGCATGGCAGCGCCTTTAATACCTGCGGTCATCAGCTTACATTCAGCAATTTTTAAGTCTAACAGCTCATAGATATGCTTGGCGCTGTGCTCAAGCAGGACATCTTTACCTGCTACGCCAAAGTCAGCGGCGCCATGCTCTACATAGGTCGGCACGTCGCTGGCGCGTAGGATAAGGACGCGAACATCAGGGTGCGAGGTCGGAAAGATAAGCTTGCGCGACTTGTCTGGGTCCTCAAGCATTTCGATACCAGCGGCTTTGAGTAGCGGCAAGGTCTCTTTGAGGATTCGGCCTTTGGACAAGGCCAAAGTTAGGCCATTGTAGTCACTGTCGGCTTGGTTAAGCAGCTCATTAGATTGGGTCATAAGATAGTCAGTTAGGGTAATGGTCAGTTAGGGGGTTATGAATGCTAGGATTGATAATCGTGATGACAGCATGACAGCCGTGATAACAATAATAATCGTGATAAAAGCCTGATAATAGAGTTAGATAGCAAAATCTAGCCCACGATGGCTGGCGATAAGATATCGATGTTACCGCTAGCCCTGATTGCAGCGGCTATCCTTGGCTGACCACTGGGCTGCGGGGACTTGGCTTAGGGTGGTCGCTCGAATGTTGGAACGTCCTAAGCCTTAGTCCCCGCTCCAGTGGGTAGGCAAGATAATAGCGCAAAGCAGGATTGGCTCCTGCTTATCTTATATGTCACTTATGTCACTAATTCTATAGGTCACTAATTTTGTATATCACTACTCTTATAAGCCACTGATGTCATGAGTCTTATCCTGCTACTCAATAGCATTTACAAGTTTATCATCCGTAAAACTAGCGTTTATTAGGGTTGATACGCTCGATGTTAACGCCTAAGCCGCGCAGTTTGGTTTCGACGTCGTCATAACCACGGTCGATATGGTAGATGCGGTCGATAAGGCTTTCGCCCTCAGCGGCGGCGGCGGCCATGACTAGCGATATTGAGGCGCGCAAATCGGTGGCCATAACGGGGGCGGCGGTGAACTTTTCGACGCCCTCGATAATCGCGGTATGACCGTCGACCATGATATTGGCCCCAAGACGGTTCAGCTCGGGCACGTGCATGTAGCGGTTTTCAAAGATGTTTTCGATAATGGTGCTGGTGCCATCGGCAAGGCAGCAAACGGCCATTAATTGCGCCTGCATATCCGTCGGAAAGCCCGGGTGCGGCTGAGTGCGGATGTCGATAGGCTTGGGACGTCCGGTCATTTGCGCGCGAATCCAGCTGTCTTTGCCGTTGCCACCTGTGGTAATCGTCGCGCCCATGTCTTCAAACTTTTTGAGGACAGGCTGCAAGAGCACAGGGTCGGTGTTTTTGGTCAAAACATCACCACGGGTCATGAGCGCGCCAGCTAGATATGAGCCGGTTTCAATGCGGTCTGATACCACTGAATACTCGCAGCCATGTAGCTCTTCGACGCCCTCAATCACTAAGCTTGCCGTGCCGATACCGCTAATTTTGGCACCCATAGCGACGAGCATATTGGCTAGGTCGACCACTTCAGGCTCGCGGGCGCAGTTCTCAAGTTGAGTGACGCCGCGCGCTAATGCTGCGGCCATAATGACGTTTTCGGTGCCGCCCACAGTGACCATATCAAAGGTGTGCTGACAGCCGATAAGACGGCCGCCTTTGGGGGCTTTTGCTTTGACGTAGCCGTTCTCTACCGTAATCTCTGCGCCCATAGCTTCAAAGGCTTTTAGGTGTTGGTCAACAGGTCTTGAGCCAATAGCGCAGCCGCCCGGCAAAGACACTTCGGCTTCGCCAAATCGCGCCAGTAGCGGACCAAGCACGAGAATAGAGGCACGCATGGTTTTGACGAGGTCATAGGGGGCGTAGAAGTTGTCGATGGTTTTGGTGTTGCAAGTGACGGTGTTGCCCTCTTTTTTGATGACCACGCCCAGCCCTGAAATAAGCTGAATTAAGGTGCGAACGTCTTGTAGCGAGGGCACGTTATGTAAGGTGGTGGGCGTTTTGGCCAATATCATCGCGGCCAAAAGTGGTAGGGCGGCATTTTTGGCCCCTGAGATAGTGACTTCACCGGCGATGCGGCTTGCGCCTTTAATTAAAAACTGATCCATGACAATGTCCAAAAGCTAGCTAAAAAAGGAATGACTGCCTAGCGGTTTTTAGAGCGTGCAAAGCTTGCAGGGCTTATCAGGCTGGGCGGTCAAATGTAATAGAGAATAGAGATAGGGCGAGCATTAGTTAAGCGGTGAATACGGGCTAATTTAATAGTGATTAGCCCTGCTCTCCTACTTAACGAGCTTAACGGGCTTGCTGAGCTTCCCACTCGCTAGGCGTAAGCGCTTGAATATTGAGCGCATGAATGTCGCCGCGAGCGATAATGTCGTTGACTAAAGCATAAACCGCTTGCTGACGCTGAACCGCACGCTTGCCCTCAAAACTGGCGTCCACCACACGAACGTCGAACTTGTTGCCTTGATTGGCGGCTTGGATAAAGGCGTCAGGGAAATGGGGCTGTAAAAAAGCGATTAGGTCATCAGCGTTCATATGGGGGTTACCTATTATAATGAAGGGTATTAAAAATGATTTCAAAAAATGATGAACAATTATACCAAGAGATGAGGCCCGCGTCTTGTCTAGGGCGTGTCCTCATTTATCAAACCTAAAGTTTAATAGTTTTAAATTGGCAATTAGACCGTTAAAGACAGTGACGGCCCGTATTAATAAAGCGTTATTGAAGCTTTTGCTGCAAATAATTAAGAACTTGCTGGCGGACGTCATTTAGACCACGAAGCGGCGTGGCCATGGCAGCGATACTGGTGGCGTGACTGGCCTTTTTGATTTCACTGGTCATGACTTCTGCCTTGGCTTGTCGTAAGGCGGCCGTCATCCGCTGAGTATTCTCATCACCAACGATTTTATCATTTTCTGCTGTCAATAATAAGTAATCAGGCTGCTTGCCATCAGCACCTGACTTTACCAGTCGATCAGGCATAATGTTATCTGGATTGCCATTCTTAGGGAAAACATCACGGCTATCTGAGGTCCTAAAATCATAGCTATAAGGCCCTGCAATTCCTACTACGGCCTTGATATCACTAGGCTTGATACCAAAAGGCGCTAAAAAGTCTGCATTAGATACTGCCGCTACGGCGTTAAAGGCGCCAGCTGACTGACCCGCTACTGCTAACTTGTCGGAATCGGCATAAAACTTACTGGCATTTTGATGCGTCCAAGCAATCGCTTGCGCTGTGTCTTCTACATAAGCGGGGTAAACAAACTCAGGCGCTTTTCGGTAGTTAATAACGGCTGTCACGTAGCCTGCTTGAGCCAAACTCTCGCCGACAAAGGCATATTGGTCTTTGTTGCCGTTTTTCCA
>JAUNVX010000003.1:16066-41431 GCA_030540615.1 Psychrobacter sp. | reverse complement strand
TTTGAGATGCCACGGGGCAACATTAAATGATTTACGAGGCGATGACTAGGTTTCATGTCAGTATCCAAATGGCGAAGAGCGGGCCCTATTGCCACTGCCAAGCCATGGCAGCGGCATGAGTCTCATGAGCTAATTGATGATAAATCCTAAGGCTGAACTTGGTCTTTGTATAGCTCAATGTAGGGACTGGTCTCCTGAGACGTCGTAGCTGATGCAGCTGGCGCAGCAGGTGTATAGCTAGGATTAGGAGTTGATGGTGCTGATGACACTTGAGATTGGGTAGCAGGAGCATTTTGATTAATCAATATGGAGCGCCTATTCACTGGAGCAGGTGTCCCTAAACCCTGACTAGTGGGGGCCTCTAGATTGGTCTCTTGCATGACATCATCGCTGCTCAGTACCGCGCCCGTGTCACTCACCAGGGTAGTTAGTAGCACCAATTCAGTAACGCCCACCGTTTGATTGGCAATGTCAACCAAATGGCTTTGCTGGGTGGGCGTCATGCGTCCCATGATGTAGACTACGCCATTGTCCGTGACTGCTTTGACCTGCGAAGATTTGACGCTTTGATTGGCCAAGACTTTGGCCATAAACTTGGAAGTAATGTAGCCATCTTGAAGCGTGGAGCTATAGCCACGATTGGGGGCGACTGTCAACTCATCATAGACTTGACGGACATCGGGCATGGAGCGAACCACATTAAGCACTTGCTGCTTAACGGCGTCCGTTGGGACCTCACCTGTTAAGAGCACCTCGCTATAAAAGCTGTCGATACCGATGCGGCTGATATTCACCAGATTGGGGTCAAGGGCTTTGATATTGACGCTAGCGGTATGCTCAATGCCGCGGTCTAACAAGCGCTGGGCCACCGTTCGCTCTGTCACAGGCACCCCATAACCTGTCGGATAAGTCGGTGGAGAGCCTTCTAGAGTAGCGGCGCTAGTACTTGGACTGCCCGCTGGTGTCAAAGAAGCACAACTGGCCAACAGCTGACAAGTGAGTGGTAAGATGAGCAACTTTGAGGCTTTTACAGACTTCTGAGCCGCTCTCAATGACCGACCAGATAAGCTTAACGATAGAAACGCAATGGCTCGCATACTGACACTGTCCTCAATAATAAATATATAAGTGGCTTGGCGCTAGTCGTCAAGTTAACCCATGCTTAAAGTATGCCTTAACTTCAAGCAAAATAGAACCACTGTCTTTAACCGCCCTTTTGCTCAAAAAATCGCTTTACGAAATCATCTTAATTAAGTAAAGCGGTATAACCTATTAAATTAACTTAACCTTTTGCTAGACTCACCAAGCGTTGGCAATAAAAGCACCCATTAACCACTCGGGAGTTGACTGCTCATCTACATAAGCCATTACATCGAATCGGCAGTCGCAGCCCTGATACTGAGGATGTTGCTGCAAAAAGCGCTTGGCAGTCTTGATAATTTTGCGCTGTTTGCTTAGGGTAACACTGGTAACGGCATCACCAAACCCTGTGGGCTTTCGCTGCCTGACTTCTATAAACACTAGGGTATCCCATACCTTCCCTGACGCTATCATCACCAAGTCTAGCTCGCCAACTTTAGGGCAGAGCCAGTTTTGAGCGATGAGGGTAAGACCTTGGTCTAGCAAAAAATCCAGTGCTAAGGCCTCAAATTGGCTGCCTTGACGCTGCTTAGGAGAGCTGAGAGTCAATGGTTTACGCGTCATATCGCTCTCATTATATTACCTTTTAGTGCCCACACTTCAGCGCTTTATCTTAGCACATCATGCTACACTATCTTATAAAACCGTAGGGAGCTGTCTGCTACGATTTGCGTAGTGACCTGCTTTGCGACAATCGTTACAGTAATCCTTGATAAAATGGTCTTTTATCAAAGACTATTTTTGGATGATTCGCTAGTTAATTTTTATATTACAGTTACTTGGCCTACTACAGTTACTTTTTCTATTACAAGTATTTTGGATCTACTATAATTATTTTAGGTCTACTACCGTTATTTTAGCTTTTATTTATTGAGATTCTCATGTCTACTCCATCCTCTCATCCACTGCCTGGGCTAACCTCTGGTTCGCCGTCTATCGTAGAGTCTAAATCGCCAACCTTATCGGCCTGCTTATATGTCGTCGCTACCCCTATTGGCAATATGGATGACATGACACCGCGAGCCGTCAACACGTTAAGAGCAGTAGACATCATCGCCTGCGAAGATACTAGGACGTCAGGCAAGCTACTCGCTCACTTCAATATAGAAGGCAAGACTTGGGCCTATCACGAGCATAACAGTGAAATCCAAACCCCCAAAATCATTGAGATGATTCAAAATGGTCATCCTGTCGCCCTCATTAGTGATGCGGGGACACCACTGGTAAGTGACCCTGGGTTTCAGTTGGTGCAAGCCGCCCATACTGCTGGAGTTAAAGTGGTTCCCGTCGCTGGTGTGAGTGCTGTTATTGCCGCACTATCTGCCGCCGGCCTACCCTCTGATCGCTTTAGCTTCATTGGGTTTTTACCCGCCAAGACCCATGGTCGGCAAAAGCAATTGACCGACTTAAAAGAGCGTAGCGAGACCTTAATATTCTATGAAGCGCCGCATCGAATCCTCGCCTCACTAGAAGATATGCGAGCTGTTTTCGGCGGCGCACGTCCCGTCACTTACTGCCGCGAGCTCACCAAGACTTTTGAGACGGTTCGTAAGACTACTTTAGATGAGCTCATCGACTTTGTCAGTGCTGATGCCAATCAACAAAAGGGAGAGATTGTGTTAGTGATAGGCGGCCAACTTAAAGCTGACAACAATGAGATTGAGCAACATGATAAGCTATTGCTACGCTTGTTAGATGATCTTTCGGTCAAAAAAGCTGCTGCCCTCGCCTCAGACCTCACCGGTGTCAAAAAGAATGCCTTATACCAACGTCTGCTGACTCTAACTGATGAGGCTAGCGGTGCGGACTAAACTGTTGATATCGTCCATTATTACGTATGGTTTGCCTTTTAATAGACGGTTAATAGCCTGGGTTTGATAATTTGCATTACCATATGAAGCGATTTTATGTTACTAATTGATTAAGATAAGATTTTCTCTTAGGCTTTTAAGGGCTGTATCGTGAGCTTATATCAAGTGAATAATCCAGTCTTAATTTATCATTCATTTTTAATCTCCAATTACCTTTAGGTTATTGTTGAGTCGCCCTAATCTTATCCAGTCCTCTAATCCCTTGACCGGCTGCCTAAATGACCGACAATCGAATCAATAGCCACTATCTTTCGGAGCACCACCATGTATGACGTTATGGCCATAGGCAATGCCCTAGTTGACCACGAATATCTATTATCAGAGTCACAGTTGATACAAACTGGTCTTGAAAAGGGCAATATGTCGCTGGCCAGCTTAGAGGAGCAGCAGCAACTGCTCACTTATTTAACAGAGGCTAACATCTCCCCCTCCAAACAAGCGGGGGGCGGCTCGGCAGCCAATGCTATGTATGCTTTTTCATGCTTAGGCGGCAAAGCATTCTATGGCTGCCGAGTGGGTGATGACGATCAAGGGGGGTTCTATCTAAAAGACCTCAATAGCGCGGGCGTCGCAACCGCAGAGCAGTCTATTCACTCAGGCGGTGTCACGGGCTCCTGCATCGTTTCAGTAACACCAGATGCGGAGCGCACCATGCAGACGTATCTTGGCACCTCTAGTGAAATTAGTGAGGAGAATATTGATTTTTCGATGCTTGCCCAGACCGATTGGCTGTATTTAGAAGGCTACTTGGCCATGTCAGAGACACTAATGCCGGCCATGACTAAGCTGCGTCAGCAAGCCGGTATCCATAATGTCAAAATAGCGATTAGTTTCGCTGACCCAGCGGTGGTTAAATTCGCCAAAGATGGTTTAGATAAGATGATTGGCAATGGGGTAGCATTGATTTTCTGTAATAGTGAGGAAGCCAAGCTTTTCACTGGCAAAAAACAGCTAAAAGCTGCGGCCAGAGCATTGACTGAGCATGCTCAGACAGCGGTGGTAACTGATGGCGCTAATGGCGCCGTTATCGCTACCAAAGTCGATGGTAAAGTCGTGATTCATGAGGTCGATACTCCTAAAGTAATCGATGTTATCGATACCAATGGTGCGGGTGACAACTATGCAGGGACTTTTTTATATGCTCTCTCCCAGCACTATACTTTTTTAGAGTGTGGTCATTTAGCAAGTGAAGTATCTAGTCAAATTATTCAACAATTTGGTCCGCGGCTAGAGCCCCATCAGTACCAAGATATCGCTCGCCGCGTTTTAATGAGATAAGCGTCACCTTAATAGGTCTTTTTTCGCTCATCTTATAGGCTAATTGATTGTCGATAGGTCAGTGGATATTGCTATGATTCTCACAATACTAGCGCTATAATTGCTTATTTTTTGATAGCTTGTTTTTATTGACTTGTTTTTTGATAATAGGTTGCTGTTTGGCACCCTATTATTGACCGACCCCTTCAACCATATCTCTTAAGCGACCCTCTTATTCAGCCGATGATTGGCGTGATATCATCCTTTAATCGGTGGTCGTCTTTTTAAGGAATGACTATGCAATTTGCAGTGATTGGTTTAGGCGTTTTTGGCCGAGCCTGTGCTTTTGAGCTTCAGCGTCAAGGCAATGAGGTGCTCGGTATCGATGTGGATGAGCGTGAAGTTAATGATGTCAGCGACGTCTTAAGCCATGCGGTTATCGCTGATGCTACGGACAAAGATACCTTGCAAGAGCTTAATTTGAATCAGTTCGATGGGGTCATGGTCAGCATTGGCGATCATCTTGAGGCCAGTTTGCTGTGTACCTTGAACCTGATTAACTTGCCTGTCAAAAATCTTTGGGTAAAAGCCAAAACGGATGCTCATCATGACATCCTTGAGAGCTTGGGTGTCAAAAACATCATCCATCCTGAGCAAGATATGGGCATTCGTATCGCTCAGGCGATGAATTATCCCATGATGAAGCAGTACTTATCACTTGGTAATGAAGAGTTTTTGGTTCGTATTGATGTGCCTGCCCATTGGCAAGCGCATACCATCGCTCAGATTCGCAATAAATTCCCAGATACCTCGTTGATGCTCATCGTCCGCGGCGGTAAAGTCATTCGCACCTTTAATGACGATATGCTATTGCAGCCTCTTGATAGCTTGGTCTATGTTGGCCTTGTTATTGAGCTTAAGGCACTGGCCAAATATCTGTCTAGGCTATAATAGTGCCCGATTAATATTATTTTATATAGATTTCATGACTTCCATAAGATTTGTTTAAACGCTAAAACCTAATTCAAAGGGTTAAATAGCTTGCCACATAATACCGTGACCCGTTTAGCCATCCCCTTGTCGTTTCATCCTTTGTAGGAAGCTGTCATGCAACGAATGGCCACGCAACTGCTAGCCTCACCGCCAATGATATTGGCCGTGGGGTTTTTTATCCTTATCAGCTTAGGCACCTGCTTGCTAATGATACCTGCTTGCACCCTCACCGATATTACTTGGATGCAAGCCGCCTTTACTGCCACCTCTGCGGTCACTGTGACGGGGCTAAATATCTATGATACCAGCAACTTCTCGCGTGCAGGTCAAGTCGTAATTGCCGCCTTGATTCAGATGGGCGGTCTTGGTTTTATGACGTTTGCGGTGCTGGCGTTTTTTAGTCTTCAGCGCCGCCTAAATTTGGCTGGACAAAAAATCGCTCGGGAAGCCTTGGGTGAGGCAAGCTTTGGTAATATTACTGCCACGGCCAAGTCGGTAGTCACCATTGCGCTGAGCGTCGAGCTATTAGGATTTATTGGTCTAACGTTAGCTTTTATGCAGCAAATGCCTCTAACGGATGCCATGTATCATGGGTTTTTTTATACCATATCTGCTTTTAACAACGCAGGATTTGGCCTAACCAATGACAACTTGATGCCTTATGTCAATAACGTTCCCATTAATCTAATCATCACCAGTCTTATTATGATTGGGGGTTTAGGATTTATGGTGATTAAGGACTTTATTGAGCATCGCCATTGGCAAAAAATCAGTGTCAATACCAAGATTATTTTGACTGCCACCATGCTGCTTAATTTTGTGGCCTTTGTTCTGTTTTGGCTGCTGGAGCATAACAATCCCAACACGATTGGCAATATGCCCTTAGGGGATCAGCTATTGGCTTCTTGGTTTCAGGCCATTACCCCACGGACGGCTGGTTTTAACACCGTTCCCGTTGAAGAGTTGACCGATGCTAGCACCTTACTGACCATGTTTTTGATGTTCATTGGGGGCGGGTCGCTATCTACCGCTAGTGGGATTAAGCTTGGCACTTTTGTCATCCTTATCCTCACCACTGTGGCGTTTTTGCGTCAGCGTAAAGACGTCACCATCTTTGAGCGCCGCATCCCTGAACGCCAAGTTCGAAAATCATTGGCTTTGGTCAGTATCACCATGATGTTGATATTTTTGAGTGTGTTTATCTTAGCGATAATTGAGGCCGATCATCCGCTAGAGGATGTGTTATTTGAGGTGGTATCGGCGCTTGGGACAGTAGGCTTGACTCGAGGGTTAACCACTCAGCTCAGTCCGGCCGGTGAGGTAGTCATTATGTGTATGATGTTCGCTGGCAGGGTGGGACCATTGACCCTAGCTTATCTCATCGCCATGCCCAAAGCCACTCGGATTAGCTACCCTGAGACCAATGTGCTAGTCGGATAATTTAAGACTCGTCTTACGTATTTTAAAAAAGCATTATATTAACGAAACGCTGTATTAGCGAAGCATTGTACAAGACGACTATTAAAAAAGCCCTAAAATCACTTTAGGGCTTTTTTATGGTTCAAACTTTACTTAAGACTTCACTCAACCCATGTGCTTAATTAGATTAAGCTTTGGCCAATGCTTGCTCAAGGTCGGCTTTAATGTCTTCAATATGCTCGATACCGATAGACAAGCGGACCATGTCCTCACTAACGCCAGCTTGTTCAAGCTCTTGGCCATTGAGCTGTCGATGGGTAGTGGTAGCCGGATGACAGGCCAAAGACTTAGCATCGCCAATATTAACCAGACGCGTAATCAGCTCTAAAGCATCAATAAAGCGCGCTCCTGCCTCGCTGCCACCCTTAACACCGAAAGTTAAGATAGAAGAAGGCGTACCTTTCATATATCTCTTTGCTAACTCATAGTCAGGATGGTCAGGCAATCCTGCGTACTTCACCCAAGCCACTTTGTCATGATCTCTTAAGTATTCAGCGACCGCTTGTGCGTTTTGTACATGACGTTCCATCCGCAGGCTTAATGTCTCCATGCCCTGCATGATACTAAAAGCGTTTAGAGGACTCATGGCCGCACCCGTATTGCGTAGTGGGGCTACTCGGGCACGAGCGATAAAGGCAGCCGCGCCCACATCCTTGACGAAGTTAACCCCATGGTAGCTTGCATCTGGCTGGTTTAATAGGGGAAAACGCTCAGGGTAATCGCCCCAATTAAACTGACCACTGTCCACGATAGCGCCGCCGATAGAAGTACCTGTACCACTCATGTATTTGGTCAAAGAATGTACCACAATATCCGCGCCAAACTCAAAAGGACGGCATAGCGCTGGGGTAGCAACAGTGTTGTCAATCACTAACGGCACGCCATATTCGTGAGCGATGTCGGCCAAAGCTTGGATATCCACGATATTGCCTAACGGGTTACCAATGCTCTCAGCATAGACCATCTTGGTCTTATCATCGATTAAATCACGAATAGAGGCAGGGTTATTGTGGTCAAAAAAGCGTACTTCGACCCCTTGACGAGGCAGAGCGTGAGCGAAGAAATTATAGGTGCCGCCATATAAGGTCGACACGGCAACGATGTTATCCCCTACCTCACACACGGTCTGAACGGTATAAGTAATCGCTGCCATGCCCGATGCCACGGCCAAAGCTCCGATACCGCCTTCTAAAGCGGCGACCCGCTCCTCTAGCACTGCATTGGTCGGGTTCATAATACGGGTGTAGATATTGCCTTGGACCTTTAAATCAAACAGATCAGCCCCATGTTGGGTATCGTCAAAGGCATACGAGCTGGTGTGATAAATCGGTACAGCTACTGCTTTGGTAGTCGGCTCTACTGTATAGCCTGCATGGATAGCTAAGGTCTCCAAACGATGCGGCTTGGCGGTTGACTGGTTATCTGAATCACTCATGGAAATTCCTATTCTTAGTTATCGATATGGACAAGAGTACAATGGACGTCTTGGTGGGTCAAATGTTGGCGCATAAAAAAGCCAGATTACCAATGATGATAACCTAGCTTAGTTATGATAATAATGACTAATTATTCATATCATTATTATATATAGGACTATATAAGCCAATCTTAAGCGTATTGAGAAATTAATTAAGCCCTAAGCACTCATGACTTAATCCTATTGCAATAGCGCTTACCTAGTTTAGCTTATCTATTGCTATTGGTGCTTACCTATTTATAGTATGCATTTTCAGTTCGCGTATGATCGGTCTCATCCACCACTTGCATCAGCTCAGGGATTTGCTGCTTAAGCTGAACCTCAACCCCTTGACGAAGGGTCATATCAACTGCTGAGCAGCCTTGGCAACCGCCGCCGAATTTCAGAACTGCAGTCAAGCCGGCTTCATCATCAACCAGTTCTACCAACTGCACGTTACCCCCATGTGAGGCAAGACCAGGGTTAATCTCAGACTGCAACACATAGTTGATACGCTCCTCGACGCTAGCGTCCTCTCCCACCTTTGGAATCTTGGAGTTGGGCGCGCGGAAAGTAAGCTGACCACCAAAGCGGTCTTTATTATAGTCAATCACCGCATCTTCTAGATAAGGCACTGAGGCGGCCTCAATAAAAGCAGTGAAATGCTCAAACGGCATCTGTAAATCCGCCGCGTCTTCCTCGCCCGGCTGATTGTAAGCCATACAACACTCGGCTCGTGGCGTGCCAGGATGCTCTACAAAGATACGCACTCCGATGCCTGGGGTCTCTTGCTTGGCCAGCAAATCCGCTAAGTACTCTTGGGCCGAGACAGTAATGGTAATATTGCTTTTGATATCTGTCTGATTGATATCTAACGCAGAGGTCTGCGCTTGGTCCATTGCATTTACATCAGTCATGAGATGACCCCATTAATTAAAGATAAAAAGAATTAAACTTGGTGATATCGTATTGACTATGGCCTGTGGTTTCACAGCTACAATCAGTCTATTTAGAGTAGACGCAAAAGCTACTATGGTGAGCAAAATCAAAGCAGGTGATGAGAATTGGCCAGTCAAAATCTATGAAGTAAAGGGCTGTGGTTAAGCAGTAGGTTACTGATTGTCACTATAGTCTCATTATGGAGGCAGCCCGAAATTAATCAAGGCAGTCTTTGCCTCTCTTAAGCTGCCTTTAGACAGTTTTCCTTTTAAACCACTTAGCTTACTTAGGGCTAAAGCGGTTTAATCCTCGCCTGGCTCATAATAATTAACAGTAGGTTCAAACAACGATAGCTCAGTCAAATCAGGATAAATATCTTTGATGATATCAAGATGCGACTGACCATCAAGCCGCATAAGATACCACTGGCCCTCATCTTTAATAGCCAATAAAGTGCCCGTCATCTCCATGCCCGTATCGTCATTCATCATATCAAATTCAGTAGGGATAATCAGATAATCATGGCCAAGCTTAGACTGATGAATCTTGGCGTGATCCAAATCAGCCATATAACTGATTTTCATGTTATCTTTAGCCAAGTCAGCTACGACTTGTTTGGTTTGCTCAGCCAGCATCTGCTTGACACTAGCGACTGGTAGCCCCGTCTTTTGAGCAAAATAAGCCAAGACCTTAGGCGGCATCATAGACAACACTCGATCAAAATTCAAATCCTCAGTACTTTGACTGATTTGTTTGATTTGTTGTTCTAAAGTCGCCCTATCCTGAGTATCAAAAGCCATCGCCGAGCTGCTAGCCAATAACATTGATACTGGTAACGCTAATGATAAAGCTGATAATTTTAATGATTTTGAAAATAGATTCATGCGCTAGCCTTTGGATATATAGTGATGTGGAAATGACAATTGATGTGACGCGGCGCTAAACTTATCGCTCATATTCATCATAGCTAGCCAGTTTAGCACAGCCTATGCATTATGCTTTAATTTGCTGACTAGCTAGTGATTAGATAGCTGATGAGTGGACAGATAATAGTCAAATAATATGGCGTACAGGCTCTATACCTAAACCCTAATCAACACCTGTTAATCTCAATCTTCATTTCGAATAAGATAAGCCGTTATAACGTATTTTACTCACCCAAATAATGCTTTGAGATACCTTATGAGTCGACCTACTATCTACCCTACTCTAGCAGCACGGCAAACTACCGCTTGCAGTGCGGCTTGTCACGCCAAGATCTATATAGCCGCTGGGATATTGACGGTCGCTGCTGGCTTAGTAGGCTGTCAAGCAGATTCTATGCCCTCAGCGAATGCCGCCACCGCCAATGATGACAACTCTAGTCATGACAATAAAACCCTTAGCCTCAATAACGCTCCCGGGAACCGCCATGCCAACTCGTCAGTCACTGAGCAGGCCAAACTGATCAATCAAGAGGCCAATCTCTATCAAGTCACCCCTCATCTGTTTCGCAGTGAACAGCTACGTGAGGCAGATGTGCCTCTGCTTAAGACCAATCATATCGATGCGATCTTAAGTCTCAGGTTTTTTGGTCAAGACGAAGATCAAGAGCTGCTTGCCCCTGTGATTGAGGATGCCAATATAGCTTTATACAATCAACCGCTCAAATCATGGCATGTCACCCCCAAGGAAGTGGCCGAGGCACTGTATAAAATTAACACCCTTGAGGCACAAAATAAGCGCGTGTTGGTGCATTGCTATCATGGCGCAGATCGCACGGGAATCATCATCGCTATGTACCGTATCGTCGAACAGGGTTGGTCTATTGACGATGCCAAGCGCGAGATGACCCAAGGCGGCTTTGGCTACCATCCTATTTGGATCAATCTCCCGCATATGCTCAACCCTGTCACTGTGGCACAGGTACGCCAAGAGCTTGCCAAATTGCAAAGTGAGGCTCACCCCATCAAAGCAGCTTAGGGTCTGTTAAAATAAACAGTCATTACCGCCCCTCTTTAGAGCGCCCACTATGATAATTGAAAGCTTGCAATTAATAACCACTGAAGACAATCAACAAGTTGCTGTTTGGCAAGTCGCTGACGACCACCAAGCGACTTATATTGGCCAAAATGTGCTGATGATTCATGGTGCGTTCTCAGACAAGCGCATCCTCTTAGGTATCGCTCGCTACTTAGCGCAGCAAGGTTATCATTGCTATATCATGGAATGGCGCGGTCATGGCGCAAGCCCTAAGGCCAAAGCCGATTTCAATCTTGAGACAGTGGCCCTCTATGATGTGGCGGCCACTTTCGATTATTTATTTAATACGCTAGGCCTTAGCTCGGTCCACTGCATCACTCATAGTGGCGGCGGCATGTGTCTAACGATGTTTTTGATTCAGCATCCGACTTATATTGACAAGGTTAATAGCATTAGTATGTTTGCTTGCCAAGCGTTTGGTGCCGCGCTAACGCCCAAAAGATACGCTCGCGTCTTAATGGGCAGGACCATGACCAAAGCACTCGGTTACTTGCCTGCTAAACGCTTTGGCCTTGGCTCCATTAACGAGAGCTACTTTACCATGAAGCAGTGGTTCAACTGGAACCTACATCGCAACTTTGCTAGCAGCTGTATCAAGAAAGACGGTCAGCTGTTTGACTACAAAGCGCAAATGCCTAAGGTAAATGCCCCTATCTACTCTATCGCTGCGGCAGGAGATGTCTTTATCGCGCCGCCTAGTGGCTGCCAGCTGTATTTGGACAGCTATAACAACCGTAATAATCAATTTCGGGAATTTGGGGTAGCCAAAGGCGATTTAGACAATTATAACCATGGCCGCATTATGATGAGTCAAAATGCAGCGAAAGAGGTTTGGCCGACGGTTCTAACTTGGATAAAAGCTCATAGTGGCTAGTTCATAGTCGTTAGCGAGTGATTGGCCGATTGGCTTGCCAAATAGTGTACTCAGGGCTTTGCTAGAGGGTGTGCTAAAGACTGACACTAAGCCGCTATGGTTAATGGCCTATCGACTTTGAAAATAAGTTCATCACTACCACGCCGCCGACAATCATCACAATGCCCACGAGTGCTGCGGGGTCGAGTCGTTGCTTAAAGACCACCATACCGACCATAGTGGTCAAAACAATGCCCAAGCCGCCCCAAATGGCGTAAGCGATTCCCAGAGTAATGGTCTTGACGGTTTGTGCCAACATATAAAATGACACGGCATAAAGTAGCGCCATCAGCACGGTTGGGGTCAGCCGAGTGAACTGCTCAGACTTAACCAAAAATGAGGTGCCGAGTACTTCACAAATGATGGCAGTGGCCAAATGTAGGTAAGCCAATTGGATTGAGGTCATAGTATTGAGCAAGGCAAGTTAAACCGTCATTCTATAGATTTTTAGCTTACAAAGCACGGTTAACATAGGAGACGTGGCCGATGGTCTTTACAGCCATAAATAAGTTCAGCGGTCTTATATATTGAATTGTAGCATTGATTTAGCTTAGTTGTTTATTTTGGTCGTCTGGTTTAAAGCTGAGTGTAGAGAGCCCGTACTGATTGCCATTGAAGGCGACTAAATAAAGGGAATTTAAAATAATGACCATTAAAAATAATGTGAATAACAGTAGCGTGAATAACAACAGCCAAATTAGTCCTGAGCAAACCCCCACTAAGCAAGACCCCCTTGACCAAAGCCTTTACCTCGTTGGTTGGGGCAAAGCAGAGATAAAGCTAACGCCGAAGGGCTATGCCATGTTTGGCTACGGCATGTGGCATCACCGCGCCACTGGTCAGCGCACCCCTTTATACGCCCGCTGCTTTTATATGACGGATGATAATCAGAACAGTCTCATCTTCGTCTGTTGCGACTTGGGCTACATCTCGCGCGCCATTCGTGAAGGCGTTGAAGCACGAATTGAGCCGTTAATGGACGAGGACTATCACCGTGAGCGTTTGGTACTGACGGCAACGCACACCCATTCAGGACCAGGTGGCTGCTCGCATGAAGGATTGTACAATCTGGTCACTCCAGGCTTCGTTCCCGAGCACCTTGAGAGTATCATCACTGCCATTACTACCGCTATCACCACTGCCAAAAATAATCGCAAACCCACCCAAATCAATCTCTCGCAAGGGGCTATTGACGATGAGGTAGAAGTGGCTTGGAACCGCTCGGTAGACTCGTATAATCAAAACCCTGAAATCACTACCCCATACTCGCATACCCAAACACACTTGGCCTTAGACCGTACCATGAGTGTGTTAGGATTTGAGCGCGAAGGTCAGCTAGTCTCCCTGCTATCCCTATTTGGGGTTCATGCAACCTGCTTAGGCAATACTCTGCCTAACTATGATGGCGATAATAAGGGCTATGCGGCGCAGCTGGCTGAGACCCAATTAGCCAAAACGCAATTGGCCGCTGATTCATCGGGCTTAAGTCATCCCAATCAGCTGAATCAGCCCACCCAACTAGACAATCAGTTAGACAATACACCTAACTTTGATGAGCCAATCGCTATCTTTGCTCAAGGAACAGCAGGAGATATCTCACCGCATTACCATGGACCAGGCGATGTGGCGCGCCGAGCTCAAATCAAAGGCGAAGCAGAATATGAATATGCCCGAAATAACGGCCGGTTACAAAGCGAGCATGCCCTTAAGCTGGCAAGCTTGCATCAAGACATAGCCAATCAGAACTTAGCCAATCCGCACCTAATTAATCAAGACACAGTCCATCAACCTCTAGCTATCAGTGGCGGGATTGACGGGGTACTGACTTATATTGATTTTACCCAGCAAAAAGCCGACCCTCAATACGCCCAAGGCTGCAACGAGGCTTACACTAGCGAGCCTTGTCATGGGGTGAGTTTTTTCACTGGAACGAGAGTCGATGGTCCTGGTATCCCTAGACCGTTAGGCTTAGCTGTGACGGCTATCGCTAAGTCACTTAAACGCTTTCGGCTGACTGCCCCCACGGTCATCAACCCTGATAAAGCCTATTATCAGTCGCTATATCAAGCGCAAGGCCACAAAGACATTATGATGGAGTCTGGCACTCGCAAAAGAACGCTAACCACTAGTATTCATAAAATTTTGCTCCCTGATATTAGTGACCCAACGGTGGCTTCTCTTAAGCAGCAAGCTAGCTCAGGAGCTTTAACGGATAGCCCATTGGTAGCCACTGTCTTGCCACTACAGATCGTCAAACTTGGCCAAATCGCCATCGTCTGCTGCCCGGGGGAGTTTACCACCATCGCCGGTCAACGCATTCAAGCGATGCTGCAAGATAAATTTGCCGCTAGCGGTATTAATCAAGTTATTATTTGCACCTATTGCAATGATTATATGGGCTACGTGACCACGCAGGAAGAGTATCAAATGCAGGCTTATGAGGGCGGTCATACTGTCTTTGGCCAATGGACGCAAGCGGCGTTTCAGACGCAGTTCGATAAATTAGGCGATCAGCTGCTTTGCCCAGCCGATGAGCGTTCCCATGATACCACTACGCTACCAAAGCGTGTCCCTGCAGATGAGTTGATTAAACGCAGTAATCTGCCAATCCCTAGACATTCTTAGCCAAAGGTAATTTTCAAAATCGTGATTTCGATTAACCACGGCTTATTCAAACCATGATAGCTATTTACGATAGCTATGGGCAAGATAATGGATGTGCCCGCCAGCCTCAACTAAAGCGGTTATCCTTGCCTGCTGACTAGGCCCAAATAGCACCTTAAACGTTATCCTTTTAGAGTTGACCTCTGTATGTTGAAGTTTACTATTGTCTATAACTGGCTCTTTCACTTGCACATTATTCGGCCATAATTTTTAGCAATTATGTAGCGTAGGGCTAGCTGACACTTGTCAGTGAGTGGGCCGCTGTGTCAGTATTGACTTTAATGACTGATAAGAACTCTGTGATGGGGCCATTATCAATTGATTTGATTCGTTTTTAGACCGTTATCGCAAGGAGTTTGCGTTTATGAGTACCTCACCTGATCCTCTTACCTCCCCCGCTTCTAAAGCTCTTGGCAAATCTGGCAAGTCTGATGAGACGGCTACTGACTCGCGCCATTTTAGATATTTGGTGTTTATTGGCCGTTTTCAGCCGTTTCATTTGGGGCATAAAGCGGTCATCGAAGAGGCGCTCAAACGTGCTGATAATGTCATCGTGCTGATTGGCTCGGCGAACCTGCCTCGCAGTCTGCGCAATCCGTTCACGGTAGAAGAGCGCACCCAGATGATTAAGGGGGCCTTTGCTGCCAAAGATGCCAAGCGCATTCACTGCGTGGGATTAGACGATGCGCTGTATAACGACACGCGTTGGCTACAATATGTGCAAGCTGGGGTGCAATCGGTCACCAACGATCCAAGTGAGGATTTAAGCGACAAACAGCGCAAGGATATCGGTCTCATCGGTCACTCTAAAGACAGCTCGTCTTATTATTTGTCACTGTTTCCGCATTGGGCGTCGGTGTCTGTGCCCAACTATGACAATCTGTCCGCGACGCCCATTCGTGAGGGCTACCTGCTCGGCGCAACGCCTACCAAGCAGCGCACCCCTGACTCTACCCGCAAGGTGTTAGAGGCATTTAAGCAGACCGATGAGTACAAAGAGCTGCATGAAGAAGCATGGTTCGTGGATAACTATAAAAAGCAATGGGAGAGCACGCCTTATCCCCCCACCTTTATGACGGCCGATGCGGTGGTGGTTCAGTCGGGACATATCCTATTGGTTGAGCGCCGCAGTATGCCAGGACGTGGTCTATGGGCGCTGCCGGGCGGCTTTGTGGATCAAAAAGAGACACTTTTGGACGCTTGTATTCGTGAGCTTAGAGAAGAAACCAAGCTAAAAGTCCCTGAGCCAGTACTGCGAGGCTCGCGCCATAGTCAGCATACCTTTGATGATCCGTATCGCTCAGCACGGGGGAGAACCATCACTCAGGCGTTTTATTTTCAGTTAAAGAATGACCCCAAAGGCTTACCAAAAGTCAAAGGCGGAGATGATGCGGCTTCGGCATTTTGGTTGCCACTGTCTGATCTCGACCCTAAAAAGATGTTTGAAGATCATTACGCCATTATTAATAAGATGGTGGGGTTGTAAATTGTTTAAATCAGCGAGAGCAATGAGACGCTAACATGATTCGAGTGGCTATTTTCGCCGATATTCATGGCAAGTTTTTGTTGCCCTTTAAGCTAGTAGATTGTTATCAGCAGCTGACTTCATAAAAACACGTGGCGATTTATGCGGGCCTCGCGTACAATTTAATCTATCCCCTTGCCGATAGACGGCTTGGGTTCCCTGTCAGAGTTGGCTAGTGGGGTATTGCTCTTATTAAACCCTACTACCAGTCTGACTTTATAAAAGCAGAGGAGTTCTGTGAGTATGTTTACCCGTAATTTTAACAACCTAATCTTAAATTCAGACAGCTACAAAGCCTCACACTGGCTACAATATCCGCCAGGTAGTGAGTATATGTCAAGCTATGTCGAAGCGCGCAAAGGCGACTACGAGGTGGTATTCTTCGGCCTACAAGCCTTCATAAAAGAATATCTGCAAACGCCCATCACCACGGCTCATATCGATGAAGCTGAGATGGTGATAACCGCGCATGGTTTACCTTTTAACCGCGCAGGTTGGGAGCGATTGGTCGAGAAACATGGTGGCTATCTACCCGTACGTATCCAAGCCGTGCCTGAGGGTACGCAAGTACCGGTCTCTAACGTGGTCTGTCAAATCGTCAATACCGACCCTGAGTTCTACTGGCTGCCCAGCTATCTTGAGACCTCCTTGCTCAGAGCAATCTGGTATCCCTCTACCGTGGCAAGCCTATCTTATTATTGCAAAACCATTATCAAAGCGGCGTTAGAGAAGTCTGCTGATAGCACCGCTAGCCTGCCCTTTAAGCTGCATGACTTTGGTGCGCGTGGCGCGTCTAGTATGGAGACGGTGGCGCTAGGAAGTTTGGCGCATTTGGTCAACTTCTCAGGCACCGATAGTATGACCGCCTTGGTCGCTGCCAGTCGTTGGTACGGGATGGATAAAGACATGCCTGGCTTCTCAATTCCTGCTGCTGAGCATAGTACCATGACGGCTTGGGGCCGAGACCATGAGCAGCAAGCCTTTGCCAATATGCTGGAGCAGTTCGGTGGTGAGGGTAAAATCGTCGCGGTGGTCTCTGACAGCTATGATCTGTGGAATGCCATCGATAATATCTGGGGCGATGCTCTCAAAGAGCAGGTTGAGACTATGGGCGGGACGCTAGTGATTCGTCCTGACAGTGGTGATCCGGCTAAGGTCGTTCGAGAAGCGCTTGAGCGACTGTCCGTGAAGTTTGGCACGACTATAAACAGCAAGGGCTATAAAATACTACCCGATTATGTGCGCCTTATCCAAGGTGATGGAATCAATCCGCAAAGCTTGGGTAAGATACTTGACACCATCATGAAAGCTGGCTTTAGTGCCGAAAACGTCACCTTTGGTATGGGCGGCGGCCTGCTGCAGCAAGTCACTCGAGATACCATGAGCTGGGCGATGAAGGCCAGTGCCGTGCGTATCGATGGGCAGTGGAAAGAGGTGTTCAAAGACCCAATCACGAGCCGCTCTAAACGCTCTAAAAAAGGTCGGTTGGCCTTAGTCAAAGACAGTGGTGGCCAACTTGAAACCATCAAAGAAGACTTGCTCGATGATGTGAAGCACAACCTGCTAGAAGATGTTTTTATCGATGGTAAGTTGCTTCGTGAGGATAGCCTGACTGAGATTCGGAGCCGCACTGGTTGGTAGCCGCCGTATAATAAATGCCTATGTGATGGTAATATTTATGACATCATCACTCGGTCAGTAACTAAAACCGTAAAAGAGCAACGAGTAGACCATTTCAGATTGTCTGCGTTGCTCTTTTTTATGCTAGATTTATCATCATTACCCTATCCTTTATTTAATCTTCGGCTTTATATTATGCAACCAAAAGACATCCTCCTAGCCCCCATCTATCTCTATCAAGGCAATAAAATCAAACGCAGTACCGTTCGCTTGCCCGAAGCTACCGGCGAGCGTCAGGGTCAAGTGCTACTTCATAATGATAGCGAGATTAACGGCACTAGCGACCTTAGCCCCTTAACGGTTATGGTCGTCGGCGACTCATCGGCCGCAGGGGTTGGCGTAGAGACCCAAAATGACGCATTGATGGGCCATTTCCTCAAAGCTTTGCCATCGCAAGCAGCCGTTCAGCAGAAATTTGCGCAGATTGACTGGCAACTTCATGCCACCACAGGGCATACCAGCTTTGATGCCCTTCGGCGGCTTTATGTCTTGCCCAAACCTGCCGCCCCTGTTGACATTATAGTGTTCATTGTTGGCGTTAATGATACTACCAGTAATATTAGCGAGCAGCGTTGGCAGTCTCAGCTTAATGAGATTATCACTATCGCCAAGCGCAAATTTGCCGCTAAGCAGATTATCTTTTCATGCTTGCCGCCTATGTCACATATGCCTGCTATTCCTGCTCCGCTTAATGAATTCATTGGGGCTAAAGCGGATAAACTGGATAAGCGCTTACAAAGGGTTTGTCGCGAGTCAGATTGTCATTATCTATCGGTCGACTTTAAAAAAGCGGGGTTTGATGCAGACAAGATGTTTGCCATTGACGGTTTCCACCCTAATGCTGCCGCTTATGAGTATTGGGGAGAGCAACTTGCCAAGCAGATAGGCGAGTTAGTAGCCTAACCGCTGAAGGAATGGGTTAATATCTATCGCCTTTATCTTTAATTTAAAACTGGTCTGATTAAAATATTATAAAAATGAGCACAAAAAAACACCGCTATTGATATCAGTAGCGGTGCTTTTATTTTACTAAGTCAGCTTAAACGTCCATTATTTAAGCGTTTTTTATTAAACGCGTATAGACATTTAAACCGAACCACTCAGCTTATTCAGCAGCTGGTGTCTCAGTAGCGGCTTCAGGCTCAGCGGCTTTTTTATTACGGCCACCAAACGCACCAAAACGCTTGTTAAAGCTAGCAACACGGCCTTCATTAGACGATTTACGCTGCTCGCCTGTGTAAAAAGGATGTGAAGCACTTGAGATATCAAGTGGGTAATATGGGTATTCTTTACCTTCGTATTCACGAGTGGCTTTGGTCGCTGCTGTAGAACGTGTCAAAAAGAAAGTGTCAGCATTGGTGTCGTGGAATAGTACTTCGCGGTATTCTGGATGGATATCTTTACGCATAATGAGTCTCTCTTGGTCCGATATGTGGTAGCTCAATGACAGTTAATTAGGCTACGACACGTAACTGAGGCACTAAGGGCAAATCTAACTGTCAGCCATCACATCACTGGCTTATTCCAGCACATGACACCAACGGCTTACTCACTTAGCCTTCCCCAGCGGGAAATTTAAAGGGGGATTTTACCGAGTTTTTGCTCTAGTTGCAACATAAGAAAAGCAGCCACTACACGGGTAATGGCTGCCTACATCATTTATTATTCAAATTCAAACTCACTATTATTCTCACTGCTTAAATTTTTAATCAGCAGAATAAAAGATTTTAGTTAGCAGGAATCACATGCCAAACACCGAATTTCTCAGCGCCATTTTTGTCGCCAGGCTTGGTATCGTTGGCATAGAAGTATAATGGCTTGCCATTCATGGCCCACTGATACTTGCCGTCTTCACGTTTGAATGGGGCAAATTGACCAGATGCTTTAGCATTGCTAGGCGCCATGAAAGCAGGCCAAGCCACTAAACAGACTGCACCACAATCTGATTTATTTTTTGAATCTTTATCATAGGTGTATAAAGTCATGTGGTTAGAGGCAGAGACTAAGACGCCATCTTTGCTAGTGACAGGGGCAGTATTTTTGGCAGTACTTTGGGTATCATGCGTTCCTGTCGTATCTTTACCAACGACTTCTTTTAAGGTAGTACAACCGCTCAAAGCAACCACACCGGCTAGAGCTGATATCATTAATATACGATTCATGGGAATATCCTTATGACAATAATGGGAACGAAAAGAGTTAAAGTTAGCCTTGATTCAGCATTAAGTCAGCTATTAATTAGTCTTGACCTGCTATCACTGAATCAACCCTCTATCAAGCTATTCGCTGTCAGATAATTTACCATAGCAAAAGTCGATACCCTATTGTTTTTGGCGTAAGGCTACAAAATCACTAACAAGTTCATGCTCTGTAACTTTAGACTGGTAACTTGTCGTTTATCACTTATTATTGATTATTGATTGCCATTTAAACGATTTAACTTAAGCTTAATGCCTTAACTCTTGATGCCTTAGTACAGTCAGACTTAGCCATATTGAGTCAAATCATTCATCATTAAATGACAGTTGTTAAACGAGAACTGTTAAACGAGAGCCATTAAGGCGCTGGGTCTTACTCATCTATTAATGGCTTTTGCCTAGCTAACCTTGTCAATGACCTTGATATAATGTCCTTAAGATAATGTCACTGTCATTGATTATCTGTAGCATAAAAACCATGACATTAACAAAGCCACTACTATTACCAAGTTTAGGAGATATTATGAAATCGCTTGTTAAATCTATATTTTGCACCACCATCATGGCGACCGCTTTACCATTCGCTATCATCCCAGCCTTAGCAGCACCAGCGCCAGCGCTTCCTCAACATTGGGAGCTGGATTTATCGCACACTCGAATTGGCTTTGAAGTGGAGCACTTAGGGTATTCAACCACCATGGGCCGCTTTAAAAAGGCCGAAGGGGCGGTTCACTACAATATCAAAAACCCCAATGCCACTACCATGCGCTTTAGCGTGGAAACCAGTAGCATCGATACAGGTTGGGAGGCTCGCGATGAGCACCTGCGAGGCAAAGACTTTTTTAATAGTAGCCAGTACCCAGTCATGAGCTTTGTCTCAACCAATGTTAAGTTCGTAAATCCGCAGCAAGCCTTGGTCACTGGTGACTTTACGATGCTTGGCAAAACCAAACCCTTAACCCTCAACGTGACTCTCAAGAAGATAGCCACCAGCCCAATGACCGAAGAGCCCGTGATTGGCTTTCGCGCCACTGGCGTCATTGACCGTAGCGCTTATGGCATGACTGCTTATGCCAAGGCCATTACCAATGAAGTGCCCATTCAAATTGATGGAGAGTTAACTTATATCAAAATGAATTAAGCCAAGACGCCCCTCTGATATATGAAAATATGGGCCCCTAATCATCACTTCGCTATTTTGTGTGACTTGTCAGTATTTTAGATTGCCTGATAGTTAAGCTATATTAATGAGTCACGAGCATGATTTATTCTAAAAACAAATCAATGAAGTGATGATTATTCTTTTTAACCATATTTATATAAAGGTTTTATTACTTAGTTTAAATGATTGCTATTTCGATAACTATTAATATTCTCTTAACATTAGACAACACATTTAGTGACAATTTAAAATCAGCTTTTTACTTAAGCACACCGAACTTAACCGTAGCCGATACGTTGACACGCTATAATTACTGCCAATAGTATCAAGCACGAGAGACAACTTTTATGTCTATGCTGAGCGAGCCAGACCCTACCTACAGCCCTTCTTCCTTAGAGTCTCAAGCCACCTTTACCCACAATCAGATGGCCAGTAATGAACCCACTCATGATCAGCTGACAGTCTCAAAAGACCCTAATCACCCTGAGCTTAGAAATCGCCCTACCCGAGTGGGCATCATCGGTGGCGGTACAGCAGGCTCTACCATTGCTATTCGTCTAGCTGAGCTTGGGATTGAGACCTATCTGTTTGAGCGTAAAGCAAGCTTGATAGATGGACCACCAATGTGTCACTTGCATGCTGGCGGCAATCTATATCGAGAGATTCCTGACAGTGACTGCGTGGCGCTGCTTGAGCAGTGTATCGATATTTTAAGGCTCTATCCTTACACTATCGATGTACGCCCTACGGTCTTTGCCGTTCCCACCCGAGATCCTGGTACGCCGCAAGAGCTGTTGCCACGGCTTGAGATTTTGCAGCAAGCTTACCAAGGCTTGGTCGATCAAGACCCCCATAACAAAGTTTTGGGCGAACCTGACGCTTACTATCAGCTATATGATGAAGCAACGCTGCGAGCTTTGGCCCAATTAGAGTCTGTGCAAGTGCCTGCTACCATGGATGAATGGATGATTCCAGTGGCCAAAAGACTGGATCTCACCAAGGTCAAGTTCCCGCTAATAGTGGTTCAAGAATATGGCTGGAATATCTTTAGAATGGCCGCTTCTGCGACCTTGGCTTTGAGCCATCAACCACGAGCGCATGTGTTTACCAACACGACCGTTACGCAGGTGAGCCAATTGACCTCTAAATCTGAGCAAGATTTGCCCACTAATAAGGCTGCTAGCTCAGATGATACGAATAGCAATCATATCTTGGGGTGGCAAATTGATTACTTAGTCAATGATGGCTCTGTGGATAGTGATACTAGCCCTGCTCAAAGTCCAGTTAGTGACCAAGTTCAAGTGGATTATTTAATCAATGCTTGCGGCTTTCGAACGGGCATTATCGACGACATGGTCGGTATTGAGACCGAGCGAATGGTGGAGTTTAAGTCCTCTTATGTCACCTATTGGGACGAAATCGGCGATACCGCTCAACAGATTCCGGAGATTATTATCTATGGTGAGCGTGGTACACCTAATGGTATGGCTCAACTGACCCCTTATCCTGAAGGCTTTTTTCAAATCCATGGGATGAGTAAAGATGTGACCTTGTTTAAAGATGGCCTAGTAGCGTCTTCTGCTACCAGTGCTCAGCCTGATTTGCCAGATAAATATGTGGAGTATATTGAACATGGCTGGGACCCCTTTGCCTTAAAGGCTCGCAGTCAAAGGGCCATTGACTATGTGGCAGAGTTTATTCCAAGTTTTGGTAGTGCCATCACTATTGGCAATGCGCTCTATGGAGGCCAACAGATTCCAGGTCATGATGATACCTTAAGGGTCGCTGACGTGAGTCTATATGATGACAAACGCTATGCTAGAGCAGAGAATGTCAAAGCTTCTTCGGCTCTACTCGCCGCTGATGAAATCGTCATGACTTTGACCGGATTGGGACTTTTGAAACTGACTGAAAAAGAGGAAGACAATCGTCAGCAGCACCAATGGCATTATCTGGCCGCTGTCGATGAAGGCAATATCGACAATGTTGCTTATTCACTCGCCAAGTTGCGCCATTTTCCGACAGCGATGTCCAAAGTCAATCATAGTATTACGGCCGCGGCTGTAGCGGATTTAACGGCAACTATTGATTGATAATGTCTATATTGTTTAGTACTTATATAGCGACTAGTTAAAAGACTATCTTTAAGCCAAAAAAACCCCTCGATGCCAAGCAAAGAGGGGTTTTTCGTTAAGCGCTGTAAAATTGACTTCGGCTTAAATTTTGTCCGTATCGACTTTATCGTCAATGTGCACTAAGGTGTGAAGCAAATCGATGGCCTCATCTACTGTATTGCAAACCACCAAGCGGTCAAAGTCTTGCTGTTTCATAAACCCTTGCTCAGCCGTATAGCGTAGATGGTCGATTAACCGATCATAGTAGCCTGCAATATTCATGATAATCATCGGCTTCTCATGTTGGTATAGCTGACGCCAAGTGGCGATTTCCATGATTTCCTCTAAGGTACCAAGACCACCAGGCAAAGTCACAAAAGCATCGGCATACTCAGCCATTAAGGCTTTGCGGGTATGCATAGTGTCTGTTAGATGTAGATTGGTCAGGCCTTCATGCGCGATTTCATGCTCTAACATAAAAGTGGGAATCACCCCTACCGCATTACTGCCATTAGCAATAGCATCATCAGCGACCGCGCCCATCAGACCAATACTCGCGCCACCATAGACCAGTCCTAGTCCGTTTTGACCAAGCTTGCGGCCAAGCTCACGTGCCGCGGTTTCATACACCGCATCCTTACCCATTCGAGACCCGCAGTATACTGCTACTAGCGGTTGGTGGATGTTTGACCTATCCACCGCTTCAGCGATATTGTTCAAATCTTTACTAGTGATAATCTCTTGTGCTTGGTAGCCATTTTTTAAGGGCGTCTTGGCATTCATATTTACCATCACTTCATCATTAGGCGTAATAGTTTGGCTGTCAGAAACTTTGTTGTCAGCAGTGGCGGATTCGGTTATTTTATTCATTATTTATTCCTCTTATCATAGCGAAGTATTTCGGCTATAAAAGTAATTGGTTATTTTAAATATCTTCAGGTCTAGTCTGTTCTGCGCTGGAATCTTTTAATAATCTCGTCAGCCATGCTCTATTTTAACCACCCCTTCAAAAGCAGTTTTTGCTTTTTCACATAGATATTGTAAATGTTTAGGCAGCTTCATTAAGCTGTTATTTTAGCACACCTAAGATGTTGACCTGCTAATCTACTAATAGGGTTATCTTAATGAACAAAGGATAAAACTTGAGATATGACAATGCTACCCTGATACTTTTGCCTACCTTTTAATCAATTGGAATTATCGCTAGCAATAACTCATACCTGCCCAGCGATAAACTAAAACCAGTCATCACGCTCAAACTGATCAAGACTCTTACTTAGCTCTTCATTGGCCTTGCGAATCGCTTGGATATCCTGACTGTCTAGGATACTCTCATACCAACCAATCAGCCGCGTCAATTGCTCACGCTCAAGGCCTAGACGCTGTGCATAAAGGCGCTCTGCTCGCGCTAATAGGCTCCGATTTTGCGCCTGATTACGTGGATGAATCTTTAGCGCGCTTAGCTTGTCTTTAGAGCGATTAATCTCTTGCTCTGATAACTGCTTGGCACCATTTTGAATGAGCAAATTATAGCGCTCACCACCCTCAGTAAGCTCGATATCGACCTCCAATAGCCCATTGACATCATACGAGAAGCGCACCTCGATAGGCAGCTTAGTGGCTTTACCTCGGTAGCTGGCAGGTAGCTTAACGGTTATCTCGCCCAGCTTGATATTGTCACGCGTGAGTCTCGCCTCGCCCTGATAAATATTAAACAGAACCTCAGTTTGCTGATCACTCATCGGGAAAAAGGTATGTACCTTACTGGTAGGGATTACCGTATTTCGCTCGATAATCGGCGCAAAGATACCATGCTGATATTGGTTTTCACGCAGCTCAATAGTAGTATCCACACCCATTGAATATGGCGCAACATCGGTTAATATCACCTCATCAAGGGCCGAATCTTCAGCGACCAGTCCTGCTTGAATGGCGGCGCCAATGGCAATGGT
>JAUNVX010000003.1:0-15966 GCA_030540615.1 Psychrobacter sp. | reverse complement strand
ATTCGCATCTGTGCTTCTTCTTTGACACTGAGCGTACGCTTGCAAGCCTCAGCCTCCCCATGCAGTAGTGACAGATAAGGCTGCCAAAACTCACTAGTAGAGGCCTTAGCCGTGCTAGAGGAGTCGCTGCTAGAAGTAGCATGTTTGATAAAGCCTTGAATTAGCAGCTCAGTGACATCCTCACCGCCCAAGCTGTTATCGCCTGCACTCGCCCGCACTTCCATGATGCCAGAGAACAGCTCTAACAAAGTCACATCAAAGGTGCCACCGCCCAAATCTAAGACCAAGAACTTGCTATCACCGGCTAGCTCATGCAGCCCATAAGCCATGGCGGCGGCAGTCGGCTCATTGAGCAAGCGCCGCACGTTTAGGCCCGCCATTTGCGCCGCGCTCTTGGTGGCTTGACGCTGATGATCATTAAAATAAGCTGGCACTGTGATGACTGCTTCAGTAACGCTAGTGCCTAAATAAGCTTCGGCATCTGCTTTTAGAGAGCCTAGCACCAGTGCAGAAAGCTCCTCACTACTAAAGCGCTGCTGACCCAGCCGAAACACCTTTTGGCTGCTCATAAACCGCTTAAAGACACTGGCTGTTTGCTCAGGGTGGCTGATAAGGCGCTCTTTGGCTGACTGTCCGACCAAAATTGACCCATCGCTATCGACACTGACCACCGATGGCGTTAGTAGCTCACCTAAAGCATTGGGGATAATCTTGGCCTTACCATCTTGCCAAATCGCCACCAAACTGTTGGTCGTGCCCAAATCTATTCCGATAATCATATTATGTCCAATTTATTTATTATTGACTTTGAGGGGCGCCTCAACCTGAGTAATGAGCAACTTGATGAAGCTATAGTCTATCTAATAGACTACAATAATACCCCAAAGCAATCTATCTGCTATGACCTAAATCACATGACTTTAATAAGACGACTTCAGTCACATCCCTCAAATGCTACTATATAAAAGAGACTGCCAATGACCAGCCCTCAAGACCAGCCCACTTCTGCTCAAAGCCTGACTATTTTAACGGATAGAGGCCACCCTTTGGCAGCAAGCGTCTATTATCCAGCCAGCTCAACCACAGACGTAATAACAGAAAATACTTCTATAGAAAAAACAGCCACAGAAAACAAACACTCCCCAAAAGCGGCCATCATGATAGCCCCAGCTACGGGCATCAAACGCCAGTTTTATCATAATTTTGCCAGCTATCTGGCTGAACAAGGTTTTGGCGTGATTAGCTTTGATAATGAGGGCATCAGTGAGTCTCTAACTTGCCCTATCGCAAAGTGTGATGCCTCACTCATTAGCTGGGGCCGCCATGATTTACCAGCGGTATTAGATGCCCTACAAGCTGAGTTTCCTGATAGCAGCTACCACCTCATTGGTCATAGCGCCGGGGGTCAGCTGATTGGCCTAATGGCCAATCATGCCGATTTATCCTCAGTGGTCAATGTCGCTTGCTCCTCAGGGCGGATTAAGAATATGGACATGCCGTACAAGGCCAAAGCAATGGCTTTTATGGACGCCTTTATTCCTGCTAGCAATCTGGCGCTAGGCTATACCCCAGCCGACAAGATAGGTATGGGCGAGCCTCTGCCTCGCGGTGTGTCCCGGCAATGGCGGCAATGGTGCAACGGGGCAGGCTACATTAAGACGGCCTTTGGCGACACCGTTCACACCCACTTTTATGATGACATTAGCTTACCAGCGCTTTGGCTAAACTTCACTGATGATGACATTGCCAACAGTCAAAACGTTGATGATATGCTGCGCGTCTTCCCCAAGATGCACGCTGAAAAACGTATGATGACGCCTAGCGAGTTTGGGCTTGACGAGATAGGTCACATGAAATATTTCAGTAGCAAAACTCATGCAAAAGCGCCCCAGCTATGGCAGCTTGCTGTGGACTGGATTAATGAGCATGCTGACTGACTATTTTGCAGATACCACGTCAAGAGGCTGAAGATTAAAGATGAAGAGATTAAGACCCAACATCCTCTAACTGTTTAAGGCGTTGTTGCAGGGCAGAATACAGCGATGGCGTCATCCCTTGGACATTGGCGAGCAGCCATTTACTATAGCCGATTGGTAGCTCACTGACAGGTCGACCTTTGTATTTTCCAAAAGGCATTTTGCTCACAGGCTTGGCCGTATTAGAGACTTTGTGGGCAGTCTCAAAATCGCTAAGCGCAATGTTCAAGCGCTCGCAGCAGGCTTGATATAATAAGTAACACATGCGGGCGTCGCCAAGGGCATCATGGGCGGCAGCGGTCATTTGTGCCGCTGCTTCCATACCGATTAATTGCTCGATACATTTTGACTGGCTATAGCGCGTCCACTCTGGAAAGGCAATGCGCGCCAGTCTTACGGTACAGATGAGCTTGGCGGAGGGTCTGCCAATGACTTTCCAATCAAAGCGCACATTATGACCGATCAGATACTCTGGCAAATCAAACTTGTCCAAATCAAAGCGCTCAAGCCCCGCCACATCTTCATCGGTAATGCCATGAATGCCTGTTACAAAAGGTGAGATTGGACGACCACTATTAAAATAGGACATCCACTCATAGCCTGTTAATACATTAATGGTGGCGACTTGGATAGGTCTGGCATCTCGGCCTTGATCGGTCTCGGTATCGATGACTAAAGCGGTGCTAGAAGGGGTCATAGGCAGCCTCAAAGGCTTAAGGTTAAAAGTAGCAGCGATAACAAACTGTTAGGCTATTTATAGAAGATTTATAGATTATAGAGGATTTATAAAGAATATTTAGAGTATAAAAGCAGATTATAGACGATTTAAAAAAATAATGTATTAGAGCGCTGGGCCCCAAGCCATTATTTATTGACTCGCATTGATTTAGTCATTAGCAAAAGCAATGCGCTCACCCTACTTGAGTCCTAACTTAGCCTTTTTCTGATTAGAAGCCATCAGCAACTCGCCGTTAGTGCCACAAATTCTAGAGGTAGGGAATAATACTTTGAACGTTGAGCCTATCCCCTCGGTCGATTCAATCTTTAAGGTGGCATCATGCTGATAAAGCACGTGTTTGACGATGGCTAGTCCAAGCCCAGTGCCGCCAGTCATACGACTACGACCACTATCCACTCGATAAAATCGCTCTGTCAAACGGTCAATATGCTCTTGGGCGATACCAATGCCATTGTCACTGACCGTAAACATGCAGCCCTCTTTGACCGCTGTCCAGCTAATGCTAATCTCGCCGCCTTTGGGAGTATATTTGATGGCATTGGTCACTAAATTGAGCAATGCACTATTGAGGTACATCTCTGACCCTGTGACGTTGTCTTGGGAGTCTAAATGCAGATCTATAAAGTGTCCATAATCCTTGTTATAGATTTGCGCATCATCAAACACATGGGTCAGCAGCCTAGGCATATCCACACATTGCGACTCATGGACCTCTTCATTCTCTAAGCGTGAGAGCATCAGCAAATCATTAACGATGCTATTCATGCGGCGGGTCTGCTGCGCCATTAAGCTAAAGCCGCGTTGCCACTTTGGGTCGATATCTGGCTGGTCAGAGAAAGTCTCAATATAGCCCATGATGACAGTCAACGGCGTACGCAGCTCATGAGAGACATTAGCAACGAAGTCTTTACGCATCTGCTCTAAATGCTGCAGCCGAGTAACGTCATAAATCAGCAACAGCTTCTCTTCACCAAAATGCGTGACCTCGCATTGCAAGTAGCGATTGGGGTCTTTCCAAGAATTTAGGCGAATACCTTCATTAGGCGTCTTGGTCTGAGTGTAATACTCATGAAACTCAGGGACATTAATAAGATTAAAAATACTATCGCCCTGATCCTCTGAGCGTAGCACCAATAGCTTCTCTGCTGCTTGGTTCCACCACTCTAACCGATCTTGGGGGTCTAATAAAATCACCGCATCCTGCAAGGCCAGCAGCGAGCTACGAATCTTTTTGACCAGCGCCATCATCTTTTGTTGGGTCAGCTGCTCTTGAGTCCGGCTATGATAAATCTGGGTGGCAACAAAGGTCAGACCCCCTGACATCTCAGGCGGCGGCGTCTTAATCGGCGCTTTGACCCAAAGACTAAATTGCTGCAACCCATAGAGCCGTAGCAAATGAAAAAACACCAATCCCGCCACGCAGCCCCAAGAAATCGAGCCAAAATATATCCCTACGAGTGCCCCAATAATGACCCAAAATAACAACCAGCGAAAATCTGCCCAAAATAACACATGGTTCTGTTTGGGAATCGGCAGCTTCATAAGCATCTCAGTGGTTCGTTATAGAGCAGGTTACGCTTATTATAAACGGATTTAAGCACTCTAACCGGCCAGTTGAGTAGAAAAGCGATAGCCTGTGCCGCGAACCGTTTGAATAAAGCCTGCGTAATCATGAGGCTCTAGAACCTTACGTAGCCTACGAATATGCACATCGATAGTACGATCCTCAACATAGACGTTGCCGCCCCAAACTTGATCGAGCAGCTGGGTACGGGTATAAGCGCGTTCAGGATGGCTCATAAAAAAGGCCAATAGGCGATACTCTGTCGGACCAATCTCCACAGCATTGCCATCAGCAGTCACTCGCTGACTAACTGGGTCTAGGCTCAAGCCTTCAGCCTCAATGGGCTTTTCGCCAGACAATGCACTACTGCGTCTTAAGACCGCTTTAATACGTGAGATGAGCTCTCGAGTTGAGAAGGGTTTGGTAATATAATCATCTGCCCCAGCGTCCAAGCCTTGGACTTTATTGTCCTCTTCTCCTTTGGCAGTGAGCATGATGACAGGGATTTCAGAGAGCAGCTCGTCTTTTTTGAGCATTCGGCAAAAATCAATGCCCGACTGCCCCCCTGGTAGCATCCAATCTAATAAAATTAGGGCAGGACGATGGTCGACCACTTGACGATGAGCACTAGACACATCTTCGGCTTGAACGCATTCAAAACCTGCCATCTCTAGTGCTGTCATGATCATTTCACGAATGGCTGGTTCGTCTTCTACCACCAGTATGATCTCATTATTCATGCTCTTCCCTCATAAGTAATTGGTTCAATTAATCTCTTAACAGTTTTATGGCTATACCTAAAATATTTCGCGTTATAGTAAAGCCTATTGGATTAACGGCTTATTGCCATATTATTTTATAATAGATGCTGCTCTCACTTTACTTGTACGCCTGACCTTTTTAAGGGGACTTAGCTTACTAGGCTAAGTTTAATGCGCATATTTTATTAGGCATAGTTTATTAAGCGCAGTTTGGTAAGCTTAGCTATCGCAACTGCTTAGGCCTACTCTTGTTAATTATGACGGTTATATTACAACGCACAATCATGTCAAAATTATGACAATACAAAAATAAACCTATTTTCTTTAGGGTGAGAGGTCCATACCAACCCTTGTAAACTATTGATTATTTTTACGACTTAGTGAGGGTTGTTGCGAGTTATTAAGGGTTACTAATTTAGACTTCTAAAATAAAGTTCATAGGGCCCTCATTGATAGCCTGAACTCGCATATCTGCCCCGAAAACACCGGTGGCGACTGGCTGATATTGCTGATTGGCATAAGCGACCAACTCAGCAAATAGCGCTTTGGCTTTATCTGGTGCCATGGCAGGACCGAAGTCTGGCCTACGACCCTTATCAGTCTTTGCCATGAGGGTAAACTGCGAAACTAATAATAGCCCTGCCCCTACCTCTTGTACATTTCTGTCCAATTTGCCCTCTTCATTGGGATAAATTCGGTAAGCCAAAATTTTATCAATGAGTTTGCGCGCCTGTATTAAATCATCATCATGACCTAAACCAATATAGGCTAAGATACCTTGATCAATAGCGCCTACCACAGTGCCATCGACGCTAACACTGGCCTCTGAGACTCGCTGGATTACTGCTTTCATCATTATTCTCCAATCATCAATATATGGTATGGCTTTTATTACTAACTGGCCCCAAATACCCAATGTCTATACTTTAAATGACCGTCATCTATCGTGGCAAAGCTGCCAATTGTAAACCCAGTTAAATTAAATCGTGATAAACTATGCCAAACCGTCAACGCGGCCTGCGCTGACCCCACTCTCTGTCATTTATCTTTATTTGATTCTGACTTAAGCCTTGTGATTGTTATGAAAAAATCTTTTAAAAATCAACTCAAATCTACTTTAAGCGCTGACAAAATTTTTACTATTGCCCAGCATATCGTGCCACAGCAGCGCCTGAGCGAAACGGCAGGACGCTTTGCAGCCAGCCGCCATCCTCTGGTCAAAAAAGCCTTTGTGCATACCTTTGCAAAAGCCTATGGCATCACCTTGGATGATTATGAACGCAAAAGTTTGAACGCTTATGAGAGCTTTAATGATTTTTTTACCCGTGAATTGACCCAGGACGCTCGCCCTATCGATGAAGCAGCAGACAGCATTACCTCTCCGGCAGATGGCATCATCTCACAGCTTGGGCAAATTGAAAAAGACCAACTGCTTCAGGCCAAAGGTCGTCATTACTCAATTGGTCAATTGCTTGCCGATCAAGACGATGCCAAACACTTTATCGATGGCAGCTTCGCGACTGTTTATCTAGCGCCTAGCAACTATCACCGCGTGCATATGCCCTTTGATGGCAAGCTTATCTTTAGCCGCTATATCCCAGGCTCGCTCTTTTCGGTGAACAATACGACGGCCGAGCAAGTGCCTGACTTATTCGCCCGCAATGAGCGTTTGGTCTGTTTGTTTGAGACTGACTTTGGCATCGCCTCAGTGGTCATGGTAGGAGCCATGATCGTTGCTGGTATTGAAACCGTGGCCACAGGCAAGATTGATCGGTCTGAGGACATTCAAACTTGGTCACATGAGTTGACGTTGTCTAAAGGGGATGAGTTAGGCCGTTTTTATCTAGGCTCTACAGCGATTGTCTTGCTGCCACAAGCGGCTGGTATGAAGTGGCAAAGCAACTTACAGCATGACTCTACCATTCAGATGGGCAAGCTACTGGGTAAGTTGCATCAGCGCTAATAGTCAATGTTTTAAACCACGACTGTGGCTATAGTCGTCATGGTTATAGCGGCTTTATATCGTCAATCTGCTTAAGAGTCGTTGTAGCGTCGCATTTAAGACTGCCTTATTTTTATTAAGCAAAATTTATGCTCATTGAAAGCGCATCTTAATATCGATAATGGCCCTTAATGGGGTATTTGAATAGGATATCTTCTTGCTGCGTGCCTTGGCCAATATTATGGATAATGAGTGGGGTTCCTTCTATTGAGCGCTTGTTTGAGACAATGCCAATATGAGGCAGATTACTATTGGGCAGTCGCCAAGTGACAATGTCACCTGCCTGAAAACTGTCTCTGTCGCTCTTAGAAAGACTCTTGCCATGGCGCTGAAAAAATACCTCTAAATTAGGCACTCGGCGGTGATCTATATTTGAATCCGGCTTATCGAGTCCCCATAGCTTTGGGTACGCTGACCAGTGCCGAGTCATGTCCCGGTTGACCAGTTGCTGCAAGTCTATATTCTGTAGTCGATAGGCTCGAATCACCACATCAGAGCAAACGCCCGTATTTTGCGGCACATCCCCTCTAGGAAAATCAATCTTGCGATAAGTATCGTCATAGCCTGTGGTGACACCGATTTGTTTTTTGGCATCTCGAGCAAGTTTATTGCCACGACTGATTAACCTGACGGCTGTCGATATCGGCTGCAGGCCTTTATCAGCTTGAGTACTAACGTTAGTCGCTACCCCAGGGTTGACCTGAGCCACATTGCTGTCCGTAAGATGGCTACTTAAAGTCGCATTGTCATCTTTCGCAGCCGCCGTATTAATCACAGCCAAGTTACTCAGAAGCATAGCTACCATTGATAGAAGTATTGTCTGCTTTTTTACTGCCATGCTCATAATTTGCTCGCCATTTTCTTAGTATCATCAATGCTTTTATGATTTACAAAGCTGCTCTTTGACCAATCATCTGACCCACCATGTCACTTTCTAATCAATGGGAATATAATGATATTAAGCACTTACGCATCTATTAGCCAACCTTGCTGGGTAGCATAAGTTATCCTATCCGCTATCCACTCATAAATCTCAGGGAAGGCGTCAGCGATAAAGATTTGCGCGGCCACAACTTGACTGCGGCGAACTCTATGCTTTTGCCAAAGTCCCCCTTCGGTCTTTAAATTCAACAAAAACGGCAGCAAACGATCCACCGCTTTAATCAATTGGGTCTCAGCACTAGTGCCTGTCTCTTGCTCTTCCCAAATCTCAATCAGATTGGCAATGCCATTGCCTGGCTCATTTTGCAGTCGCAAAATCCCATCACGTTCGGCATGATGCGCTTGTTGACGCCCGCTATCATATAGATAAGTGTCACCCGCATCAATCTCACCCAAATCATGCACTAAGGCCATTTTTAACAGCCGCTCATGGTTGACGGGTAAATGAAATAACTCAGCGATGGACCAACAGGCCATCGCCAAATGCCACGAGTGCTCAGCAGAGTTCTCAAGCCGATTGCCACCGCTGATATAATTGCGGCGCTCTACATGTTTGAGAGCATCAAGCTGTAATAAAAAATGGGTGATGTCCTCCATCCTTATTGCGCTATTGCCCCTGACTTTATTGGCCTGATTGTCTTGACTTGATAAATCAGCTGAGCTTGCTAGATTTTGTGGGGTCATGGGTATCGCTATGGCTTGGTTATTGAGTATTGGGTATTGGGTTTTGGGTATTTAATGCCCTAATTGGCTTATATAATAGCTTAATTGGATGAGCGATTAATAAAGCAATCATCCGTGCACTTTGACTTATTTAATGAGATTGCTAATGGTCTTAAACGCGGGGTCACGGCTTGAGCGACATAGCTCAAACAAAATCGCTTCGGTGGTGGTAATCACCGCTCCTGCTCGGCGCATCCGGCGAATGGCTTGGCGTCGATCATAGGCATTTCGAGATCCAGTAGCATCCGCGATAATCACTGGTTCCATGCCATTGTCCAATAAGTCTAGTGCGGTTTGCATCACGCAAACATGGGTCTCTACCCCAAATATCAATACCGTATTGCGATTTTGCTGGGCCAGATAGTTCCACGCCTCATCATTGTCGCAGGCACTAAAGGTGACCTTTTCAATGGTTTTGGCTTTCGTAGTGTCTAGCAAGGCCATAACCTCGGGTAAGGTGTCACCCAAGCCTTTTTTATACTGCTCATTGAGTAAAATGGGCACCTCTAATGCTTGCAAGCCTTGAATGAGTATCTCAATCTTACTAAGGATCTTTTTGTGGCGATAAATATGCGGCGTGAGCTTCTCTTGCACATCGATTAGCATGGCTTGACAGTGGCTCCGCATGATGCGGTACGTCTTGTCCGTGGTTACCGTTGACATCACACACTCCTTGTGTTGGTAGTAACAGTTAAGGGTTATTTCATCACTAATTAACTTGTTTATGCTTATTTAGTCATACTTTAAGGCTAGGGTCAATGGATTGAGCCCGTAAGCTCATTACCACTACACTGAACCTTTTTCATCAGCAGTTAAGGTAGTCTCCGGTGACGGTTCTAAAACTGATATCCGCTACAGACAATATGAAATTCAAGAATGCGTGCAACTCACTATTATACTTTGCCTGTGACGATAATCTGGCGCTCGTAACGTCCCAGATGGCCATAGTTGCCTACTTGGCTGATGACGCCTTTGATTCGGACATCATTCATATCATACAAATCGCCTTGGATGCCACGTTGCTTAGCAATACTGTCAATAATATGGTTGGGGTCAGCCACATGATATTGCCCCCCTTCTTGGGTGGTCAGACTAAATTGCTCCAAAGTTTTGACCACATGACCGCTGATAAGCTGCGGTTTAAGCCCCTTGATATCCAAACTGTCTAGGCCATTTGGCCCAGTCTCGCTTGAGAATCTGCTGGTCAAAGCCTGCTGCGCAGCAAACCATGTTGCCCCTAAGCCAAATAAGGTAATTAGCGCAATTTTGGCAGCCCCTTGACGGTTATTATTTGGTCTAGGCAATCTTGAATCAGAGGGTACTGGGTTCTCAGATTTAGATTTGAATTCACTTGGTGTATCACTCATTGACTACCCCTAGATGTGGCGGTTAATACGGTAGTAACCTAGCCGTTAAATTTATGTGAAATGTGTCAATACCCACCTTTAAATAACCTTAGTTATTTGCCCACCTGCCTACCTTATAAGCCATACAAGCATACTTAGCCATTTCTCGCGCCCCTTTTTCACTTCTACCATTATTATAAAGCTCTTTATATTGTTGTTCATAAATAGGGTTACCAGGACCACACTCATCATTGGTGGTTTTTGTCGTAGCTGAAGGTTCTGAAGTCGTAGCACAGCCCATCAAGGTCATCATAGATATTGACGCTATAGCCAATAAGTAAGACTTTTTCATAATATGTTCCGAGTGCTCGTTAAGGGTTTTAGATTAGGTTAATGATGGGATAGGCAGCATTACAAACCGCGTATGTCTCTATGAATCAACACCGATGGTTTAATTTTATTTAATTACTACTTTATTAAAGCATCTAATCGCTACCAAAGCTAGATACTCTTTTATAATGGCCATAAAAAACGCCAGAATTATCTGGCGTTTTTTATTCGTGCAATTTATTAACAGCGTGTCTTTTAAAACGTTAAATGCTAATTAAATACGCTCAATGACAGTCGCAATACCTTGGCCTAGACCAATACACATGGTGGCCAGACCAAACTGAGTATCTTGTTGCTCCATGGCATTCAATAGCGTCACAGTAATACGTGCGCCTGAACAGCCTAGTGGGTGACCGAGCGCAATTGCACCGCCATTGATGTTAATGATATCAAGCTTGTCCATTAAGTTCATTGACTTAATCACTGCCAAGCTTTGTGCAGCAAAGGCTTCGTTCAGCTCGATGGTTTGGATATCATCAAGGCTCATGCCCGCCCGCTTAAGTGCTTTTTGGGTAGCAGGAACAGGACCGTAACCCATGATAGCCGCATCACAACCAGCAACAGCCATGCTACGGATACGAGCACGTGGCTTTAGACCTAAGTCTTGGGCTTTTTGAGCGCTCATGACCAGCATCGCTGACGCACCGTCTGACAAGGCAGAAGAGGTGGCCGCGGTGACAGTCCCATTAACGGGGTCAAAGGCAGGACGCAGCTTTTGCATGGACTCTAAGGTCGCATCAGGACGGATCACTTCATCCACCGTGCAAAGCTGTAAATGACCAGCTTCGTCATGACCTTCGATACCGATGATTTCATTGTCAAAACGGCCTTCTTGCGTGGCTTCCCAAGCACGGCGATGCGACTCAAAGCCAAAGGCATCTTGCTGCTCACGAGTGATGCCATTCATGCGGCCTAGCATTTCGGCAGTTAGACCCATCATGTTGGAAGCTTTAGCATAATGCTTTGAGGCTTCAGGGTTGAGGTCGATACCATGCATCATACCAACGTGACCCATGTGCTCAACACCACCGATGATAAAGACATCGCCTTGATTGGTCATGATTTGGGCCGCCGCGGTGTGCAGAGCTTGCATCGATGAGCCACAGAGACGGTTGACTGTTTGGCCACCCGCTGTCTTGGGGATATCAGCCAATAAACCAATGTTTCGGCCTATGTTCATGCCTTGCTCTAAGGTCTGGTTGACACAGCCCCAAATCACATCTTCCACTTCATGGGTATCAAAGTCATTGCGCTCTACCAAAGCTCGAACCAGCTCAGCTGATAAGCTATCGGCGCGAACATTGCGGAACATACCATTTTTGGATTTACCCATCGCAGAGCGAACACCATCTACGATGACCACGTCTTTTGGACTTAAAGTTGACATTTAGAACTCCTTTTTAATTTTTTGTCATGATAATGGGAGCTAACTTGGCCAATTGATTAAACAGTAGCCAGTCCTATAAATAAGAGGAACTGGCACTGCTCGTTATATTAGTGGACAATTATTGGCCCCACATTATCGATCATCGTTATTAGGCTTTTGGGTAAAAGGTCTCGCCAGCAGCGGCCATATCGCGAATCTTCTGCGGCGCTTCATAGGCTTTGCCAAGATAAGCATACTTCTCACAAAGCGCTAGATAGTTGTCTAGACCCACTTGGTCGATGTAGCGGCAAGGTCCACCACGGAATGGCGGGAATCCGACACCCATAATCATTGCCATATCTGCCTCAGAAGGAGTCGATACAATATTGTCCTCTAAGCAGCGTACAGTCTCATTACAGAAAGCCAGCATCATACGATCGATGATGGTTTGATCGTCAAACTCTTGCTTGTCGCTATCAGTGGTGGCTTTTAGCAACTCATAAGTAGCATCATCAGCGATTTTTTGTGGTTTACCGCGCTTGTCTTTTTCGTATTTGTAGAAACCAACACCGTTTTTCTGACCAAGACGGTTATTCTCAAACAACTGCTTGATAGCCCCTTTATAGTCAGGTTTCATGCGATCAGGGAAGCCTTCTGCCATGACCTCGCTACCATGGACGCCCGTGTCTAGACCGACTACGTCAATCAGATAAGCAGGACCCATCGGCCAACCGAATTTTTCCATAACTTTATCGACTTTAACAAAGTCAGCCCCTTGCTTTAACAGCAAGTCAAAAGCGCCAAAGTATGGGAATAGCACGCGGTTGACTAGGAAGCCTGGGCAGTCATTCACCACCACAGGGACTTTACCCATTCGTGATGCTAAAGCAACGGTGGTAGCAATGGCTTCTTCTGAAGATTTCTCACCACGGATTACTTCGACCAATGGCATACGGTGTACAGGGTTAAAGAAGTGCATACCAACGAAGTTCTCAGGACGCTCAAGCACTTCAGCTAGGTGAGTGATAGAGATCGTTGAAGTGTTAGACGCTAGGATACAATTGTCTTTGACTAGTCCTTCGACTTCCTTTAGCACCGCATGCTTAACTTTTGGATTTTCAACCACAGCTTCGATGACGATATCTGTCTCGCCAAAGTCGCCATAGTTCAAAGTAGGACGGATTCGGCTTAACGTTTCACCCATCTGTGCTGGCGTAATCTTGCCACGCTGAACCATCTTGCTCAAAATATCAGTGGCCTCACCCATACCTAAATCTAATTGGGCAGCTTTGATATCTTTCATGATGATTGGCAAACCTTTAGAGGCAGACTGATAAGCGATACCACCGCCCATAATGCCTGCGCCTAGTACCGCCGCTTCATTGATATCATGCGCTTGCTTGCTGTGTGTCTTAGCCAGTTTTTTGACGGCTTGATCATTTAAGAATAGACCAACGAGGCTCTCAGCTTGCGGGGTCTTAGCAGCTTTGGCAAAGCCAGCAGCTTCGACTTTTAGCGCATCATCACGGGTCATGCTGATGTGCTTTTCAATCACATCGATAGCAATAGCAGGGGCTGGGTACTGTTTAGGGTTGGCTTTGGCAAAGATAGCACCTTTGGCACTATTGATGGCCATTGACTGCTCAAGCGCATTTAACTTCACAGGTTGAAGCTTCTCTTCACGCTTAGCTTTCCAGTCAAACTCACCAGAGATGCACTTTTTCACCAGCTCTACAGCCGCGTTCTGCAAATCATCAGCGGCAACTACAGCATCAACCAAGCCGACTTTTAACGCATCTTCAGGCTTTTGAGGTTGTCCAGTGGCAATTAGCTCTAACGCATTGTCCACGCCGATGACTCGTGTGGTACGGACCGTGCCGCCAAAGCCTGGGAAGATACCCAATTGAGTTTCAGGCAGACCGATTTGAGCTTTGTCACTCATCACGCGGTATTCACAGACCAAGGTCATCTCACAACCGCCGCCTAATGCTGCGCCATTGATAGCAGCAACTTTAGGGAATGGTAGGTCTTCAAAACGGTTAAAGATAGCGTTGATGTCCAAAATCCACTTGGTGATTTCGCTCTCTTCTTGCTTGAAGTAGCCCACGAATTCTGTGATATCAGCGCCAGCAATGAACACGCCTTTATTTGAGGTAACGATTAAGCCTTTAACGTCATCAGCCTTTTCTAGGGCGCTGACCGCTTCGCTAAATTGCTTGTTGGTTTCGGCGTCAAATTTATTGACACTCTCGTTCTCTGCATTAAATTGCATATTTGCGATGCCATCATCTAGCATGGTCACCGAAATGCGGTTGCCTTGATAAACCATTCTTAGCTCCTTGTTGTTCTAGGGTTATTGTACGATAGGGTGATTGGGTGGATGATACCGTTATTGACTGCCTAAAAAGCTAGGCATATTTTGATAACGTCTTATTAAACCAAAACGTCCTATTAAACAAAGTTGTTTATTAGACAAAGCTGTTAGCTTATAGGCTCTGACTGTCAGGACAGCCATTTTTATGGACTTAGTGTAGGGGATTTACCGCCTGACTACCACAAGCTACCCCCTGACTCATAAGTCACTCTTAACTAATGCCTCAGACTTATATGAACAAGTCTGTCCATTGGCTAGCGCAATACCTTTTAGTGATAATGCTTGCTTAGTAATAGCCCTTACTTAGCATGAGCGCTTAATTCGTAAAAAAGCTTAATATAGCCCTGTTAATCAGTTGGGCGTTTTAAGGCAGCCAGTTGCTAATTGTTAATAGCTTAGATAGCTTGATAAAGACCAGTTAAGCCTTATAACCGCTTCAAACATGCTACACCACCTACATGCTGATTATTGTTATACTTATTATAACTTTTATGACAGCTGTCTGGCTGTTTGAATGGCGCGCTCTTATTCTAAGCTTCTGCGCGGTTATTGACTCGCTTGCCTCAGATACCTTATATGTCTATTAGCCTTCTAACCCCTACATTAAGCCAACCTATGTCTGCATCCATTCCCACTATGCCCCCTCAATCCTTTGATGACTATCGCACTTATATCACCTCTTTATTACAAGAGGATGTCGCTAATCTATTGGCCCATGTTAGCCTGCCGCATCCGCTAGGCCAAGCTTGCGAGTATGCCATGACGGGCAGTGGCAAACGTGTGCGCCCTTTACTTGCCGCCAGTGCTTTTTTGACCGTACACTTGGGATCTACTTCCGACAAGCCACTTGCCAAGACTTTATTATCACAAGCTCCCCCTTCGTCAGCCTTAATGGCAGAGGGCCAACCGCTCAATTCAGCATGTCGCCGTGCCATGGTCGCCGTTGAGCTGCTACACGCTTACTCTTTGGTCCATGATGACTTGCCTTGTATGGACGATGATGACTTGCGCCGGGGTCGACCCACTTGTCATATCGCTTTTGACGAAGCCACTGCTTTGCTCGCAGGTGATGTGCTGCAGACTTTAAGCTTTGAGATATTGAGTATGCACGTTGCTGGGTTTGAGCCGATAGAGCCAAAATGCTCCCTACAGCTGATTCAGACCTTCGCGCCTAGGGCTAGGCGAATGGTGAACGGTCAGATGCTAGATCTCAATGCTGAGCAGCGCTTTGTCTCACAAGCCGACCTTGAGGCTATCCACCGTGACAAGACAGGCGCTTTAATCGAGGCCGCTACTTTAATGGGGGGCATTAGTGCCAACGCTACCTCAGCGCAGCTTGACGCGCTACAAAGCTTTGCGGCTAATATAGGCTTGGCCTTTCAGGTACAAGACGATATCTTGGATGTGACCGCCAGTACTGATATGCTTGGCAAGCCTGCAGGCAGTGATCAAAAGCTAGACAAATCAACTTACGTTAAATTGATGGGCGTTGAGGCGGCTAATGACTATGCCAAGCAACTGTTTGAGACGGGCAAAGCGGCTATTGTGACCACCTTTGGCCCCAACAACGCTTTGATTGCCTTGGCCGATTGGTTATGGCATCGACAAAAATAGTCTTCTCAAGTAAGTTAATAAGTTAGGCTTTTTTAAGTCCGTTACCCTTACTGAACAGCTTAATCAATCAGTTGGCTGGTGAAATATTGAGAGACCAACCGCTACTGAGCAATCTGTTAAAGTGTGTAGAGCATTTAAAACCTGAAGATAACTTTTATTAGATACCTTT
>JAUNVX010000161.1:3337-6438 GCA_030540615.1 Psychrobacter sp. | reverse complement strand
GCTACTGCCCTTAACATGCTACTGACCCTAACTTAATACTACCTAATTTGCTTTTTATCCTCTGCGTCAATTACCTAAAAAAGGAATTTTTATGCCCAGTATCTTATCCTCAGATCAAATCCATACGCTTCACCATACCTTTTATGACCCTAGCAATGCTCAACCCAACAGTGGTAACCAATCGCCCAAAGCCGCCCTACTCATTATCCATGGTATGGCAGAGCACAGTGGTCGCTATGAAGCGCTGGCTCAATACTTGGCGGACAATGGCATCGCTGTTTTGACCTATGATCAGCTTGGTCATGGCCGAACTGTCTCTAACGCCAGCGAGCTTGGATTTTTTGAAAAATCTCACCCTATGCAGGCTTTGCTCAAAGATACATTGATTATGACTGAAGCACTAAAGGCTCGTTACCCTAATGTGCCGCATTTTATTATGGGTCATTCAATGGGCTCATTTATTGCTCGCACCTTTTTGCAGCACCATAGTAGCGAGCTGGCTGGGGCCATACTTATGGGCAGCAGTGACACCGACCCTATGGTCAAAGTGTTCCTGCCCGTGACCAGCGTTCTCAACCGTCTCAAACCCAAACAGCCCAATAGCTTGTTTGCTAAGACCACGAGCAAAATCCTCAATAGTAAGCTTAAGGGTAAAAAAGCCGATTCACAGTTTGCTTGGGTGTGCAAAAACCCAGAAGCGCTGGCTGAATATGAGAGGGACCCTTTATGCGGTTTTGACTTTACCAATAATGGCTTTTTGGGCTTATTTAATCTGATGAACAGAGGTCTTGCCAAAGATTGGGCGCAAACGATTGGCCGCGACTTTCCGATGCTGTTTATCAGTGGGGCAGAAGACCCCATTGGCAATAACAGCAAAGGCATTAACGCTTTGACCAAACGCTTAAAGTCTCAGGATTTTAAGGACATCGAGACCAAGTTATATCCCAATATGCGACACGAGCCTTTGCATGAAGTGGACAAAGACCAGGTATATCAAGATATTCTGGCTTGGCTTGAGGGTCAAGTTGCCCAAGCTGATAAAGCGGCTTAGACTTTGTATGTTTTAAATTCGTCGGTTTTTGAGATAAGCACGACAAAAATAGCACTGCTGATGAGGGCCAAGGATGACTTAAGGCCACTAGATGAATCTTGATTTGCCAAACCCATTGAAATTAGCGACAATACGGTCGTCTCTTGTACTGTTCAACACTAACGCTTAGCCTTTATATAAATTTTTATATACTGTCTAACTATTATTATTACTTTAGGAATCCTTATGTCAGACTCCACTTCCTTGCAGCAAATTATCGAAGATGCTTTTGAGAAACGCGGCGACTTTAGTCCAACGACTATGCCCCAAGATGTCAAAGACGCGGTTAACAGTGTCCTTGAGCAATTAGACAATGGCAGCTTGCGTGTCGCTGAGAAGAAGGACGGCGACTGGGTGGTGAACCAATGGGCCAAAAAGGCAGTGCTACTGTCATTTCGTATGAACGACAACTATCCAATGCCATCGGGCGAGCATCTGCAGTTCTATGACAAAGTGCCCACCAAGTTTTCGGACTGGTCAGAGCAGCAGTTTAAAGCCTCAGGGATTCGGGTAGTTCCGCCCGCTGTGGCTCGTAAAGGCTCTTTTATCGCCAGCGGTGTGGTCCTGATGCCAAGCTATGTCAATATCGGCGCTTATGTGGACGAAGGCACTATGGTAGATACTTGGGCGACTGTCGGCTCATGCGCGCAAATCGGCAAAAACGTCCATTTATCTGGTGGCGTTGGTATTGGCGGTGTCCTAGAACCCTTGCAAGCCAACCCTACGATTATCGAAGATGATTGCTTTATCGGTGCGCGCTCTGAAATCGTTGAAGGCGTCATCGTTGAAAAAGGGTCTGTTATCTCAATGGGCGTCTATATCGGTCAATCGACCAAAATATATGACCGCGAAACTGGTGAAGTCCATTACGGCCGTGTACCGGCTGGTTCGGTGGTCGTCTCAGGCAGCTTACCAGCTAAAGACGGGTCACACAGTCTTTATTGCGCTGTCATCGTCAAAAAAGTAGATGAAAAAACCCGCTCCAAAACCAGCATTAATGAGTTATTGCGCTTAGCGTAAGTTACTTTACCAAGGTATTAATCTGCTTGACCCACAAGCCATTAAAAAGCCAAGATTATCATAATCTTGGCTTTTTAATGGCTATCAATCTTTAAGCTTTAGCGGATAGCGATTTGTAGATTGTATTTGGGCTGCTTGCCTTGATTGGCCTGAGAGCGTGGCTGCAACACGCGTAGCTGATAAGTGCCAGTGGCGGGCAAAGTATAAGCACCGTTATTGTCTAGCGCTGGTGAATACTGGCCCACATTCACTGAATCAGTGATATTGGCGCCAAATAAATAAGTATCTACATTACCCCCCGTGGCTTTTACTTTAAGCTTCTGGCCTTTTTTGGCGGTAAAGGTATAGGTGTCATATTTTGTCCCTTTAATCTGACCAGAATAATTGGCAGCAGAAGCGCCTTTGGCAAATTTGACAGTGACTGTTTTGCCTGTATTGCTGGTGGCTTGATGGGTAGTGTGACCATTATCATGCTCTTCACATGCCATTACCATAGGACTTGCCATGATAGCGGATAAAGCGATAACGGCAACTGTTGTTAATTTTTTCATGATAAACTCCAATAGACTAGTAAATGGATGAAATTTAGACGATTAACCCTTTATTCACAGGTCTCGTTTATAGCCTTTCTTTGGGTCATCCTATCAATAAGCGCCCTTATGATTAGGTCTCGCCATAAACTTATCGTTATAATATATCAATTTAAAAAAATCATTATTATTCGTATTGTAGTGCAATGTTGCTATCAAGCTAAATTTGGAAACATATAATTAAGTGACTATCAATTTTTACTTAATACTACTAAATAGTATTTAATGAATCCTTGCTGCTGACTTGATTATTTCTCGCTCTTTAGTTCTTTAATATCTACTAATAACTGTTAATAGCTACTAATACCTATGCTCTCTTATCCTCAATTGCTGCTTATCAAGGATTTATCTTGTCAACTATTCTGCCTTGTGTCACCAAGCCTTTACGCCATCAAAATATC
>JAUNVX010000161.1:0-3237 GCA_030540615.1 Psychrobacter sp. | reverse complement strand
GCTTCTTTAGTTTAAAAAAGACAGCATTTAAGACAAGGCAGACGATATTGATTAGACTGATACTACTTGGGCTTTTGGCAGGGGCATTTTTTAGCTCAACATTTATTTTAAATGAGCTAATGAGCGCGGCAGGTGGTCACTGGTATTGGTCGGCCAGCCTACGTTATTTGTTTATGCTATTGATGCTAAGCTTAATGATAAGCGCCCGTCATGGTATCAAGCGGCTACGCGAGTTGGCCCAGATATTTATCCAGCATTGGGCATTTTGGTGTGTCACCGGAAGTATTGGCTTTGGCCTATTTTATGCTGGTATCTGCTTTGCCGCCGATCATGCCAGCGGCTGGGTGGTGGCCTCGACCTTTATGTTCACCGTGGTGGCCAGCCTATTTATCTTAAGGGCTTTTGGTCAGCGATTTGAGCGTCAGGTGATTCTCTATGCGATGATGATTTTCATTGGCGTAATACTGGTGAATCTCAATGAGGCTTGGCATGCTGCTAATACTCCTAGCACTTTGACAAGTCCCATTGGCCAAACCCCTGCGATACTTCACACCGTTTTATTTGGGGCGCTGCCCGCGCTCATCGCCGCCTTTAGCTACCCCATAGGCAATCAATTGGTTTGGCAGGCATCACACAATGCCAAGGCCAAGACTAATGGAGCCCCAGAGCAGACATCAGCTCAGTGGTCACAACCTCCCTCATGGATGCGCCATATCCCCACCATCAATACCACTTTATTAAATGATGCCTTTAATAAGATTTGGCTAATGACCTTGGGCAGTGCGCCTTTTTGGCTCATATTAGGCGCTGTACTGCATCCCAATTTGCCAAGCCTCTCGCAAACGTTGAATACTTTTTTGGTGGCTCTACTATCAGGGGTGATTGCCACTGGTTTGTTTTTACTGGCTAGAGAGCAAGCGGTCAGCTCCAAAGAGGTCGCTAGCGTTGACGCCACGCAGGCGAGTGAAGTGATATTTGCACTAATTGGCGGTATTATATTTTTGGGAACGCCTCTGCCGTCCGCAATTGGCGTCCTTGGTATTGCGCTCATCATGCTGGGATTGGTGCTATTTGCCCGCAGTGGTTAAAGCGTAACTTTATAGTCAATTAATTTGCTACCATAAGCAGCTTTGACGGCTCTTATGGCTATCCTCTGTTTGAGCCTTATCGATTAATCCAGCGTGGTAATATGGCTTCATGACCTCTTATTTTATGTTCCCTGATATCCTACTTTATGGGCTCGACATGGTCGGGGTGATTGCCTGCGCCATCGCCGGGACTTTGCTTGCGCAGCATAAGGGGTTTGACATTTGGGGTTGTATTTTGGTCTCCATGGCCAATGCGATAGGCGGCGGCACCTTTAGAGACATGGCATTAGATCGCCATCCCCTATTTTGGATGACGGATTTAAGCTACGTCATCGTCATCACCATAACCTCACTTATTTTGCAGATATTCTTTCATTTGTATCACAAGATTGACCGGGCGCTGAAGCTGTTTGATGCGATTGGATTGGCAGCCTTTAGCGTGATTGGCTTCAAGGTGGCATTGGGGCAAGGAATGTCAGCCCTGATTGCGATTATGATGGGAGTTTGGACAGCGATTATTGGCGGTATGATTCGCGATATTATCTGCAATGAGATTCCACTGGTATTACAGCGTGAGATTTATATTACTGCCAGCGTGTTTGGCGCTTGCCTGTATTTGCTACTGACTTACATTGGCCTACCGACGGGCATTAGTGAATTTATAATGCTAATCTCTATTTTCGGTCTGCGGATGCTGGCTGTTCAGTTTGATTGGCATCTGCCCTCTATTCGCTTGGTTAAATGAGAGAGTGACTAACCAGTCTGAGAGTCATCAAACGGTTGTTAATGACCAGTCATAACAGTACAGCTAAATGGTAAGAGCCCAAAATGATTCCCTCATCTCTTGATAATGCTCTAATCACCACCTTTGACCCGCGATCATTGGTGTTTTTATTCGACATGATTGGCATCGTCGCTTGTAGCGTCTCAGGTACCATCCTAGCCAAACACAAAAATTTCGATGTGTTTGGCTGTCTGCTAGTCTCGATGGTGACGGCCATCGGCGGTGGCACAGTGCGCGATGTAATTCTAGATCGGCATCCTCTATTTTGGATGGTAGACATGAGCTACCTGACGGTAATCACTGCCTCATCTCTAGTTATGCAGATATTCTTTCATCCTAACTCAAAACGCGTTGATCGATTTCTCAAGCTTTCAGACACCATTGGTCTATCCGCTTTTACCCTAATCGGTATAAAAGTCGCCCAAAGTATGGGCGCTAATATTCCCGTATCGTTGCTGTTAGGGGTTATTACTATTATCGTCGGCGGCATTATCCGAGATATGATTTGTAATGAGATACCCTTAGTGCTTCAGCAAGAGATTTATATCACCGCCGCATTGGCAGGCGGCGTGTTGTATTTTGTCATGCTTAGTCTAGGGATTGCTGATTGGGTCACCGAAATCACCACCATGCTGACCATATTCACCATCCGTATGTTAGCGATTCGATATGATTGGCAATTTCCGCAGATTGAATGGCAAAGACGCTAAATATTGAGGGCGCTAAATACTGAAGGCTAGTAAGTATTGAAGGCGTTAGCGACTAAGACAGTTGATTATTAAACTTAAACGAAAATACGATTTATGTCTTTATAATCAACTGGTGATTATTTTTGGAGGGTTGGTACTTTCTCCAGATGCTATCAAAGTAATGACCCGTCATTACCCTACTTTGTTGCGCATAACTCAATTAATGATTAAAACTCAGCTGGCCCTACTTAATGACCGTCAAATCTTTGATCATCAGCTGAACACTTTGGTTGCCATTCCACTCGTTAATGTCTAATTCAAATAGTACATGCACTCGAGCCGCTTGGTAATCCCAAACTTTAGCATCAAAGTTGAACCAAATAGCATCAATAGGGTATTGAACCCCTGGATAACTCAAAGCCAACTTTAGATGTTTGTCTTTTAAAATGCGAAAGCTTGCGACCTCAAAGATGCCATCAAATACTGGCGGTACAAAGCCATGGCCCCAAATGCTGGCATTCTTTAGCATATCAGCAAAGTTCAAGCTAAAATCCTGAGCTTGCAGTTGACCATCGGTAAAGGCTTCTTCCAAAAACACCTCTTCTGGCACTTCAGCCATTACTGCTTCAAAAGCCTCGACAAAATGCTCAAAATTCGCTCTTTTTAGCGTCAGTCC
>JAUNVX010000160.1 GCA_030540615.1 Psychrobacter sp. | reverse complement strand
AAAATAGCTGTTTAATAAAAGTTTGTGAATTTACATCAACTCTAAACAATAACGACTTAATTAACGTATAATTTTTAATATTTATTAAGCCCTTAATTAGGGCAATTACGTCTAGTTAATAGCTATTTAAAGAACGCTAATTAACGAGCATTCATTATTAAAGAGCATTAATAAAGCAATAAAATCTAGGGCTTGACCTAATTAGCGATGAATTAACCACTTAAGCAATACGCGTTGGGTATATTGAAATGACGTAATACTGAATTCACTTTATACCTTCATTTGCGTAAATATGACGAGAGTACCATGAGCCAGTCGCCCGATGACCCAAAATTAACCCATATTAGTCAAAGTAAGCCCCAAAAAGTGCTTATCAAGCCTGATGTTGACCCTTTATCCACGGCTACGCCCCCTTATCGACAGACGATGCCGAACTCCCAGCGTTGGAAGTGGTTATTGCCACTGATGATAGTGACGCTAGGGATAGGGCTGCTAGCAGGGAAAATTTGGGGACAAAAGCAGGCCCAAGAGCAGCTAACGGCAGGGAATACCGCCACTACTGAAAGGGCAGGCCAAACGTCAGTGTCACCACAGATGGCGACAGCGACGGGAGTGACTGAAGTGCCAGTCAATACCAAGCCAGTCCTAACGGTTGAAGTGGTCACGCCGCAGCAAAGTGTCATTGAGAACGCATTAAGCGCCGATGGGACCATTGTGCCTAAGGATATCGCCACGGTATTTGGCAAGGTGAGCGGCGTCACTATAGATAAAGTTATGGCGCGAGAAGGCCAGCAAGTCAAACAAGGGCAAGTACTGGCGCTCTTTGATACAGAGGCTATGCAGCAGCAGCGTACTCAGGCGCAAGCAGACTTAGCAGAAGCGCAAACGAGACTGACATTAGCAAGAGCAGATGCCGATCGAGTCATCCCTCTCTTAGATATTGATGCCGTTAGCAAACAAGAAGTGGATCGCTATATTGCCACAGCCAATCAAGCGGCGGCCTCAGTGGAAGCGGCAAAAGCTCGGCTGAACAATCAAACGCTTAATTTAAATAATGCTCAAGTTGTCGCCCCTGTCAGCGGCGTCATTAGTGAAAAAACCGCCAATGTGGGCAGTGTGCCCGGCCAAGAGCCTTTATTTACCATTATCGAAAATGGCACCCTTGAATGGCAGGCTCAGGTAGATCCTAATAAGCTTGGGGGTATCAATGTTGGTACCCCAGTCAAAGTGGACTTGCCTAATAATAAAAGCGTGATAGGTCAGGTTAGCCGAATAGCCCCTACCGCTGAAAAAGGCAGTCGTCAAGTCAGTATCTTTGCGACTTTGGCCAATAGTCCTGATGTTCGAGCAGGTATGTACCAACGAGGCACCTTTGTTCTAGGCCGTGAGGGCAAACAAATATTGCCTATTAGCGCTGTGGTCACCGAGGACGGTTATGACTATCTCATGCTCGTAAATCAAGAAAAAGATGCTGGTGGTAATACTGTTTACCGTATCAAAAAACGAAAAGTGGCTTTAGGCGAGCGTCAAGGCGACCAAGTCGTGGTCACTGAACCATTACCCAAAGATGTGGCAATCGTTCGTCAAGGCGGCAGCTTTTTGAATGACGGTGATATTGTTCGTATTGCTGGTGCTGATTCAACCGACAAGCAAGCTGCTGCCACTCCTAAGAAAGTAGGATAAAACTATGAGCTTAAACGTCTCTGCCTACTCAATCAAAAATCCGCTCGTGGCGATATTGTTTTTTGTATTATTGACCTTTGGCGGTATTTTTGCTTTTAAGCAAATGAAAGTCCAGCAGTTTCCTGATATTGATTTGCCTGCTGTGGTGGTGACGGTTGCCTTGCCAGGAGCAGCGCCTAGTCAGTTAGAAAATGACGTGGCCAAAAAGATTGAAAACAAAATCGCCAGTATTGAAGGCGTCAAGCACATGCGCACCACCTTGCAGACGGGCGCAGCAACTATCGCCACTGAGTTTGTACTAGAAAAAGAGATTCAACAAGCTGTGGATGATGTGCGTTCAGCCGTAGGGGAGGTTAGGGGCGACTTACCAGCCGCCGCTAACGACCCTATTATCTCTAAGGTAACCACTGCTGGCTTGCCTATTGTGACCTATTCTGTGGCTGCCAAAGGTGTTAGTGTCGAGGACTTATCTTGGTTCGTTGATGACGTCATCAATAAGCGTTTATCAGACATTAAGGGCGTGAGCAGTATTGGCCGAGTAGGAGGGCTAGAGCGAGAGATTACCGTTGCAGTCAATCCTGCTAGCTTAAATGGCCTTCAAATGCCCATTAGTCAACTGTCACAGCAGATAGCGGGTATTCAGCAGGATACCTCAGGTGGACAGGCCGAGGTTGGCAATAGCAAACAAACCATCCGTGTCCTAGGGGCCGTTCAAAGCGCCCGCGAATTAAGTGATATTCAGATTGCAGTGCCAACAGGCGGTACCCAAAGTCTCGGGAGTATGACAACCATCACCGATGGCGCGGCTGATCCTGGCTCTATTGCTCAGCTAAACGGTGAGACAGTGGTGGCGTTTAATGTGTCACGATCACGTGGCGCAAGTGAAGTCGAGGTTGTCAAAAAAGTTGACGACGCATTGGCCCAACTGCAAAAAGAGATGCCCAACTATCAGATTACCAAAGTCTATGACCGTGCTACGCCCATTGATGAGGACTATCAAGCTTCATTGAGAATGCTCATTGAAGGGGGTATTTTGGCGGTCATCGTGGTGTTTTTATTCTTACGTAATGTCCGAGCGACTATTGTCGCCGCAGTCGCCTTACCTCTTTCTGTGATTCCTACCTTTTTGGGCATGTATCTGTTCGATTTTAGCTTAAACATTATCAGCCTTTTGGCCTTATCTTTGGTCATTGGGGTGCTAGTGGATGATGCTATTGTAGAAGTTGAAAACATCATGCGCCATCTACGGATGGGAAAGACGCCTTATGAAGCGGCTATGGAAGCTGCTGACGAGATTGGTCTAGCCGTGGTAGCCACAACCTTTACTTTGATTGCTGTATTTTTGCCGACCGCCTTTATGAGTGGTGTCGTCGGTCAGTTTTTTCGTCAGTTCGGTTGGACCGCCGCCATTGCTATCTTTGCCTCATTGCTAGTGGCAAGGCTAATCACGCCTATGATGGCCGCTTATATCCTAAGGCCAGAAAAAAATCATGTCAGAGAAGATGGTTGGCTGATGCGCACGTATCTCAACTGTGTCAGTTGGACCATTCATCATCGTTGGCTCACCCTCGGTGTCACCTTGGTATTGTTTGCGGCTTCTTTAAGTTTGGTTAAACTGCTGCCCACAGCGTTTATCCCTGATAATGATATTGATCAAACCCGCGTGGGCATCGAGCTGACCCCTGATGCTAGCCTTGAGGATACCGCTCGGATTAGCGAATTGGCGCGAGCTCGCATCATGAAAATCGATGGGGTGAAGAGTGTGCTAAGCGCTATTGGTGACCCACAAGCGGCCAGTCTTGACTCACGTAACAGTAGTGGCAGCGCGCAAAATGCGGCCAGCTTGGATATCGTCCTTGAGCCTCGCCCTGAGCGTGCTGACAAGACCACTATCGAGCGTAAGATTACCCAAGCCTTGACCGATGTGCCCAGTGCTAGGTTTGAGGTAGGGCTATCAAGTGGTGGCGAGACGGGCTACAGCTTTTCATTGACCAGCACCAATGCTCAGATACTAGAAGATACGGCGCAAAAGGTCTTAAATGATATCAGGGCACTGCCTATGGCGGCTGATGTCACGAGCAACCGTAGCTTACCAAGGCAAGAGCTGTCAGTAAAACCCAATAGACTAGCAATGGCCGATCAAGGAGTCACCACCCAAAGTATCGCAGACACCCTTCGGGTGGCGACCGTAGGAGATTATGAGCAGCGGCTATCTAAACTGAATCTAGACACTCGCCAGATTCCCATTGTGGTTCGCCTGCCAGATGCTGCTAAGGACAATGTCAGCCAACTTGGTGATTTATTCGTCCCCAGTAGCCGCGTGACTGGCACTGGTGTGCGAGTAGCTGAGGTAGCCGATTTGAGCTTTGGCACAGGTCCATCAGAGATTCTGCGCTTTGACCGTGAACGTTCAATCACTATCTCAGTTCAAGCAGCGAGCGGTGAGCTGGGTGGATTGATCAACGCGGTAAAAGCGACCCCTACGTTACAGAATCTGCCCGATTCTATCTCTATCATTGATCAAGGTCAGGCTGAGAGTATGAAAGAGCTGTTTAGTGGCTTTGTGATAGCCATGTCAGTGGGGGTCTTTTGTATCTTTGGCGTGCTGATTTTACTCTTTGGGAAGATACTGCAGCCCTTTACTATCTTGATGGCCCTGCCCTTATCGATAGGCGGTGCATTCGTCGGATTAGTACTGACTGGCAGCAGTCTATCAATGCCCTCGATGATTGGTTTTATTATGCTAATGGGTATCGCGACCAAAAACTCTATTTTGTTAGTAGATTATGCGATTCTCGCTCAGCGTGACCACGGCTTAAACCGGTTTGACGCGCTATTAGACGCCTGTCATAAACGGGCTCAGCCCATCATTATGACCACAGTAGCGATGGGTGCTGGTATGATGCCATTGGTATTTGGTTGGGGTGATGCTGACCCTACTTTTCGTCAGCCGATGGCAGCAGCGGTGCTAGGTGGGCTAGTGACTTCAACCTTCCTTAGTCTAATTGTCATTCCTATGGTGTACACCTTTATGGATGATATCTCCAATTGGTTTGGCACGTGGCTGCGGCCTCATGGCCATACAGAAGATGCCGCTTCATAGTTTAATGCATAAGATTTGTGATAATAAAAAAGCACCTTCTATCGAAGGTGCTTTTTTATTTTTATGAGAGTCAGATAAGGTTTAACTATCAAGTCTTAGAAGCGATAACCGATACCGACATAGCTGATGAAAGGATCAATGTCTAAATCATTGCTAGAGCGGATAAGCTCTTCGCCCTTGTCATTTTTGACTGTGATAGTGGTGGTACTGCCAAGCTTGGCATAAGACAATGAGCCAACCCCAAACCATTTATCATTAAAGTCATAGGTAGCACCAACGGTGATAATAGGAGCAAAAGCACTGTCCGCTTCTACATCTACCTTCATATTGCTAGAGGATTTAACGTCCTCTAGGGCAGCACCCGCTTTGCCATCTTTTAAATTCTGAATCTGATGGCCTGCTTTTTCTAAATCACTGCGAATGCCAGAGTTGAGGTCAATGTCGTTAAAGTAAGCGTACATGAGTCCTGCACCAACATAGGGGCGGAATTTATCCACGCCAGAAGTACCAAATTGATAATGAACTTCTGCAGCAGGAAGCCAAGCGCGAGCACTTGACGCGACGCCATTGCCTTGCTCTAAGTCGGTAATAAGAATATTGTCTTTGACTGCGAACTCAGGTAATATCTCTGCGGCAGCGCCACCTGCTTTGACTTTACCCGATAATGGGGCATACACTTTACCTTTACCTAAGATATCAACTTTAGGCGGTAGTCCTGCTTTTAACTCAACAGACCATTTATCATCAATGTGATAATTAAATAGCATACCCACTGTATCGGTGGTATCTGACTTTAGTCCCGTGCCAGAAGCAGAAGAAAAGCTTTCAAAACCATAGATTTCTGAGGTACCAGAGACGTCCCCTAAACCTTCAACATTTGATAAGTCTGTACCCGCTGGTAAAATATCCAAAACTTCATTGACTGAGTCCAGTATCTCTTGACTTTGATTGGGGTCAATAATATCTTTGACGGTTTCGACTTTGACACTTCCGTTATTTGTAACGGTGCCATCCTTAATCGCCGTGGTATTTTTCATGGGGCTAGGATCGCCTTGCGGGGCAGCATGAAGCCAACCAGCAGAGACTGAAAAACGCTTGAAACTACCATCAGTTTTGAAATAGTCAAATTCTGCAAACGCAGACTGGCTGAATAAGGCAGGGGCAGCAATAGCTAAGGCGAGGGGCAGAATTTTTTTCATAAAACATCCTTGTAACGATTAATTGTGATAAGAGAACTGGTGGAGATAAAAAAAGGATAACTCGATTATCTGACAGAGAAAATCTAAATCCAAAGGTAGTACCAAGGTATCTAAGGCCTAACTTCCTGTCAGAATCCATTAAGTTACTAAATCTACTACAGTGTAGCAATCGTTTACCATTTTAGCAAAGTCATTGAAAAAGTATAGTAAAAATATACCCAATGTCATGAATAAATAACCTGAGACATAAACTGACACATAAGTTTTAGGATTTCAATCAGTGCTTGTGAACTGTTCAGGACAGTCTCTTTAAATCGTATTACTAACGTTTAACTATTTGATAATTGAAAAAACCTTGCTTCTAATATTAAAAGACCTTGTTTCCAATGGTCTAAAATCTTTTGTCATTCAGATTAAGTGGCCTAATCTTTGCAAAGTCTGAGGCATTATGTTTATATAATCTATCACTGCTAATTTAGTAGATAAAATTCATATCAAGTTAAAGGCTATCCTTTACTCTTA
>JAUNVX010000159.1:1410-6520 GCA_030540615.1 Psychrobacter sp. | reverse complement strand
GCGCTAGCGTCTATGGCATCGTTCTGCTCGCTATGGGATTTCGTCCACGGCAGCTTAAGCACGGGTAGTCTTAGGACTTTTTTAAGCAAATATTTTTTGAGGGTAATGGCTTTTATTAATATAAATGCTAGCCCGCTTTTGCTAAAGCACGATTATCACTATAAGCATTATCTTACCAAAGCCAATTTATCTTATGAGGTCAATCATGTCACTATTTATCAAACCCGTTATCAAATCAGTTAGTCAATCTGCTAATCAAAGTAAGACAGTCACACTTGCTTTAACTGCTGCTCTATCAATCGCTGTTGTTAGCACTGGCTGCAATAAAAACGCCAACACTACTGATGCCAATCTACCAGCGGCCACAGAATCTGACGATAACAAGTCCAGTTCAGTAGCGCAAACGAGCGAAGTCACTACCGCCGATGAAGGTGGCGCGCTAGAGACGACTGCTACTAGCAGTAGCAATGATGCCCCCATGGATGCAACAACTCCTTTGACTACTACAACTACTACCACCTCGAGCGCTACTACCACAACAGCACCTGCCTCAACGACTGACAGTATCCCTGCTGATACTACTACTGATGCCGCTAGCCCTGCCAAGTCAACCCTTATCAGCAATCCTGTTAAGTCAGGAACACCAGAAGCTGCCTTAAAAGCAGCCCTTGACACTCTGTATTATGGTGATGCAAAAGACGCTGCCAAGTACTACCAAGTCGATATGCCTAACTTTAGTGATGAGTTGGCCAAGACCCAGTTCGCTTTTCAAAAGACAGTAGAAGGTGTCACCATTACCAATACCCAATATAACCAAGATAAAACTCAAGCTGTGATTGAAGGTGAGCTAAGACTAAAAGGCCAAAAAGACCCTGCACCGTTGACTTATCAGATGAAAAAAATCGATGGTCAGTGGAAAATCCTCGGCTAGATGCTTTGACGCTATAGCCAATATAGAAGAGCGAGTCTCACATGATATATAACCACAGGACTCGCTCTCTTGATTGATAATGACGAGTGTTTATTTTATTAAAGCCTTGCCTAGCATCACGACATCCGCTTTAAATCCTACCATATCGCAAACCTGAGGCATACAGCCCCATCGCTCAAAGCCCATGCGCTCAAACAGCTTGAGGCTGCGCTCGTTATGCCCAAAGACCAAGGCCACCACATTATGGATACCAAGAGCTGGCGCTTGGCTGAGCATCCAAGTGATGAAGTCAGCGGCTATCCCCTGACCTTGATACTCGCGACTGACATAGATACTAATCTCGCTACTGATATGGTAGGCCGGCCGGTCATAAAGGTTGCTAAAGCTGCCCCACGCAATCAGCTCTTCTATTTCACCTATTAGACGTTTAAGGACATAAATGGGCCTTTTGGGATTGAACGCATGAGCCTCAAACCAAGCTTGACGCATGGCTACTGTCACCTCTATCAAGTCTGCCGTTGCGGTTTTGCTAGCGATACTCTGGTTATAGATAGCAACGATAGCGGCTAAATCATCTTGCTTCGCTAGATAAAGACGATAACCATTTGTCAAAGTCGCTAAGGCTTGGTCATCATCAGTGGGTATCAAGGCCTCAGATTGAGGCTTAGGGTCTGTTAGAGCAGTGGGTATCATCTATTCATCTCTTATGGATTAAACGAATGGCGTTACTAACCGCTATTAGGTTCTTTAAAAGAGCACGATAGCTCACTAGTCCCAAGCTAAGTATTCACACTAATAGGGCAGAGCCTAATCGTATTTTACTTTATAATCCCCTGTTAAAAATATAACCTGCTAAAATACTATCGGTTCCATCACGGTGCTATTGTTGATGGCCATTCCCTATTTTTATGAGCTTTACCAAGTTTATTTATGAAAACCTACTATCTCAAAGACTATCTTAAAGATTTACAGGGCGACCATGCCAATCTTACGGGGGCTGCTACAGGTGTCAATGCCGCTCATTCGCTAGCGGCTAATGTGCTCACTATTGGTAATTTTGATGGGGTGCATCGGGGCCATCAAGCCATGCTCTCTGAGATGATTGCGCAAGCTCATAAGCAGGGCTTGGCCAGTGCGGTAATGATATTTGAACCCCAACCTCGTGAGTATTTTGCTGCGCTCAATAACCAGCCTAATGGCGCGCCTGCGCGGTTGACCTGCCTCGCTGAAAAGCAAACCCTACTTGCCCACTTTGGGGTAGATATCCTCATTGTAGCCAGCTTTGATGATGACTTTCGCAGTCTATCGGCAGATGAGTTTGCTAAGCTGCTTGAGCAAACCTTGAACGTTCAGGCTTTAGTGCTAGGCGACGATTTTCGCTTTGGTCATGACCGAACTGGTGACAGTGAGTTTTTGCGTCAATACGGCTTGCCTGTCAGCACGCTTGATACCGTAACTGACAATACCTTATTGGCGGATAGAATTAGCTCCACCCGCATCCGTGACTTATTGACCAAGGGTAAGCTTGGCGCGGCCAATGAGCTTTTGGGCCGCGATTATACGATAACGGGCAAAGTCGTTAAAGGCGATCAAATTGGTCGAACCCTGTCTTTTCCCACGGCGAATATTGAGCTTAATCGGCTAAAACCTGCGCTGCACGGTGTATTTGGTGTTGATGTCGTCATCGTAGATAAAGATGGTGAACCGCTCAAAGACGCTTGGTCGGCCATAGCGATTGACAACGCCTCTGGCCTATCAGGACTGCGCCCTCATAGCTTATTTGGGACCGCTAATATCGGCACTCGGCCTTCAGTGGATAGGCCTAGTGAGTGGCGGCTCGAGGTGTTTTTCCCTGACTTTAAGGGCGATTTATATGGCCAGACGCTTCAGGTGAGGTTTTTGCACCACTTGCATGATGAGCGCAAATACGATGGCTTAGCAGCGCTAAAGGCAGGCATAGAACAAGATGTCCAAGACTTGTTAGCTTGGCGAGAGAAGCAACTTAACTTAGATTAATCCTAATTTCTATATTCACGCTTACTCTTGTTCTCACTATTATGCTTTCTCTCACAAAAAAACCTGCTCATTGGCAGGTTTTTTGGCATAAAATAAAGCAGTAAAGTTAATCTTTATCGACTCTAGTCAAGCGAGTTATGCGTCAGCGTGCAAGCGCACATTAAGCTCATCGATGATTTCAACCCAAGCGGCATCTTGTTTCCACTCTTCTTGTAAAAACATGCGCTGCCTATCGTTCCAAATGCTCGATTCAGTTAGCTTCTCTTCTTTGGCCAATTGATTATTTTCAATAAACATATCAATGGCTTCATCTGAGCTCTCAAGTCCCAATTGAGCAAATAAATTGTTCATGGTGTATTCGTTTTCACCTAACATAATCGGACTCCTAAAATTAAATATTATCAATCAATAAGGTTAATGGGCGGTACTATATTTAAATGCTACGTCTAAATGCTATATCTTGACATCGTCTTTAAACACTTTATGAATAAGCCTTATAGCATCAACTGCCTAATTTCAAACTGTCTATTTCAAACCACTTAAAATTGTCAGTTAAATATAGCAAATTGACATAAAATTGCTGTTATTCATCGTAACCGGTTGTCAGCCAAGCGTATCTGACTCTATTTTGGCTATAAAAAACCCCTCCATAATTGAATACAGAGAGGTTATAGAGCGTTTTAATGAGTTATCTTCTTATCACCAACCGGCTAATCTATCTTATCAAGATTAACCCGTTAATCACTGAAGCTTATGGCAATAAATGTGCTACGCCATCACGCTCTTCGGTCAGCTCTTGCTCAGTCGCTTTCATTTTATCTTTTGAGAAGCTTGATGACACATCGACGCCTTCAACGATTGACCAATCACCATTTTTGCAAGTGCAAGGATAAGAGTAGATTAAGCCTTTGGCAATACCATACTCACCATTTGAGTAAACACCCATTGATACCCAATCATTCTCATCTGTGCCAAGCGCCCAAGTACGCATATGAGCGATAGCAGCATTGGCAGCAGAGGCCGCAGAAGAAGCGCCACGAGCTTGAATGATTGCTGCGCCGCGTTTTTGTACATTTGGAATATAGCTGTTTTCGTACCAGTCGCGGTCCACTTGATCTAAAGCAGGCTTGCCATTGACGGTACAAGCTGTCAAGTCAGGATATTGAGTCGATGAGTGGTTGCCCCAGATAATCATCTTTTTGATGTCATTAACGCTGGTGCCAGTCTGCTCAGCCAATTGAGCGATACCACGGTTATGATCCAAACGGGTCATGGCGGTAAAGTTACGTGGGTCAAGATCTGGCGCATTGCGCTGAGCGATTAAGGCGTTAGTGTTGGCTGGGTTACCTACGACTAAAACTTTGACATCACGGCTAGCGACTTTGTTAAGCGCTTTGCCTTGGGCTGAGAAGATAGCCGCGTTGGCTTCTAACAAATCTTTTCGCTCCATGCCAGGGCCACGAGGGCGCGCGCCTACTAATAAAGCATAGTCAACATCTTTAAAGGCGACTTCAGCATCATCAGTTTGAACGATATCCGCCAGTAATGGGAATGCACAGTCTTCAAGCTCCATGACCACGCCTTTAAGCGCATCTAAAGCGGGTGTAATCTCTAACAATTGCAGAATCACAGGTTGATCAGCACCTAGCATCTCACCAGCGGCAATACGGAATAGCATAGCATAACTAATGTTACCAGCAGCGCCTGTTACGGCCACACGAATAGGCTGTTTCATAGAATTCTCCATAGTTTTAAGAAGGGTTATTAAAAGAAGTGGTTTTTACGCCAAAATGGCATGATGTCCCTAGATTTAGGCCCATAAAAGACCTTGAAATAATCATATCATTTGTGGGATTCTTTTTTCGTCAGCTAGTGTATCACCTAGCTTGCGCAGGCGTCTAGGTCGTTTTTTTACAAGAAGATATAAATAATAATATTCAGTCAATCATAGTAAACAATATTAATCTTAACTAAAAAGCATCCTACATAACCAAAAACGTCAGTCTTAACTAACACATCGTGCTTAACTAAACATCAGTTTTTTAATACCATTAATCTTAGAGGTTAATCTTTTAATAGATAAGCTGGGTAAAATTGGACATTTTTTAATAGGCTTATTTGCAAGTGGCTTGATAAGTTATCTTATTCGTTACTTGCGGCCTC
>JAUNVX010000159.1:0-1310 GCA_030540615.1 Psychrobacter sp. | reverse complement strand
ATAGGCTTATTTGCAAGTGGCTTGATAAGTTATCTTATTCGTTACTTGCGGCCTCCTGAGATAATGAAATTGCTGCTGCAATTGTCTACCCGATTAGGGCAACGGCCAAAGCTCGTGCCTTCATAACAAATATGAATCTCGGTCAAGATAGACTGATTGCGGCTGCTATTTTGGCAAATAAGATCAACCCCTGTGGCACTCATTCCCGAGTTCAGCTTGACCAATTGCTGCAAAAATCTGGTTTTAGACACCGTATAGCTGTTGCCCGTATTAAGCTCAGTGGGTAGTTGTAGATGACTGGCATGAGTGACAATTTGGCGAAAATAAAAGCTTGCCCGCATAGGGCTACAAGCACCATATTGTCGCCAAGCTTGATTGCGAACTGAGGCATCAGGCATGACGCGGTTCACCACTCTCAGCTGTAAAGGGGTCAAATCAGGATAGCCACCTCGGCCGCAGCTGCTACCATAACCTAAATCAAGTCCTGAAACGGTTAGTGAATACCCCTCCAAACATTGGCGCATTCGTGCACGTGAGGGATAGATGGAACACAAAGCTGGGGTCATCTCAATCATCAATATTCTTTGACCCACTTTCACGCCCTGAGCAGCATTGGCAGGGGCGATACTGGTCATCATCAGCCCGATTAGCCCAGCGCTATAACCAAGACATAGTAAAGTTTGCTTTGAGAAGACAGCGGCTAATTTAGAACCATGCTGATTAAAGAGGGCATGAGAGACAGGTTTTAGCGAGCAAAACCCTAGTGCCCTATAACCTTGGTTTAGGCTATTGGTACTAAAGATAAGCTTGAAAAGATTATTAATCAGGCCGCTTTTCGACACGACAGCTACCTTATTAGTCATAAAAGAAGTGAACAGGCTATAAGGACAGACGCCAAGAATAGAGGAAGATAATAAAGCAACTCTATTGCTATATGACACTGCCACTATCGTTAAATTAATGTATTGAATTAAGTCGTCAAATTAATGACATAAATCAGTATTTAAGGCAACTCAAGTCGACTATAAGCCAGTAAGAACATTCGGCTATTTTTAGGCAAAATTGCTATCTATCTTATGCCAACACCTATCAGAAATGCTTTATCAGACTAAGATATGCCTCATTTATCATAAACTATTAATAATCAGTTAATAACATTGAGGGTCAGAGAATAACTCAGTTGATTAACAACTATAGGCTACCTAGTTTATTGAGTATAGAGAGGGCGCTCTAATAATTACTATAGAAAAAACGTAACTTATAGGCATAATACGTTAATATAATTAATAAAAATTTAATAATAATTATAA
>JAUNVX010000158.1 GCA_030540615.1 Psychrobacter sp. | reverse complement strand
GCCAGTTTGGCTTTGTATCTAAAAAAATGTGGTTGGAGAATAGAGGGCCGAGAAAAACAAGCGATTTTTAAAAAGGGCCAATGGCATGATTTATATAATATCGCCATATTAAAAGAGGAGTTTGATGCAGTAGAGGATTCAAATCATTTTATTGACTTGGTTTGCCCGGTTGATACTGACGTAAAGTTGAATTTAGATGTCAAAAAATTTATTTGAATAAGGGTAGCAGCTAATCCCTAATAGCGTGCTCATTACGTTGAGGTAATCCCTTATCCAAACAAGGACATAAAAAATAATTAGCTTAATTAATGAATTAAGTAACTAAGGCAGGCCATTGGAATGGATGTAATTAAAGTTGATTTTAGAGAGATAGATGAGCAGTGGGATAAGGATATCCTCAATTATCAGTTCGATATATATCATCTTAGCGGTTGGGTGGAGGCGTCTAAAGAGATTGATAAAGGCGAGTCCAAAGGCATCTTTGCAAGTTATAAAAATAAGTGTCTATTTTTTCCAGTATTAATCAGAGCTTTGGATGACGGGCTTTGGGACATGACATCGACTTATGGGTATGGCGGTCCGGTGGTCGATGAGACTTTGAGCAAGCAAGAGATTACCGAAGTCATGCAAGAGGTGGTCGCTTTTTTACATCGTCAAGGCTGCGTGTCATGGTTTATCAGGCTACATCCCATTCTCAATCAAGAGTGGTCAGCGGATGTTGGTACTATCATTGAGCATGGGCCTACTTTAGTCTCTGACTTGACTAAGACAGAAGAGGAGCATTGGGGTGAGACTCAGCGCCAGCATCGACAAGGCATTAAAAAAGCCATCAAAGCGGGCGTGACCGTCAACATTGAAAAAATGCAAAAGGAGCAGGTGCCTCTATTCTCCAGTATTTATAAAGAGACCATGCAGATGGTCAAAGCCAATCAATACTATTTTTTTGATGACAATTATTTTTATGCTCTTTGTGACTATATTCCTACTAGAGTGCTATTGGCGACAGCTTACCTGGAAGGCACTGCTATAGCTTCATCGATATGTACCATTTGCAAAGAGTCGAAAATCATTCAATTTCATCTAAGTGGCACCTTAAATGATTATCGTAAGCTTCAGCCCTCAAAAATGATTACTCATGAGATTAGGGCGTGGGGCCGTGAGGCAGGCTACGAGTATTTGCACCTTGGCGGCGGTGTGGGAGCAAAGTGTGACACGCTTTATGACTATAAAAAGGGCTTTAGTTCTAATGAGTTAATGTTTAAGACTCAGCGCATCATTGTCAATGCAGAAAAATATGAGCAGCTGGCTTTGGCGTCAGGTAATGACGATACAGAAGCGGCGTTTTTCCCTATTTATCGGCAGCGTCGTTAGCTACACATTAAAAATATTTTTCGAGACCATGGGTATTATCCTTCTAGTAGCTCTGTACTATCTGCAAGGATTTACCCAAGCATAGCCCCTAAAAACATAGCTTTAGATGGACCCAAAAATGGCCTTTACCTTAGCACATATGTCAGCGGCCTTACCGTTTTATCAAAAGTCACGTTGGTTTAATTTTGATGCCTTGCTCATTGGCACTATCATGCCCGATTTGCCTTATTATCTGCCGCTGCTGTTGGGCGGGGGCAGTCAGTTTGCGATTGAGTCGCACGGTTGGTTAGGGCTTATCAGTTACTGCGTGCCTCGTGGATTGGCACTGTTCATTCTCTGGTACTGGTGGCTCAAGCCAGCTCTCAATGCCATCATTCAGCCATGGTTGTCGCTGCCATTTTTACAGCAGCCGGGTGATGGCAAGCATTCGCTGACAGATAGAAGGTCACAATCATTTCAATCTTCATCGTCGCTCAAAGCGCGGATGACTTTTGGGGTAGCAGTGATTTTAAGTTTATTCATTGGGTCGATAACGCATCTGATTTGGGATGGTATTACCCACCCTGATGGTTTTATTGCCTTGCAAGTCAGTTGGCTACAATACTCGCTGAACCTACCTTATGTAGGGATGACAGTTATGGCGAGAGTACTGCAATATCTGACCTCTATTATTGGCTTAACTTGGTTGGCTATCTTTAGCTGGCAGCAGGCAAGGATAGCGCATGAGCAGAGCAGTGAACCCTCTGATTTGTCTTCTATTGGAGGCCAGCAAAGCTATCAGCCACTTCTCTTTAATAAGAAGCAAAGCCTGCTCATTTTGGCCTTGGTAGGAGCCATTCCCGTTATTTGGGGACTAAGCACTATGCTGGAGATGTCTCAAATGTTTGTCTCCAACAATTACGTATTTTTTGTGGTGCTATTATTGGGCTTTTTTAAGCGATTGGGATTTACTTTTCTGATTTTTACCATGGCTTATCACTTGCTCAATATTTTGAAATATGGTCAATTAAAAAGCCAGATGACCCCACAACAAAGACAATAAAGCAACTCTAACTACCATAATACTAACGCGGCAATAACGTGATAGTGAAGCGGTTTTCTTCTACTTTTCATCTTTAATAAGGTCCTATCATATTATGCTAAATACATCATTCTCGACTTGGCCAAGCTTCACCCAAGAGGAAGCCTGCGCGGTGAGTCAAGTCTTACTGTCGAATAAGGTCAACTATTGGACGGGTCAGGAAGGTCGCCAATTTGAGCAGGAATTTGCTGATTGGGCGCAGTCGAAATTTGCGGTGGCTCTTGCCAATGGTACTCTGGCTTTGGATGTGGCCCTGCAAACCCTGGGGATTGGGGAAGGGGATGAGGTAATCGTCACGCCGCGAACTTTTATCGCTAGTGTCTCAAGTGTGGTCAATACTGGGGCGACGCCTATCTTTGCAGATGTCGAGGCTGACAGTGGTAATATCAGTGCAGAAACGATAGCCGCAGTTCTCACGGATAAGACTCGGGCTATTATTTGCGTTCATTTGGCAGGTTGGCCATGTGACATGGACCCCATCATGGCTTTAGCCGCCAAGCATGATTTGTTTGTGATAGAGGACTGCGCTCAAGCCCATGGCACTCATTATAAAGGTCAAAGCGTTGGCAGTATCGGGCATATTGGTGCTTGGAGCTTTTGCCAAGATAAAATCATGAGTACAGGTGGTGAGGGCGGTATGGTCACCACCAATGATGAGTCACTTTGGCGCAAGATGTGGGCCTATAAAGACCATGGCAAGAGCTACGCGGCTGTCTATGAGACCGAGCACCCACCAGGCTACCGCTGGCTACATGAAGGCTTTGGCACCAATTGGCGCTTGACTGAGATGCAGTCGACCATTGGTAGGATTCAACTGGGCCGCATGAAAAACTGGAGCGCTCAGCGCAGCAGTAACGCCCAAAAGATTCTACAAGCCTGTGACAAGTGGGCCGATGAAGGCTACCTAAGCGTACCGATGTTTGAACAATCGGCGCAAGCAAAAGATTCCGCTCATGCTTATTACAAACTGTATGTTTATGTATGCCCAGATGCTCTGCCTGAAGGCTGGTCGCGCGACCGTATTATAACGCAGATTAATGAGCTTGGCGTGCCGTGTTACTCAGGCTCTGCCTCTGAGGTCTATCTAGAAAAAGCTTTTGATGATACGGGGCTTAGACCTCAAGAGCGGTTGCCAGTTGCCAAGCAGTTGGGGGAGACCAGCTTGATGTTTTTGGTACATCCTACCTTGACCGAGGCGGAGATTGAGCAAACAGTAGCAGCGATAGATACGGTTTTTGCTCAGATGGAGCATCTAGCTGACCCTCTACCATGATAAATTGAAAATAGTCAGAGCCGATTAATATCCTCAGTGAGATTCTCTATATAGTGAGTTCAATCTAAAAAGAATACAGTGATACTGGGATGCTGGTTTTTATTGTTACGAAGCTTCTGTCTGCGCGTCCGCAGCAAGGTAGAAAAGTTTATACCAGTATCACGCTTATAATTATGCATATCACTTTTATTTTCATTTGACTATATAATGCGGTTGGATGGACTGCAGGCCCAATCTTAATTAACTATTTTTACTTTATTGACTAATTGTCTATGTATTAACCCTAACTCTCTAGTGACTAAAAGAATAGTAACCCAGTAAAGGAGCAATCCCATGCAAAAATTTCATAGTGGCCCTCGTATGAGCCAAATCGTCATTCATCAAGACACCATTTATCTCTCTGGTCAGGTCGGTGAGTATAATGAGGATATTAGCGCTCAGACCTTAACCTGCTTGACCAAAATCGAAGCACTACTAAAAGAGGCAGGCAGCGATAAGTCAAAGATGCTATCAGCGACCGTTTGGCTTAAGAGCATGGATGACTTTGAAGCCATGAATATCGTTTGGGATAAGTGGTTTAGCGACACTTTACCTCCCGCACGTGCCTGTGGTGAGTCAGCTTTAGCCCATCCAGACCTATTGGTTGAGATAACCGTCATAGCGGCGGTATAGCTCTCCTATAACTGACACATAACTGCAACATAGCTGCCTTATATCTACTCTATACCCTGACGAATAAGGGGCTATTAGTAAACGGGTTTTATGCCACAAGTTGTTGTGCTTGTTGTCATCTACTGCATTTACTTTATTTTTAAAACCGTTCGTTCGTTAGAATAATATTAGCCTAAGCAATCAAGCCGCTTTAATCAATCATTATAGTCAATCTTATTTAAGCGGGTACAGAGTTATCAAAGTCGCAGGTATAAAATCTCTAGCTAGCAGTCAAAAGAGGACTGACGCAGATACGAAATCATCCTAGTGACTCTTAATCAAGCCCTAAGTGGATTGACTATGAACCAATCTGTCTCAGAATGATGGAGCGTCGCCCCTTTTCCTCTCACGACACTGACCATTTCTAAATTACCCCTTGCCCCTGACCATACCCTTGGCTCAATGAGGCCAGTTTTCAACTCTTCAACGACCACAGCATTGACCACATCTTTTAAAGTCAGCGCGTCAATATTTGCTGACCTGAGTACTGTCGAACTCATTTTTTCGAGCCAGTGATTCATCTTGTAGATGGACCCACAATGTTGTCAAGGGGACAGGTTCATTAGCAAGATGGGGACAGCCAATAAAGGGGAAAGTATTTTCATTAGCAGTATCGCAAGCTGCTTCACGATGACTATTAATATTGCTATTAAGGTGAGGGATATTAGCGACCTCTAGCTCATAGAGGATTGACTATAGGCTTATTGCTCTCAATACGTACTATCAGTGACTTACCATTTAGCATTTTTAAGCTAGAGACTAATAGATAAAGAAATAGATGAGCTAAAAAGTTAATTTATATTGCAGTTATGTAATAGTAACTTTATAGCAGGTTAAATTATTAGAGCAATAAGCTGTTAATTACTCGTCTTTAGTTCACTAGTATTTACTTATTTAATTTTACCTACTCCCTACCTTAGTGGCGAATAAAACCTTCTACCAGATTTTAATGAATACTCAAATACAATAAATAATTGTTTATAAAAATTTATAAAAAATTAAATTAACGCTCATCAATAGGTTAGGTGTATTTAACGATGGTTGATAATAAGTTCATAGAGCTGTTTTGGTATTAAGGATGAGTAAGTTACAAATAACAGGCTATGAACTATGTGGGCTAAGCTAAGTTAAATATTTAAATCTTGTCAACTATTAATTAAAATTACAGATAAGCATAAATATACTAAACAATAACTTTAGTTATAAATTTTGATAGTGTATTATGAATTTTGATTTTGCCGACTAATTTTTATCTATTTATCTTAAGTTAAATGGCTTAACTTATCATGAGGTTTTTTATGAATCTGCCCACGTCTCCCTCTATCATCTCTCGTGGTCAAAAATCGTCATCTATTAAAGACAATCAAACTCAACAAATGAAAGGAAAATATCCTGTTAAATCTCAATTGGATATGGCGCAGCTTACCCCAGAGATGCTGGCGCTCTTAGCTGAAGGCGACGATATTGTGTTGATAGAGGATAAACAAGGAGAGTTGGTAAGAGAAGAGGAACCAAGTGATACGCTGGAAGGTGAAACAGAGGCTGATGCTGAAACAGACTATTTGGTAAAAAACTATATTGATGACTTAGCTTTGGGTCATGAGGTCTATCAAGTATCTGACCTGCCATATTTATCTCAAGAATCGTTGCCTACTTCTGAGGGCAATCAAGCAGTCTCTAGCAGTAAGCCTTGGGTCTTTACCAGTTTGGCTTCATTAGGATTGGCGACAGGGGTATCAGCATTAGGTGCGGATAGTCCAAGTCCTAGGTCACGTAAAGAGACCAACCAACCGGAGAATAAACAGGCTCATATTACTATTGAGGGTGAAGCCAAAGTTGGGGAGACACTAACCGCTAAAATCTCAGATGACAATGGCGTCCCTGGTAACAGCATCACTTATCAGTGGTTCGCTGACGGTAAAGTTATAGCTGAGGCTACTGATGAAAGCTTGATGGTTAATAGTACTTTGGTAGGTAAAAAAATAACGGTACAAGTCGCCTATACAGACAATCAAGGTTTCACTGAAAGCCCGCTTAGTCTGGCCACGGTTACTGTCATCGATAATCCAACTGATAAAAATCCGCCCAAAG
>JAUNVX010000157.1:3924-6556 GCA_030540615.1 Psychrobacter sp. | reverse complement strand
AAGTCGGTATCAATCCCACTCGCACCGGTGTCATTGATATTCTTAGGATGATGGGTGCAGATATTACTATCACCAATGAGGCATTTGTAGGCGGGGAGCCAGTGGCAGATATTACCATTCGCTCAGCGCTGTTACATGGTATCGATATCCCAGAGTCTCTAGTCCCATTGGCGATTGATGAGTTTCCCATATTATTTATAGCGGCCAGCTGCGCTATAGGACCTACTCGGCTAACGGGGGCCAAAGAGCTGCGGGTCAAAGAGTCTGATCGTATTTCGGCCATGGCAGAGGGTTTGACGACTCTAGGCGTTACTTGTGAGGTTACTGAGGATGGTATTATTATCGCAGGCTTGAGTGAAGCGGTAGCGCTGCGGCAGCCCAGCGTATTTAGCGGAGGTAGAGTCTCTTGTCATCGAGATCACCGAATCGCCATGAGCTTTGCTATTGCGAGCTTGCGGGCAGCGGACACCATCATTATTGATGGGGTTGAGTCAGTCAATACCAGTTTCCCAAATTTTAGTGAACGGGCGAACCAAGCCGGTCTTTCAATTGCCATCAAATCAGCGTAAGCTTATTTGGCTTTACGAGTAGACGCTATCTGTAATGAAACGACTTTCATTTCTCTAAACTATCTTCATTTTGCGCCCTGATTAGGGTGCTTTGTTTTTTTGGGCATAATGAGCTATGACTACCCAAGCAGTCGCCAAAAAAGAACCTGTTGCTATTGAAACCACCAAACAAGGCGTATTAACTGCGCTCGCTGCTTTTATGATTTGGGGCGCTTTCCCGCTATATTTTAAGCAGCTGGCAGCTTATAACGCCACCGAAATCATCGGTCATCGAATCATTTGGACCTTTATCTGCGTGACGATTTTCATGTTAATTCGTCGACGTTGGCAGTGGATTAATACCCTCAAAGCGCAGCCCAAATGGGTGGCACTAACCTTTATATCAGGCCTCATTATCGCCACCAATTGGCTCACCTATGTTTGGGCGGTCAATCATGATCGTATTTTAGAGGCCAGTCTTGGTTATTTTATTGGTCCCTTGGTAGGGGTGGCGCTATCGATGATTTTATTCAAGGAGCGTTTGCGGCCACTGCAATGGGTAGCGATTGGTTTTGCGGTGTCCTCAGTGATTATCCAAATCATTATGTTGGGTCATCTGCCTTGGCTGTCTTTAATACTAGCTTTTAGCTTTAGCATTTATGGCACAATCCAGCGCCAAACACCTTTGAGCGCTATCGATGCGATGTTCGTTGAGACCGCTATGCTAGTGCCTTTGTGCATCTGGTGGTTCGGGCAAGCAGATGTTGCCAGTAGTCAATTAAAATTTTGGTTCAGCGATCATATTTGGCTGCTTATGCTAGCAGGCCCTGTGACCCTAATACCCTTACTGCTGTTCAATAAGTCGACTAAGCTGGTGGCGTATAGCATCTTAAGCTTTATGAATTATTTGACCCCAACGTTTATCTTTATTTTAGCGATATTTTATTATCATGAACCTTTTGACTTAAAACGTTTGGCTGTATTTGCCTTAATTTGGGTTGGCTTATTGCTGTTTAGTGTCGATCTTTGGCGCAATCGGCCGAGCAAACAGCTAAAGCCTGCCAATCTATCTAATAAAGTTTAGGCCACTAACTTACATAGTTTAAGGATGACCAATGATTGCCACCAGTGCTGATGTAATATTTGTAAAAGGGTTAAAAGTGCAAGCCGTGATAGGCGTGTATGATTGGGAGCGAGCCATCACCCAGCCCTTATTGATTGATATCGCTATTGAGACAGATATTCGCCAAGCGGCTATTTCAGATGAGGTGGCTGACGCCCTTAGTTATAAAGAGGTGTGTGATGATGTCGATGATTGGTGCCAAGAGATTCAGGCTAAGTTGCTTGAGCATTTAATCAGCCAAATTGCGGACAAGCTTCTTGCCAAATACCCTTGTCAAAAGGTCACTATCAGTGTTGCTAAGCCCACAGCTATAGAATCAGCAGAAGCAGTAGGGGTGCAAGTTACTCGGTACGCTCAATCAGCAGTGAAAGAAACAGATATAGATAGGGATTTGGATGATAGTGTAGCAAGCCAAAACCAAGAGGATTGAAGCTAAATTCTTAAAATTTTTGTATGCTAATGGTTTAAATTGCCTTTATTAAAGATTGGTAAAGCCTATGGATATCCCCTCATTACCACTATCTCAGATTGGCCACCGCTCACCAGCAGTTTTGGCTCACCACAAGATAAAGGCGGCGCTGCTCGCTATAGGCAGTAATTATCAAGCCGAGTATTACTTAGCTAAGGTGGCTGAGCAGTTAACTGCATTGGGTGAGATGCAGGTCTCTACGCCACTACAAAACCCAGACTTTACCGCGACTGTTGAGCAGCCAAAGCCTGACTATGTCAATCAATGTCTGCTGTTATCTCTACATGCCCCAATGAATTTGTCTGCGCTACAAAAAGTGTTAAAGGGCTTTGAAGCTAAGTGCGATCGGCACCGAGACAACGAATCAAATAGTAGTTGTAAGCTCGAGGGAGGAGGTAATCAAGCACTCAGTGAAAAGGGTGGCGGCTATCACTCATCACGTGTGACCATGGACATTGATATTTTGATGGTGCAGCTGGGTCAAGACTTGGC
>JAUNVX010000157.1:0-3824 GCA_030540615.1 Psychrobacter sp. | reverse complement strand
CGGTCAATAGCAAAAAAGAATGAATGGTTGATAATGACCAATCGATATCCCTTTAAAGCTCATGAGATACTTGGGCTTAAAGAGCTGTTACTGCGCCGTTAATCCGCCATCTACGACGAACTCTGATCCAGTAGAATAACTTGACTCATCAGAGGCCAGATAAACCACCAAACTACTCACCTCTTCAGGCTGCGCCACACGTCTGAGCGGAATACTCTTGGCAAAGGCCTCTACCACATCCTTGGTATCGCCTTGCATAATCATTGGCGTGGCAATGACGCCTGGGTGAATGGAGTTAACCCGTATCCCGTGTGGCGCGCATTCTAGCGCCGCAGCTTTGGTCATGCCGCGAACCGCAAACTTCGAGTCCGTGTAGCCAACCGCACCGCCAACCAAGCCATTAATGGATGAGATATTAATGATTGAGCCTTGTTTGTTGGCTTTCATGGAAGGAATAACAGCTTTCATGCCCAAAAAGACGGACACTTGATTAATCTCTAGGATACGGCGATAGTCTGCTAATGACAGATCCAAAATCGACTTGGACATGGTAATGCCCGCATTATTGACCAGCACATTGACAGGGCCGAACTTAGCTTCAGTAAGCTCAATTACCTGCGCCCAGTGCTGCTCATCGGTAACGTCATGTTGAATGAATAAAGCATTGTCACCCAGTTGTTCTGCTAAGGCTTGGCCCTTATCCGCGTTGACATCTGTCAATACCACTTTAGCGCCTTCTTTAAGACAGAATTTGGCATGAGTCTCACCCATACCTTGGGCTGCACCCGTAATGATGATAACTTTATCCTGTAGCCGTGCCATAATAATTCCTTAGGTTGAATAAGAGCGAGTAAATATTTGATCAAATATTAAGGTGAACACAAAGGTATAAATAAGAAAAAACAGTAAAAGGGCAGCTTCCATCATAAAAGCTGTCCATAAGTCCACGTGATACCAGACCATGTATAAAGGTAAGCAAATCAGCATCAGCCCCCCCTCAAAGCCAAGCGCATGCAGACTGCGAATCATAAAACTGCGGTGCTGGATATGAAAATGGCGTTCAGCGTATTCAAATAAAGTATTGAAAATAAAATTCCAAATCACAGCCGCTAGCGACACCAGGATTGCTAAGGGCATCGATTGTTTGATATTGCTACCGCTTAACTTCATAAGAATGAAGGTGGAGAGTAAGATTGCCAAAAGCTCAAAGATGATGACATAAACGAGTCGCCGCTTAAGCGGGGTAAGGGTTATCAATTTAGTCTCCCACAACATCGAATCAAGCGGTTAGCTTTAAAGATATTTCCTAATGTTAAGGCTGATTTTAAGGATGGATGTCCTATTTAGTGATGTTCTGGTTGTTAATATAATGATTAGGGGCGATCACATCTAAATCCTCAACACATAACTTTTCATAGTCTTTTTTGCAAAAATCGGGGTCTAATTTGCAAATCGCTGCTTGCAGTTCATCTAAGCGAGCTTCGGATTGTTGAATATGATCGAGCATTTTAGCAAAAGCCTGAGCTACTGGATCTTGCGTTCCTGGCTCTAAGCCATAGGCATTAAAACCTAATGATTGGGCTAGGCGCAGTTTTTGACAGTCTTCGTCACTTAAAGTCGCATCGCTTAACGACGCCTCTTTAGTCAAAGTGCTCGAGTCTTCAGAGCGCAGTTTAGATAGCGAATTAGCCTTATTTTCGTGTTTATCTACAATCATTCTAGCCGCACTGCCTACCATCGTGGCACCTGCCGGAACGGGTTTGACCACCACGGCATTAGAGCCAATCTTAGCGTTTTTGCCCACGGTAAAGGGCCCTAAAACCTTAGCCCCTGCACCCACAACCACGCCATCTTCCAAGGTGGGATGACGCTTGCCTGCATTCCATGATACCCCGCCTAGCGTGACGCCATGATAGAGCGTGACATCGTCCCCAATCTCTGCTGTCTCACCAATGACCACGCCCATACCATGATCAATAAAAAACCGCTTGCCGATTTTGGCGGCCGGATGAATCTCAATACCCGTCAGCATTCGCGAGCCATAAGACACGACACGCGCGATAAGCTTTTGGTCATTTTGCCAGAGGCAATGAGCACTGCGATGCAATATTAGGGCATGAATGCCGGGGTAGGTGAGTAGTACTTCTGCGGTATTTCGTGCGGCTGGGTCGCGCTCAAATACGGCGGCAACGTCTTCACCAAGTTCTTTTTTGATTGACTTTAAGGTACTAAAAACAGACTTTAGTAATGGCATGAGAGATCCTATAAGGGGTCTTTGGCTAGGGAGTGGGTGGCTTTTTATTTGACTTGGCTTGAGTAGCGCTAGTGGCCAGACGCTCCTGACTTTGAAGCAACTTGGCGACAACCGCACTGAGTAATTGGTACTCTTTTTGGTCCAGTTGCAGTCTTGAGGTTAGTCTTGATAATCTTTGCGGCAAAGCTCGCAGCTGCTTAGCGTCTGCTAAACCTAATGATATCATTAATTCGGTTAATCGCTCTGTCAGGTGCTGAGTTTGCGCATGAGTGGCGGCAGGCTCATCCCAAGCTTGGCGCAAAGTCACCAGCAATTGATGCTCAACGACAGGGTCAGTTGACGCTAGCACACCATTGGCTTTATCTTGAGCAGAGAGCTTGAATGACGGGCTTAGTGACGGGTTTAATGATGGGTTAAATGATAAGCCACTGTCTGATAATCCTTGCATAGATGAGGGCGAGCTAGTGCTCACATGGGTGCAGATTTTGGCATAGATAAAGCTGGCAATCACTTGGACAGCAGCGGCCACATTCAATACAGGATACTCTGGATTGGCAGGTATTTGAATATGAAAATCGGCTAGCGCGAGCTCTTCATTGGTCAGGCCGCGATCTTCACGGCCAAACAAAATAGCGATACTGGGCTTGGCCATTAAAGAGGTAGCGTCAGAGCGAGTTGCTACTGCACGCTGCTGATCAATAAAGCCAATCATAATCAACGCCGCCTCTTCAGGAGTGATGACTGGACGCGGCAGATGACGGCTGCGACTGCTTGCGGCAAATACCAATTGGCAAGATTCAAGAGCTTTGGGCAGAGTATCAACCACTTGTGCTTGATCAAGCACGCTAATACCGCCAGCCGCACAGGAGATACTGCTGTCATCAATAGGCAACTTAGGGTCTACGACAGTCAAGCGTGATAAACCCATGGTATGCATAGCACGAGCCGCAGAGCCTATATTGGCTGGCAAAGTGGTATTGACCATCACGACTTGGACACAAGATAAATAGCTGTCTAAACTCATAATAGAAGCGATATTGGCACTGTTTGCCCCTTGGGTTTCATTAATGGAGGACTGAGCTTGAGACAAATTAGTCGCTTGATTCATTATTTTCCTAAGCGTAAGTTAATCTCTTGTTGCACCGTTCTTAGCTCAGCTTCGATACGGTTGATAAGCTCAGCTTGCTTAGCGATTTTTTGATGTCGGCAAGCTTCTTGAAGCTCATAGCAAAGGTCTGTTAGTCGTAAAGCGCCAATGTTGGCACTAGCACCTTTGAGGGTATGTGCGGCATCAAAGCCCTTGGCATTGTCACCTAGAGTTAGCGCATGGCGCATCGTTTCGATACGAACTTTGCTATCTGACAAATAAGCTTGCACCAAATCAACGAACTCATCTTCTAGCAAATCACGCATCTCTTCAAACTGCTCGGTGTCAATGACATTTCTGACAATGGGGACAGTGTTCATAGGGCATCCTAGTATGGGTTAAGTGATAATCATGCCAAAAAAGCGGCAACCTGAGCGTCGTATCTATCTTATCTCATCAAAATATTTACCAATAGTCTTTTAT
>JAUNVX010000156.1 GCA_030540615.1 Psychrobacter sp. | reverse complement strand
TCAAGTGATTGAGTGGATGGTTAAGTTATTCTAGTTGTTATTCTCCTTGTGTTTGTTATAGTCACTTCATGATACTCCTTATGATTGTTCTCCGGTAACGAAAGGCCCACTTCAATAGTGGGCCTTTTTTATGCTCAAATTAGGGGCTAGGAACAGGGCATGAGTGGGGGCTTAACATACCGTCATAATAGAGAAAGGTAGGTCAGTGCTGTCACCTCACTGGCCTATCTATCTTATTCTTTTAATCAGGTGACATTTGACGAGGTGACACCATGTCAGAAAATACATTAAACCCCCAAATAGAAACCATAAGTCTGAGCGATTATCAGCTTTATAGCGCTAGTGTCTCAATACTAGCAAAGCCAATGACGATAAAAGAATTTTACAAGATGCAAGGTCAGGAATGGGGCTTGCGTGATTGGATTGTTGGCGATATCAATGGCTATGCTATTTATGAGTCGGTAGAGGACGAAGCCGTTAAATGCAAAATTAAATGGCTCAGTGAAGGTGACTTCAACTCTAAATATAAATTGGCCGCTGGTCAGCAGGATAATCCGCCTAGTGATTGGCTAGGTCGCTTGATGTTTGAGCGTAAAAATCTCAAAGAAAAATTGGATAAATTATTAAGTTTTATAATGAAAGGCAAGCCTGATACGATTTCTAATCGTGACTGGCTTTTATTAAATAGCCAGTCACACTATATGACCGGGTATCTTGACACCCTTAACAAGCGTTGCAGCCTAGCAATTGCTCGAAATTGTGAGAACGATGACGCATACGAGCTCAACGACTCAGATGAATTTAATTTTGGCTTGGCTATAGCACTATTAGAGCAAGGCGAAACGGTAACGCGCAAGGATGGCCCGATATTAACCCCTGATGATTATTGGGCCACAGACTGGCAACTAGCTAGTAACGCCAACGTCGAGCAGGGGGAATAGTCATGCCTATCTCAACTAGAACGGTCAGCACACCAATGCGAGCAAATGGTATTAATATGTCTAAGTCCAACACACGGCCAATGGCCAACGCCAATAAGTCCACTTTTAAAACCAAGTCACATAATGACTCAATATTGCCAACAGTGACTACCATGGCGTTACTAGGTAACAGTCACGCCAATGCGGCCGTGAGCAATCCAATATTGGTAAATAACGAAAGAAAAGCGCCATCGTCTAAAACCGTGGTATCTAAAAAACACTATCCCGAGCCTGACACTTATCACCATGTCGGAGGGTTTGAGATTTTTTTTGGGCTAGTTTTCTTTTTGTTGTTTGTTGTTTTAACCTTCTCTATGTTTTTGGATAAGTAGCCATGGATAAAGATACTCAGTCACCCATCATGAAGTATTTTGCCTATGAGCACTTGCCGGACTCACTAAAAGAAGTTTCTAAGCAATGCCATGACCTAGCAAAACATATTGACGATACCATCCCAAACAGCGCAGAGAAAAGCGCTGGCTTGCGCAAGCTTTTGGAGGCTAAGGACTGTTTTGTCCGGGCATCATTAAACTAGGAACACCCCACAAGTTGACCTCATTAGACCCCTTAAACTGATGGTATTTACGATACCTGACGTATAAGGGGTTTTTTATGTCACAACGAACTAAAGTTATTGAGTACAACCTTGCCGATAGGGGCCGTAAGCATAACGGTGTAGATCGCAATGACCTTGATATCCGGTCAATGGTCAATGTCATTAACTCAGACGCAGTACAAGAGTTAGTATCAAGTGGGGATTTGTTTGGCTATAACGGCCATGAGATTAGAGCGCGGTTTGGAATGAATCCCCCGGACAAATACGTCAACGAGGTGACAGGCGCAGTTATTCGCATCGAACCCGCTATTCGCACTGTCAAGCTAAAAGCCGATTCATCCGGCAACGTCACTACCCAGCATGAATTTTTAGATACTGATGATGGCCGTTACGCGCTCAAGCTATACAAGCAAAATGTAGGGGGATTCTCAAGCGCAATTACACGAAAGCAAGGCAATGGTGGGCTTTATCAAGTCACTGGCTTTTATGGTTATGATCATGTCCGTATTCCTAATTACAACACCAACAAGGGCAACGGAATGTTTGACGCCCTCGTTACTGGTCAATTTGATGAAGAGGAATATGCTTTTGACAGTATCAGTGGCTTGCCGCCTGAGAAAGCAGTCTTGAAGGATGCGCTGGAGCTGGTGATTGCAAAGCAGTATGACAGCATGAGATTAGCTTTAGAAGCCGAAGGACTGGTTAATCACTATCAAGAGCAAGCCATATTGGCCCAAGACGAGCTAATGAAAGCTTGTGAAGCTCAAGACAGACGCTACCAACGACGTGCGCAGCGCAAACAAGAGATTTACGACTCGATGATATGCCCGGCTGAACCGTTTGAGAAAATCGAAGCGGAGTGGGATGGCTTTTTCTCAATGGGTACAAGTCACCTAGATTTGATGGCAAGCGATGGCGTGGCCACTGAAAAAACACAGGCGGCTAAAAAGCCTAAAATTTTTGGCCGTCGATAAGGGGCGTTTATGAATAACGAAAATAACAACCGATTGTTAACGCCCTTAGAGTCATTACAAATTTCATGGTGCTTGCACTTAAGAGATTTTAGGGCTTGGATGCAGCCTACCACGTTGGGGCTTAGAGAATGGAAGCGGCGCAGGTCTGATGCGGCCATCATTGCTTGTGAAGGGCGGATGATTGACGATGCTGAGGCAATGTTAAAAGCACTAGAAGCGCGAGACACGGCCGGGATTACTGGTGATACGACCAACTCAGGAACCTCAGTGGATTTGCCCGTTATGTTAACGGCAATTAGCCCTATTGAGAGTCCTCCCGAGTGGGATCAACTTATACCCCAGCCTTATTGGGCCATGGGGGTTGTGCCTCACGACCCATTGCAGCGCGTCATTGAGTATCGTACAGCAGCGGCAGCCTATCGTTGCCAAGTCGCCTTCTTTTCTCCTGACCCACACGCAACCTCATCTGTATCTAAACAGTTTATCAATTACTTTAGGTTTGAGGTCAAGCGCAATTTTGATGTTTGGTTTGAGATAGGTTACGCCGGGAGCGAGATTATACGCGACAACTGGAACTTTAGAGCATTAGAAAACTCTATTTATCCTGATAAGGCCGATGTTGGTGCTACCAATATCAAGGTGGCGGTGCTTGACCTTACCATCATTGGCTTAGAGCCGACAGTCGTAGGATTGGGGGCTGAATGGGATGATATTACTGATACAGGTGAGCCGGACGGATCCACCCCACCGGGCATACCCACATTGCCCGGCCATAGATTGCCACCCGAAGCATTAGGCAAGTTTGTTATTGAGGCGGACGTTATAGACGCTATTGAAGATTACAAAAACCGAGTGTCGATTGACCCGGCAACTAAGGTAATCACAGAAACTAGAATGAAGGGGGGTTTATGACTACAGCGCAAAAACCCCCATCAGCTAGGTTTGCGGTCATTATTGATGCAAGGGCAGCGGCTTACGCTGGCGACCCAATGCGAATCATGGGGGTGTGTAATTCAGTATCAGGTAAATTGCTCATTCAAAAAATGGCTGATTGGAATGAGCCAGTTACCGTAAAAGATGATACGACAGTAGTAACTGACACGCCTGATCACTTTAGGCATTGGAGCTTGGCCTTTGATGAAAAGGATCACTTAAGACAGGTTATCAAGGCTTTTTCTGAGGCCACACGCTCAAAGTCATTGATTATTGCTGAGGAATTGCGCAGGTTTGATCCAGGCGAAGTTATACAGATGCGAAAATTTGACGAGCGAGGCGCAGCGTTAGAATTTGACTCATTTGTATTGAATAACGGCCACATGGCTATCTTGTTAGCTGTTTGGGCGGCAAGGAAGGCGCATGGCGGTTATATCATTAATTACAGTCATGAAGATATAAGCGCAGATGATCAGGACGATAATGCCCTAGATGACGATATGTTGCCATTTAGCATCTAAGGCGGTCAATAGTGCTAGATGATCTCCTCACATTGCCCGAGTGGCACGAAGTTTGTAAGCGCTATCGGTACGATATTGTCCGTTTTGCCGTAGAAGCCTTGTCGATGACGGCAGCACAGGCCCAAGCAATCACACCTCAGCAAAAGATGCTTTTTGAGTCAATCGTAGTGCCGGGGAGTCGAACTAGCGTCGCATCCGGTCACGGTACTGGCAAATCAAGGTCAGCTGGCATCATCGCTTTATGGCATCTGCTTTTTTACCCTGAGTCAGTAATGCTGTTTACAGCACCTCAAATCGGCCAGTTAAGAACGGTTGTATGGAAGGAGATTAATATATGTTTGCAGCGACTACGCAACAATAAATACCTTGGCTGGCTTGCCGATTACGTTGTCGTTTTAGCTGAAAAAATCTATATCAAGGGCTATAAAGATACTTGGTTTGTTTTTGCTAAGACAGCGCCAAAACATCAGCCAACCAATATCGCAGGTCAGCATGGCGATCATTATATGGTGTGGGCCGATGAAGCTTGCGGTATTGATGACGCAGTGATGGAAGTCGCCATCGGTGCCTTGACCCATGTTAATAACCGGGCTGTTTTAACCAGCCAACCAGCCACCACCACCGGGTTTTTCTTTGATACTCACCATAAACTTAGCCATCGTAACGGTGGGGTATGGATTGCTTTAGAGTTTAACGGTGAATTATCGCCATTGGTAAGTAGGGCCAAGATTAGGGAGGCGTTATATCAATATGGCAGCCGCGACCATCCCGGTTATTTAATCCGTATTAGGGGTAAATTCCCCGAGCTCAAGGGTGAATACTTACTCACTCGCTCAGAAGTTACGAGCTTTTTAAATAGACCTTGTGTCATAGACCCTGATGACCGTTACGGCTATATCATTACCGTGGACGTTGGCGGTAACGTGGGCCGTGATAGCAGTGTGATCACTGTTATGCAGGTAGTGGATAAGCCGTATAAAAAACGTATTGAGCGTTACGCCCATATCGTCGATATACCGCTTTTTAGTAATAGGGCCAATATTCATGAGATTAAAGCCAGGATCTATGACGCGCTAAATGAATACCCCGGCGCTACGCTTGTGGTTGACCCATTGGGCGCAGGCATGGGCCTAGCTCAGACGCTCAAATCAGAAGGCGTGTTTTTTGATGAAGTTAAATGGGGTGGGCCATGCTTTAACAATACGCTAAGAGGCTATTACTTCAATAAACGATCTCACGCTTATGTCACCATGGCAAAATCCATTGAGACTGGCCGTATGAGTATTAGTGAGAAAGTCAAAAAAATGTATAACCTAAAAAATGGCATGGAAGAGCAGTTGACCCGGTTACCTTACTATTTTGACGAGAAAGCTCGATGGGCCATGATGCGTAAAGAGGATATGCGCAAAAAAGGCATTAGCTCACCTGATATTGCCGATACATTTGCCTTTGGCTTTATGGAAGGTGTTAAATACGCCCCAGCCGATAGCGCCATGACGTATGGAGCTAATGACAAGGATCAGCAGGAATGGGATGAATTAATGGCGTTGGCCAGTGCCTTAGAATAAGGAACGGGCCGAAAGCATAGGTTTAATCTAATTTAAAATCAGTAACTCAATTAACCTTAAAGGATTTGCCATGAAAAAGTTTAACCTACCCAAAAGCACTGTTGCAACTCTAACCTTAGCCGGTATCGCCGCCCTATCAACTAGCACATTAAGTGATATCGACTCAATTGCCCTTGGAACGTCCACTGACGAGCCATCAGTAAACGACTTAGATTTAGGTAATAAGGTGGTCAGCTACCCGGTGGCAGTTTCAACCAGTAAAGATGGCAAATTAACTGTCCATGCGGCTTTAGAGTATGGCACATTGCTAGGTGTGCATGAGATTGGTTTATATGCTGGTGATAAATTATTAATGACCTTAAATAGTGAGATTAATCGCACCACCAATGAGCCGTTAATCACTATGCAATATCGCAATGTTTATTTGCTTGATATCACGCTCGATATCGGCCAGTCAGAAAACAAAAATTATTTTGCTGGAGCTCATGCCGTATGCACCGAGCGCAAAGATATCACGTTAGCACTGGCTTTGTGGCAACAAAGCATAGCTAAATATGGCTGCGACAACGGCCCTGATAATGGCAGTAGTAACAATGGGCCTGATAATGGCAGCAATCAAGATGCAATGAATGTGCCTAGACCTACCCGAACCGGGCAGGTCTTAGTATCAGAAATGGGGATGAATGGCGCATTAGAGTGCTATTGGACGGACTTGATTAATGTGCATGAACGCTCACAAATCGCTGATACTGCAAACGAAGGTTTTAATGAATGGGGTATCTCAAGCTTGTATAACTTGACGTATAACGGGAATACATTAAAATTCCTTGACCTTCAACATCACCAAGATAGCAGACTGATTTTAGCTATGCCATTTGAAAAAACTATTGAAACTGAGGCGCGGAGAGGGTGTTGTTTTGTAAACCACGAAGATTATAATACTGACTTGAATTTTGATGCTAATGGTTTGTCAAATGGTCGATATATTTCAAGATTCCGCGATGGCGACTTTGAAAGCATAGAATATAATGATGGGGATATTATACAAATTCAGGTT
>JAUNVX010000155.1 GCA_030540615.1 Psychrobacter sp. | reverse complement strand
GCTCCTTTATTAGGCCAATTATAAGGCCTATAGAAAAATTTTAAGATTGAACGCAAAATAATAAGCCATCCATTAACTATGGTGGCTTTTTTGCCTACTACTCTGAACTATCCTAAATCTTACACTTAATCCACTTTGCTACTTCACTATCTACGCAAGCCACTCTTACTTGCGACAACTGTATTTTCTCTAATGTTATGTTGATGATTTGCATGTCTATCCTAACTATCAAGACCAAAGCGCCTCAGGATGAATAGTATCAGACGCTATAGTAGGATAGCCGCTAAAGCTTAACTGATATCCTGTGTCATTGGCGGTTAGCGTACATTTAGCACCCAGTGGCAGACTGTGCTTGCCCGCCACATGACCAAAGGGAACACCAGATAAGATAGGCAGCCCTGTGGCTTGTTTGAGCTGCTGGGTCACTCGGCTTAAATCATATCGACTGTCATAGCTGTCTTTGGCCACGCTACTAAATGCCCCTAAGACAATCGCCTGCTGGTGTTTGAACACCCCTGCCAAATACAAGCTATAGAGCATCCTCTCAATGCTATAAGGCGGCTCTCCCGTGTCTTCCAAAAACACTATCCCCCCATCAATCTTCGGCAAATAGTCACTGCCTGCTAACATAGTGACCATAGTGAGATTGCCGCCCCAAAGGGTGCCTGTTATCTCGCTCATCAATACGTCGCCATCATTATTATGGTCTTGCGAAATCAGGGCCTCAGAGCGGGGGATAGATATGCTGAGATTGGGGTTGGTAATCGCTTCTACAAAACTTTGACAACTGACTTTATCGGGCTGCGTTTTGCCAAACTCGCTATAATACATCGGTGCAGCCAAACTACCTACCCCGCCTTTGGCCAGTAACGCACATTGAATAGCTGTGATATCACTAAAGCCTGCCATGATGGTCCCTTGCTGCTTCATAACTCGGCCAAGGCTGGCCCAATCTATCATTGGCAATAGCCGCATCGCACCATAGCCGCCGCGCACGCCCAACAGCAGCTTAGGGGCTTTGATTGCCCCCGTGGCTATATTCTGTAAATCACTGGCACGCTGAGCATCCGTTCCAGCAAAGCGCAGATACTGGCGCTGGGTGACTTCAGGGTTAATAATTTTAAAGCCTGAACAACCAAGCCGCTTGAGCGCCAACTGGTTGCGTAGAGAATCCTCAGCCACATTGGAGCTAGCAAACAGCCGAGTTTCTATCGTAGGAGAAGCGCAATGGGTATTCTCTGAGCCAGTCTCTCTCTCTAAAGTCTCAGGGGATAAGAGAGCAGCCACTGCGTTGGCTGAGCTTAGCGCACTAAGGCCTCCAATGCCTATCGCGGCTTTGGTCAGAAACTGACGCCGGTTTAAAGCCTTAGGGACAGTTGAAGACGGGTGGCTAAACATTGAAGGGCTATGCTGTAAAAGGCTAGAACCAGAAGGAGTGTCCTGCTGCGAGGCAGTCAATAAGGTAGAATCGACCATAACCTAAGCTCAATAGAATTCATTAGAAGAAAATGTAGCAGAATTAGGTCTATATAGGATTAAACCTGTTAATTTATTCCTAATCTGGTACATCATAACGCACGGTATCAGGGTTGATGCCAAAGGAGAACACAAAGGTCGCTACCAAAGAGTTAACCAAGATATAAGCGATATCAAAAGACTGGTGGTTCAGGATAAAGCGCCCGATAAGGGCTGAAACAAGGAGCATAATGACAAAAAAAGCGCCCATATAGCTCATAATCACGGGATGAGTAAAGCTATATGGGGTATCAGGGGCAGGCCGCTTGGCCAAGACATAAGTACGAATGGCCCAGCCCATAGCAAAAGCAATCCCGCCTAATAGTGTGTATTCAAAAAATCCCACAACATACCTCTATAAAAAATATCTCTGTAAGAAGCCCTTCTTTAAAGATGGCCCTATTTATTTTGGCTCACGGCTTCACGGCTAGTACTGGTTTACTCAATCATCATATTAGCATGAGGGTTGACCAAGATATCGGTGTTAATATCATCACAATCGACTTTATAGATAGTATTAGCCCCCTTATAGATATAAGACAAATACTGGCTATCAAGCAGCGGGTCTATATTGGCATAGACGCTTTTGACATGGGCCAATACTAGGACGCGATCAGGCCGCGCAATCATCGCATCAACATTGTCCGGATCGATAGAAAAAAACGTCCGAACTTCATGGGTAGGCACCATCTCTAACGGTTCAGGATCATCCCAAACTCTCTTGCTGCGCGCCGGCTCCTTCATTTGCATGACGAGCTTATCAGCCGACTGGCTAATTTTGATTTGAGCAGGCTCATCATGACTGACAGTATAACAGCCGATAAAGGTGTCCAAGTCAGGCTCAGCTACAGTGACTGCTTGCGGCTCAGCACTATTGTGACTGCCATCACATCCCCCAAGCAATAGAGCACTGGCTATTAAAGCACTGGTAACACTTACTCTAGCCATCATCTTTGGCGGTTGACTCAAGCGACTAATAATAGTGCTTAAACCGCTATGATTAACGACTTTTGAAGCGTAGACGACAACTGATGAGTCATTGACCATCAGAGTAGATAGCGATGGATGAGAAAATGGACGAGATATAAGCTGGCGAAACGCGCGCATAGTCAGGGTCTACCATAATCAATTTGAAGGTCTATCTTAACAAAAATCCCCCTATGCTAGGTCAGTTATCCTAAGACTTGGTGGTGCAACATTTCAATACCAAACGCTTAAGGGTCAGTCATCGTCATAAAAGCTGAAAATCAATCATTGTGCTTTATTTTCGCTTTTTAACTTTATTTTCGCTTTTTAACTTCATAAAAGTGGCTTTAGGTTTTATAATCATTGGCATTGTTCTGAGTTAAAGAGAAGTTATGTCTGTATTAGATGCCAAAGCCAATACCACTATTGCCTTCACCGATGGGGCCTGTAAAGGCAATCCTGGCGCGGGCGGTTGGGGAGCTTACTTGGTATTTGCTGATGGTCAAACTCAAGCATGGTGTGGTGGTGCACCTGAGACTACCAACAACCGAATGGAGCTCATGGGCGCTATTGAAGCGTTAAAAAATAGCCCAGCGGCCATGACCATTGAGATATGGACAGATTCAAGCTATGTCAAAAACGGCATAACTCAGTGGATTGACAATTGGAAAAAAAAGGGTTGGAAGACTGCCAATAAAAAACCAGTGGCCAATCAAGACCTTTGGCAACAGCTCGATGAGCTTCGCACTTCAAGGTCTGTTAGTTGGCACTGGGTCAAAGGCCATGCCGGTCATGCCGGTAATGAAAAGGCGGATGAGTTGGCCAATCTAGGCGTAGAGCGCGTATTAAAAGGATTGACCGAAGCTTTTCAATCTCAGGCAGCAGCTTCTATCTCAGCCTTAGAAAATGAGCAGACTGTTGAATCTACTGTGTTACCCCACCAACCTCAAGCGAATCTCACTGACGACAGTACAAATCCTAAAAAGCAAATGTTAGACCAACCCACTTTAGACAACTCTGCCTCATTAAAAAAAAACTTAACCCTATTGGATGACGATAGTGCTCTACAGTCAGATTGGATTGACAATGATCCGTTAGGCTATGATTGTCTTAATGATAATATAGAGCACATCGATGACATAGCCGAGCTATTTGACCACCGAGAAGTTGAGCCTAGCCCATCTATTAGAGCAGATAATACGGTTAACCAGTCTACAGACGTCATATCGCAAACGCTCACTGGTTACGACCGTGATACTGAGTCTTTTAAACCAACCCATGATACTCCTCACACTATGATGCCAACTATGACAGCCAATACTACCGACGCCCCTGATTCAAACTCTTCTAACATTACGGCAACTGAGGACACTAGCAACTCTTTTGTAGCTTTTGATGGTGATACCAGCCGAGTCAATCCTCATTTCATTCCTCTATTGCCTGATCCTATTCATAAGGGCCTAAGTGATCGTCAACTGATTATGGATACGGAGACCACGGGTCTTGATGCCATGAAAGGCGACCGTATCATTGAAGTGGGTATCGTTGAGCTGATTGGTCGGCGCTTTACAGGCGAAAAGCTGCATGTCTATATCAACCCAGAGCGCTCGATGGATGAGGATGCCATTCGAATTCATGGTATCTCTGAAGCGTTTTTGCAGGATAAGCCCAAATTCGCTGAAGTCGCTCAAAAGCTGTTTGACTTTATGGCAGGAGCTGAGGTCATCGCTCACAATGCGCCTTTTGACATGAGCTTTTTGACCATGGAGTTCGATAAAGTTGGTCTAAAGGGCTTTGCTGAATCGGTTCAAGTCACCGACTCTTTGGTCATGGCCAAGCAGCAGTATCCCGGGCAACGTAATACCCTGGATGCTTTGGTTCGGCGTTTAAATGTCGGCAAGCAAGACCGTACCTTTCACGGCGCTCTACTGGATGCTGAGATTTTAGCTGAGGTTTATCTCGCTATGACAGGGGGTCAAGTGGCTCTAGCCATTGATGAAGACAGTCAACATGAGGGCAATGGCACCCATGCTCAGTTTCATCAATTGGCAGCCAAACTCATCGCGGCTCCTATAGATACCAGTGATCATGAGAGCTGGCTGGCCCAATTGAGTAAAGAGTATCCTGCGTTGCTCACGGTGTGGGGCGGCTAGGCGCAAACTTTGTATGAGGATTTATGTCACTGGTAGTTGAATCCCCGATATTATCGTGGTGTAATGAGATAAAATAAGGCCCATGCCTCACCTTGAACACAAGCTTTAACTGGACTACATCTTTCACTGGAATACATAACTATGACTCAGCCCACTTCATCTGACTTAAATGCCTATACGCCTGTCTTGTCTGCGACTAACTTTGATTTGCCCTCTTTGCATTTATTACGTAGTGAGATTGATGTGGCATTAAAAGATGCCGAGACCCATCTAAGCGAGTTCAATGATGATAGCGATCAGGCCCCTTTGCTACTTGATTCAGTAGAAGTGCTTAGTCAGTTAGCGGATGTCTTAAAGCTTATCTCGCTTCAAGGGGGTAGTGACTTGGCTGAGGCCATCGCTCATTGTCTCAAGCAGCTCTATGATGCAGGGGATAATAATGACTCGGCGCTGATTATGGATATCTCCGAAGCCATTATGACCTTAGACCGCTATATTGAATTTGTGCTGCTCAAAGAGACCCTTGAGCCCACTTTACTGTTGCCTATTATTAATAAGCTCTATGAGCATTTGGGTAAGCCTGCTCTTGATATGCAGACCTTTGCTGAGCTCAATACTACCAGTGTCTCAATTGCCAATCCTGAGCAAAACTTTCAGTCACTTGCTAGTCTCAATCTGAACACTGATATGCTGAGTAAGGCTTATCGGTCAGGATTAGGAGTGATTTTGACGCATCAAGAGGGCCCTTTTAGCTCAGATGAAGAGCAGAAACTTGAGGCAATGTCAGCCGCTTGTCAGCTGATTGCTGGTCATTCTGACTCACTATTTTGGCAGGCGGCTAGTGCCGTGGTCACCGATATCGCTTCTGTATTACCGCTGAACAATGCTCGCAAACGTACTTTGATATTTTTAGAGCAGCAGTTCCATGACTATTTACCAGTAGCGGACAACCGTTTTGCTGATTTAGTGAGCTTTGCCTGCCAGCGTGATCATGACTTAGCCAGACAAATCCAACAAAAATATGCTGTTAATCGTCTAGATGATAATCAGCGCGACCAAATGAAGCGTTTCTTATTCGGTCCTAACCGCAAAGTGACGGATACGTTAAACGAGCTTATCCAAAACCAGATTAATACCATTAAAGAAAAAGTCGATAATTTTGCTCGTGTTGATGAATTTAACCCCACTATTACTGATGCTGCACAAATCGCTGATGATTTGCTTGCCCTTGGCTCTGCTATGAAGCTGCTTGGGTTAAATGATGCTACCGAGGCTTTGCACCAAGAGTCTGAAGCGGTGAGAAAGTGGCAGACCCCTACTCCACAAGACTTTGATCAGCTATTAACTGCTATGATGGTTGCAGAGAACGCCTCTATCTTTATGGCCAAGTCTCATACACCAGGGGCGGTCAACTTGCCTCTGAACAATCGTAAGATATCTCTGCATCAGCTAGATACCGCTTATGACACTTTAATCACTGAAAGCCGCTCAACCATCGCTAATATTGAACGCGCTATCACTGAATACATCACTGACCCTCAGCGTGATAAGATGCATATTTTGAACTTGCCAGCGATGATGCAGCAAGTGGCAGGTGCCATTCGCTTTTTGCAGCTGCGCGATGCGGCAAGCATGTTAAGCAGGCTATCGACATATACGGATGAGCGAGTATTAACATCTGATACGCCGGTTGATGACGCTACTTTGGCCAATATAGCAGATGTGGTGATGGCTGTTGACTACCATCTTGAAGGCTTTGAGCGCAATCACCCGGTAGGCAAACAAGCCATGATTATAGGTCAACATAGCTTAAGCCAGCTTCTCGCCGCCTAGGCTATGGTTGTAAAGGTTATAGCTATGAGCGCTTTAGCGTCAATTAACAGCAAGCTAATTTATGAATCATGTTAATCCAGCGTAAATGCTCTATATCGATACAACTAGGATTTGAGACTCCCCACTGTTATGCTTAAAGC
>JAUNVX010000154.1:1544-6646 GCA_030540615.1 Psychrobacter sp. | reverse complement strand
AGCGGTGTTGAGCTTTTGGCCAAACATGCAGGCACAACCAAGCGTACGCTTTACGCGCATTTTGGCAGCAAAGATGGGTTGATAAAAGCGGTTTTGAGTTACCGTCATGAGCAGTTTATGACTCAATTGACAGCAAAGTTTGCACAATGCACCTTGTTAGACGCCCAAGCAGTGGTTACCTTATATCTACAGTTTTTGGCTGATTGGACGACTTCAAGTAATTTTTATGGTTGCCTGTTTATTAATGCCAGTGCTGAGTTCTCAGATGTCAAAAGCGTGCCAAAGCATCAGGCCAAGGCGCATAAAGCAGCCGTCAGACAGTTTTTATTCAATCAGTTTGAAGCGGTAGGCGCTAAGCGGCCTCAGCAAAAAGCCGATTACTTGTTTGTAGTGGGGGAAGGTTTGATTGTGGGGGCGCAAACTGGCCAAGATGACTTAGAATTAGACCATCAAACCTTAACAGCTGTTTTAGCGCTATAGCATGTCGTTACTCTAGTTATTGCCACTATAAATCAAATTCTGACTACTATCTTAATAGGCAAACCGATGTCAAAACCCCAATTTGAGCTATTAGCCACCTATAACTATCATATGAATCAGAAAATCTGTGGCAGTATCAAAGGCTTACCTGAAGAGGATTTATGGCAAGATAAAAAAGCTTTTTTTGGCTCAATACTGGGCACATTGAACCATTTAATGGTGGGTGATTTGATTTGGCTGACACGCTTCAACCAAAATCCCAATTATCCTAATGGTTTTAATGCTTTACAAGGATTAACTGACTTTGACCAGCCCACTGGATTAAACCAGAAACTATGTCAAAGCCAAACGGACTATATAGCCAGACGATTGGCACTGGATGAAATCATTATTGGTTTTATTGAAGCATTGACCGAAGAAGATTTAAGCCAAGCCCTAACTTATACCAACACCAAAGGCGTTAGTTTTAACAGGCCATTCTCACAACTACTCCTGCATCTGTTTAACCATCAAACCCATCACCGCGGTCAAGTGACAACTTTACTCAATCAGATAGGCATTGATATTGGCGAGACAGATTTATTGATGTTAATAGATGATATTAATTAATGATGTTCATAAACCAAGCTATAGTCATCAGGCATCACCTACCTATCTTTGAGCTTAACTGTAGGGTAAACGGCCCTAAGTCGTATAATAAAAATACCAGCCTTCGCCAAGGTCTATTGAAGCGATTATAGGCAACCCTGAAGGCATCAGAAAATCGCCTACCTTAAGCGTATTATTGGGAGAATAAGCATAGCCATATTCATTGTCCAAAAACCCATCAATGGTGAGCACAAAATCGCCCTGGTCACGCCCCAAAGAGATTAAACTAGACCGGTCTAATCTGTCACGCAGCTCTACCACTTTCTCAATATCTAGCCCCTCTGATTGAATAGTGTTTGCATAGGCCTTTTGCAAATCCGCCTTGGTTAGATAATGCTCATCATTAGAGACTATCTCATCATTTAGTATCTTGTGATAGCGGCGCATATTGTCCAGTTGATGGATTTTGGCCTCATGACTTAAGGTATAAATCGTGTTTAGATTGCCTTTATTGGTCCAATAATGCAGCCGATGGCCAATGCCATTATTGGGTGCCAGGAATATCAATAACCCGCTCAACATGAGCGTCCCAAGCGGCAGATAAGCATAAGGGCTTTTATATGACATCAAATAGGGCGTAATAAGCACGGCAGGAATGCCCAAGACCAAGACAATCAATCTTAATATGTTGCCAAAAAATGGGCCAAACACTAGCAAGTATTGTAGCTCAAGCACGCTTGCCGATAGAAGGATGAGGCTAATGACACTGATAATGACTTTGCCTTCTCGGCTGGTTTTTGTAATCTTATCATCCTTCCAATGGTTACCTCTATCTTGAGCTTTGGTTGCCTTCATCTTATCTCTCATTGATTGGGTGGTCTCGACTCTCATTGATGAAAGCATACGATATTGTCACCACGCTAGAGATGAAATAATAGTGGATTGGGGATGAATCTGAATCAAAGCCACTCTAAAAGGAGAGTTCAACCATGGGCCGTTTACTCAAAGAGCAGTTTGCCAAGCTAGCCGTTTATAACAGTCGTATGAATGAGCAGATTATCGCTGCCATCAGCCATGTACCCAACAAGACATTATGGCAAGACAAAGGCGCAGAGTTTGGCTCTGTCTTGGGCACGCTGAACCATATTATGGTGATAGATTTATTATTGCTCAAACGCTTTGATACTCATCCTGCCTACCCCAATGGCTTTGAGATGCTTCAGTCCTTGTCAGACTTTCCTCAAGCAGGCAGTATTCGGCAAACGCTATATCCTACCCTATCAGGCTTTACTCAAGCTCGGCAGGCTTTAGATGCTTTAATCACCAATTTCGTCCACGAAATAAAAGACGAGGAGTTTGGCAAGACGCTTAACGGCTCGCCAAGTGTGGATGTCAATAGCCAAAATAATTCGCCAATGAATCAGCCGTTTTACCTCCTGCTACAAGACTTGTTTAATCACCAAACCCATCACCGAGGCCAGATTACCACCTTGCTCAGTCAAATGGGCATTAAGCTTAAAGAGACCGACTTTTTGGCGCTAGTGTCTGATGATAAAAATTAGCTAGAGAGTTTGATTGAAGCGTTATTAAGTGTTTTACGGTTTGATTAATCTTCAAAAAAACCAGCCAATACCCGAGGTTGTGGCTGGTTTTATTGGGTCATACTGCTTAAAGATTAAACTCACGAATTTAGGGCTCTTTAAGACTATAACGCATCTAATAACTGTAGCGGCAAAGTCACCACATCAAAGGCCAAAGCAAACGGCAATAACACCAGCTTTTGTGCAGGATTGGCACCACTGCTGTGCGTGGTGGTGGTAGTGGATGAGTTGGTATAAATAGTCACCGCATATGGCTTGCTGAGCGCCTTATATTTGGATTGAATCAAGCTCAGATTGCTCACTTGTGGGTAGACCGCACCTTTGATCGGCACGCTAAAGCAAAAGCGCTGAGCGTTCATACGAGTATCACTGTCTGAGCTACACTCTTTACCGCCATTTTGCAAAAAGAACTGATAGTCTGAGCGCTTAAACTCGTCCTTTAGCTTGGCGTATGACATCTTCATACTGCCCTCAAAATAACCATCGTTTTTGGCCGAATAAAAAGTCATGTCACTGTCGACTTGGATGTTTTGTGGGGTCAGATTGGTCAATAGACTGACCATCTCAGTACCGCCTTGGATCAACACATAGCTGTTCTTTTCACCGACGATGACCACACTTGCTGAGGGCATATTGGGCAAAGGCTGGGCAGGACGGCCAAAGGCGACCAATTGATCCTCAATCAGGATTTGCTTGCTGACATTGTGACGGGTATTGACCTGTTTGCCGCCATCTAAGAGCTCGGTAGTGGCGCAGCCTGTTATGCTGACCAAGGCCGATATTGATAAGGCCATTAAGGCTAATTTGCCAAAGCTTGCTTTAGTATGTGACTGAATCATTCTGCATCTTCCTTGAGGATTAAAAATCTGTTGTAAACCATCCTACTATTTTTGCTAGGGTGTGTCATTATATTATTACCCAACCCTATTTGACTATTGAATAAGGCGTGTTCAAATGCAGTCAGCACCTCATCCGAAGCGGCAAAGCAGTCTAGACCAGATAAGCAGGTCAACTAACTCATCGTCCCAATATTTGACGCCAAATGAAACGCTTGATGCGCTCATTCATGACGGCATATTACCCATTAACCATGCTGATGATGCGTCACAGGTTTTAGGTATTTATCCCAATCAGCGCTCTTGGTTGGCCTTTTTTGACAAGGCTTTATTGATTACTAGCTTGGTGGCGATAGGGTTAGCCTTGGTATTTTTTATTGCCTATAACTGGTTTCACATGGGCAAAATGGGAAAATTCGCCCTTGTTGAGGGAGCGTTAGTGCTGACCGTGCTTGCTTATATGGTACTGGCCTATAGACGCAAATACACCCTGCTTCAGCAATTGCTGCTTTTGGTTGCCAGTATCATAGTGGGCAGTTTGTTGGCCTTATTCGGTCAGGTGTATCAGACAGGAGCAGACACATGGCAGTTATTTTTTAACTGGTCACTATTGATTCTACCCTTCGTGCTCATTGCTCGCCTGCCTGCGCTTTGGCTACTGTGGCTAGCGCTCGTCAATACGACAGCCAAGCTATATTTCTTAGTCATAGGGGTTGGCTTGGACAGTTTTGGATTCAGTAGATTGTTCGATAGCTGGGCCTATGATGACTTTATATACTATATATTGACCAGCGCTGTGACTATGAGTGCTTTAATACTTTGGCTCAAGTTTTTGGGCAGACGTACTTCACGCCAGATAAGTCACCATTGGAGCACTTATATTGTCGCCTTAATGGCCACCTATTACGTGACTCGCTTGGCGGATTTCCCTATCAACCACAGTGCCGATATGATTACCACCATTGTGGCCATGGTCTTGTGGTTTAGCTGGGCCAGCTTTATGTATCTACGCTTTTATCGTAGCTCTGTGGATATATTAATGCTGACCTATTTATGCGTTTCTGCCATCTCGGTAGTGATGTTGTGGGTGGGTGACACGCTGTTAAAGAATTATGACCCGATTGGGTTTTTGTTGATGGGGCTGTTACTGATTGGTATGAGCTCTGGGGCGGTGGTTTGGCTACGTAGCGTTAATAGGCGTGATAAGTCCGATAGCCGCTCTGATAAACCTGATAATCATCTTGCTGATAAGGGGGCCGGTCATGTTCATTAATCAAGACCATCAAGCCATGACAACGACCCAAGCCCTGCAAAAACTACAGGCAGCAGGGTTGCTAAATCACCAGATTGATGCTTTAAAGCTACGAGCGCTTGAGCAGCCTAAGCCTGAGACTCATGATAGTACTCCGTGGTTTTTGCAGGTTTTTTTGGGTATTAGCGGGCTAGTAGCCGGTATACTGCTAGTGGCATTTTTGGCGCTACTGTTATTTACCTCTTATAATGAGAGTGCCATATCGCTCGTACTTGGCGCGATACTAATAATAGCTGGCGTGGTAATGTTCAATGTTGCCCCATCTAAGAGACCGCTGGCTAAAGC
>JAUNVX010000154.1:0-1444 GCA_030540615.1 Psychrobacter sp. | reverse complement strand
GCTAAAGCAAGCCTATCTAAAGAGCCGCCTAATGGGACAGCCATTAAAGCTGCCTCCTCAAATCAGAATACTTTTTTGACCAGCCTAGCCTTTTCTTTAAGTATAGCAGGGCAGGTATTTGCCGCTATTGGCTTGGCCATGGCAGAGACATATGAGCCTCTCATGGCTGGGCTTATGATGCTGCTACAGTTGGCGCTTTTGGCCTTGATACCTAACTTTTTGCATCGACTGTTCTCCAGCTTTTTTGCGCTTAGCTGCTTGATGTGGCTATTGTCTTATTATCATGCCCCGGAGGTCAGCGCAGGCCTGCTCGCTCTGATTACCAGCGTCTGTTTACTTCAGCGCTACGAGTTGGCGTCATTTGCACCGGCTAAGCGCTCTTATACCGTCTTGATGCTTAGCCAAATTATGGGTTATGCCAGTGCCTTTATGCTACTGGTAATCTCCGTGTACTTTATCTCTGCCGAATACGGTCATGATATTGTTCGCTATAGCGAGGACTATGATAGCTTTTATTTTTATCATTATCCCTTAGCTCAAGGGCTTTTGCTACTTGCAAGCTTATATGCCGCTCATCTTATTTTACGGCGTTATCAAATGACGCTTTGGTCGCCCGCTGGACTAGTTATCATCACTACCATCACCGTCATGGCGGTCATCTCTGTCTACGTGTCTGGGTTACTGGCGGCTAGTCTTGTCATCGTTATAGCACTGGCCAATGCTCAGCGTATTTTAGCAGCATTGGGGGTGAGCGCTTTGGTAGGCTATGTATTTTGGTATTATTATCAGCTTGATACCAGTTTGCTGGTCAAGTCCGCATCTATGTTGGCAGTCGCTACCGGACTGCTGCTGATACGTTGGCTGGTGGTCAAGACTTACTTTGCCCAAATTACCCCCCAACAGGAGGCGCGCTAATGACCACAAGCACTTCTTCACGCTCTACCACAACCACTGGGTGGCACCAGCCTAGTTTAAAAATTGGTGCGGCCCTATTGGGATTGCTACTGACAATGGTATTGGTCAATTTGAATATAAAGAAGTATGAAGCCCATCTAGCGACAGGAGAGCCTGTGTTACTAGAATTAGCCCCTGTCGACCCACGCGGTTTTATGCAAGGCGATTATATGGCGTTAAGCTTTGGGATTGAAACTGACATTTGTGAGGCCCTAGGCAAGCAAAATCACGAGCTCTATCTTGATAATACTGAGGGCAAAGTCATTGTGCGTAAAGACGCGCATAATGTCGGGCACTTTGCTCGATTAACGAGTCTAAATGATTCGGCGCCTCTGGCAAACAATGAGCTCGCCATTCATTATCGGCTGCGCAGTGGTCAGATAAAATTCGCCACCAATGCTTTCTTCTTTCAAGAAGGCCATGCCGAGGCTTATGAGGCCGCAGAATATGGCTTATTTAAAGTCAATAAAGACGGCGAGCCGCTACTCAC
>JAUNVX010000153.1 GCA_030540615.1 Psychrobacter sp. | reverse complement strand
CGCTTTACTTCGTTTAGCTAAAAGCCGTCATGGATTACTTTAGTCGCAAGTCATGTCAATGAATAATGAGAAATTAATTGACGATATATAAATATTAGTTTGCTATATATGATTATATATAAATAAAATTTATTATCTGGCTAGTTTTGATTTAACTGCTCTGGTGCGAGGTAGGTTGAATAATACTGCGATTAAACACCTCACGAAGCTCAAAGCTGGTATGGACTTGACTCACCCCTTCGATACGGTTGAGCCTATGTAGCAAAAACTCTTCGTAATGTGCCATATCGCGCACCACTACTTTAAGTAAATAGTCCTCGGTACGGCCCGTGACGATGCTACAGCTCACCACCTCATCAAAGCTTTTGATACGAGCTTCAAATTGCTCAAAGCGCTCAGCGGTATGCCGATCCATGCTTACCGCAATAAACAAAGATAACCGATAGCCAAGCTTTTGTGGATTGGTTGCTGCATGATAACCAGTAATGATGCCCGACTGCTCTAATTGTTTGATACGCCGAGCACAAGGGGTGGCAGATAGATTAACCTGCTCAGCGATTTGGGTGATACTAAGTCTGGCATCTTGTTGTAATAGCGATAATATTTGCTGATCTATCTTATCTAAAGGTGACATATTAGTGGTATTGCCTATGACAGTCGTGAAATTAGAAGATATCACTAATAATAGCTTAATTCATGAAAAATTAAACCAATAATCTGCTTATTTGCTAGGACAATGGTGACATTCACTAAGTCACTTTTGTTATCATAGCGGCATGGTTAGTGGTTTATAACCCCATCGATTTTATTCTGAAATTATTACTTGTTTGATAAGGACAACACCATGACCTCGCAGCCATCTATTCATGCTCAAAAGCAGTCAAAGATTACCCCAAAGCATGCGGCATTTGATTTTAATAAATACCGCCCGTTTGCTTTTACGCCTAAGCTGATAGATCGGACATGGCCTGACAAGACCATTGATAGTGCACCGATTTGGGCCAGTGTGGATTTGCGTGATGGCAATCAAGCACTGATTGATCCGATGACTATTGAGCAAAAGATGCGCTTTTTTAAGCTATTGGTTGAAGTGGGATTTAAAGAGATTGAGATTGGCTTTCCCTCAGCCGCCCAAGTGGAGTTCGACTTTACCCGTAAGCTCATTGAAGAAGGTCATGTTCCTGAGGATGTGACATTGCAAGTCTTAGTTCAGGCGCGTGAGCACTTGATTAAACGAACCTTTGAGTCGTTAAAAGGCGCAAAGCGAGCCATCGTCCATGTTTATAACTCGACCAGTCGTGTCCAGCGCGATAAGGTCTATGGCAAAAGCTTTGATGAGATAAAGCAAATTGCGGTTGAAGGCGCGACATTACTCAAGCAATATGCCGCGCAATACCCTGAGACCGAATGGGTGTTTCAATACTCGCCTGAAAGCTTTAGTCAGACCGAAACTGATTTTGCCATTGAAGTTTGTGAGGCAGTTTGTGCGGTCTGGCAGCCTGCATCAGGTCAAGGCGTGATTATTAATTTACCGGCGACTGTAGAGGCTTCAACACCCAATATCTTCGCCGACCAAGTTGAGTACTTCTGCCGTCATTTATCGTGCCGAAAAGACGTGATAATCAGCTTGCATACTCATAACGATAGAGGCTGCGGTATTGCAGCGGCTGAGCTTGGGTTGATGGCGGGAGCTGACCGGATTGAAGGTACCTTGCTAGGCAATGGGGAGCGTACAGGCAATATGGATATCATGGTCATGGCGATGAATCTCTTTAGCCAAGGCGTTGATCCTGAGCTTGATTTTAGCAACATGAGCGAAATCGTTCAGGTGGTCAGTGAGTGCAACAACCTGCCACTGCATCCACGTCATCCTTATGTGGGCGAGTTGGTCTTTACCGCCTTTAGTGGCTCACACCAAGATGCGATTAAAAAGTCGCTTGATTATAATGAGCAAAACGCTGAAATCACCTCTAATCATTGGGATGTGGCTTATTTACCCATTGATCCTGCGCATATTGGCCGTAGCTATCAAGACGTCGTGAGAATCAATAGCCAATCGGGCAAAGGCGGGGTAGCTTATATCTTGCAGCGCAATTATGGCTTTAATTTGCCACGCTGGATGCAGATTGACTTCAGCCGAGTGGTCCAAAATCAAGCCGAAAAGGTGGCTCGTGAGCTTCAAAACGAGGAAATACTTCAAACCTTTGAAAACACATACTTGCAGCAGTCTGATTATGAATTGCTTGATTATAGTGTCAATAATAAAGGCGGTGAGGTGCAATTCGTCGGTCAAATCAAAGCTTTTGGTGAGATTGTTGACATCCAAGGCGTAGGCAATGGGCCATTGTCATCATTCATTGATGGACTCGCTAAATATAGTGGCTGCGCGCTTCATGTTATTAATTATGCTGAGCATGCTATTAGCCCGCACCATTTGAACTATGATGAATCAGAGATTGACACTGACCGTGAGAACAAAACCAATGCCAGTGCAGCAGCATATATTCAGCTCAATGTGGATAGTCAAATCTATTCAGGTATTGGCACCTGTACTAGCACGGTGTCAGCCATGCTAAAAGGCGCGCTTTCGGCAATGGCTCAAGCGCCGACCACTAGCCCTATCTGATGACCAGTAGCAGTCAATACTTCTGACAGTTAGTACTCCGAGCAGCTAATACTAGAAGTATAATAGCTATTTAATTTAAGGCGATACCTAAGGGTGTCGCCTTTTTTAGGGTTGTTTTACCTTAACAGTCTTCCTTAATCTAAACGATATTTAAGTAAAACAATATTTAAGTGAAGCAGTATTTAAGTGAAGAGATAATCTGACCAACCTTAAAATTGACTAGAAGCGACTTTTGAGTCATCTTAGCGTCAATAGTTGTCGCTTAGCAGGACTTAAAAATAAATTCTAAGGCAATATCGGTTGTAATTTCATGACAGAAAGCTTACGCTAAACCAATGCAATTGTTTGGATATAAGAGAAAATATGGAACCGATTTCAATAGCTTCAGTGACTTTGGCCTCAATTCTGTCTTCGCTGCCTAGTGCGGGCGAGCCAGTAAGTCAGTCTGTCATCAGTACTCATATCAGCCCTGAAATCGCAGGTCAGTGGGAGATTGAATTACAGCCTCCAGCCTCTCATCAGGAGTTGAAAGCCACTAGTCATAATCGTGATAGTGACAATAATGACCATAATACTATGGATTTAGAGGTCATCAGCACGGATGAAAATACCGATCAATGGTTGCTAAAGAGCGCATCAGAAACTGTCATAAAACCATCAGAGCAAAGTACAGCTGTCAAAACAAAGTCTAGTTGCCGTGAGCTGTATAACTTTGGCGAGGATAATAATGTCTGGGCAGTGAGCGGCGCTGAGTGGACCTACGGTAAATACTTGGTGACCCATCCAGAGCAAGGATTACCTATTATCGCTATCAAGACTTTGTATGATAATAATGAAGTGGACTGTTCTGGGAATCAAGTGGACCAGACTGATGAGGCGTTAGTGGCCTATTTGAATTATGATGATAAGCATATGCAGTGGTGCTCAGACCCTGAAGGAAACGAGTGCTTTATGAAGTTTCACCGGATATTGCCTTAACGACTGACTTAAGGCGTCATGGTTGAATGACCCGACCCCCTAGTAGCTGAGGTCTAAGTAAAGACTGAGGCTATTGCGGGGTCTTTTTTGGGGGCTTAACGAGCAGTTTATTCTCAAGATAATGGATATTTTGAGCTTCATGTGCGAAATTCGGGTCGGCCAAAATAACATCGCGGTGTAAGGAGATATTGGTTTTGATACCAGCGATAATGAGCTCGTCAAGTGCCTGAAGGGTCTTGGCAATGGCTTGTTGGCGGGTCTGACCGTGGCAGATAAGTTTGCCAATCAATGAGTCATAGTAGCTTGGAATCTCATAGCCTGGATAAAGATGAGAGTCAAATCGTACGCCAGCACCCCCTGGAGTAAAGAGCTGGCTGACGGTGCCAGGACAAGGCACAAAAGTGGCTGAATCTTCGGCATTGATTCGGCACTCAATAGCATGACCATGAGCGATGATTTCATTCTGTCTATAAGACAAACCATAACCCGCCGCAATCTTAAGCTGCTCGACCACCACATCGATACCCGTGATCATTTCTGTGACAGGATGCTCGACTTGCACCCGAGTATTCATTTCAATAAAAAAGAACTCGCCATCTTCAAATAAAAATTCAAATGTTCCCGCACCGCGATAATTAATGTCTTCACATGCTTTGACGCAGGCCAATAAAATAGGCTCACGAACATCATCTGGGATATCTGGAGCAGGAGCTTCCTCTAGTACTTTTTGGTGACGACGCTGTAAGGAGCAGTCTCGATCATAGAGATGAATGGCATTGCCGTTACCATCACCTAAGACTTGAACCTCAACATGACGAGGGTTTTTAAGATAGCGCTCCATATAGACCGTATCATCGCCGAACCAAAGCTCCGCCTCTTGCTTGGCGGCTTGCACTTGAGGGATAAGCTGATCGAAGTGCTCAACGATTCGCATTCCACGGCCCCCACCGCCTGAGGCAGCTTTAATGAGTAGAGGAAAGCCAATATCGCCAGCTTGCTCCTCTGCATTGTGTAAGGTCACTGGACCTTGTGAGCCTGGAACGGTTGGCACGCCAGCTTTTTTCATGGCATTAATAGCCGATACTTTATTGCCCATTAGACGGATGTGGTCAGCTTGCGGCCCCACAAAGGTCAGTCCTGCTTGCTCCACTTGTTCAGCGAACTCTGCGTTTTCGGACAAAAACCCATAGCCTGGGTGGATAGCATCTGCTCCGGTTATCTCGGCCGCGGTCAACAACGTATTGATGTTTAGATAGCTTTGATTGGCATTAGGTTTGCCAATACACACTGCTTCATCAACGAATTTAAGGTGCATTAGATTGTGATCAGCGGTTGAATACACCCCTACTGTTTGGATACCAAGCTGCTTGCAAGCTCTAACAATGCGTAGAGCAATCTCGCCTCGGTTGGCAATGAGCAGTTTTTTTATCATGGCGATATCCTAAATATAAAGGGTCAGGATGAAGGGGTAGGGCAGCTATTATTCATTAAACCCATGGCTAATTAAAGGTCTGGGTATTAATGCCAACCATTGGCTCAACTGTCAATGGAGTCGTTAGGCTCATTTTAGGACAAGCTCTAAGCTTTGTAGCGGATGATAGGCTGACCAAACTGAACCACATCAGCGTTTTCAACCAATATCTCATCAATGACGCCGCTTTGGGTAGCCTCTAATGGATTCATGATTTTCATGGCTTCAATGATGCCCAAAGTGTCTCCTGCCTGAACCTTTTGACCCACTTTAGCAAATGGCGGGTCGTTAGGGCTTGGTGCACTATAAAATACCCCAACCATAGGAGCCGTCTCAACGCTGCCAGCTTTGACATTGTCTGCTTTGATATGAGCAGATCCTGAAGACGAGACAGGGGAGGGCGCTGCCATCATCGTTGGCGCGGGGGCATCATAATGACGAGTTAAGCTGATGGACTCATCAGCGCAGCTGACCTCAAGGTTGACCAGCTCATGTTCTTCCATAAGCGCAATTAGGGTGCGTATTTTTTCAATGTCCATAAGAGGGAGTCGCCTTGTTGCCGATAATCGAATAATAACTGTTGGCCAGCTTATCTATTTTGTCCACTTTATAAGGAGGATTAGCCACGGGATTAAACAAAACCCCTGTATTTACTAAATCCCAATCTAACTCTAAACCTAAATATGACCAAGCTGCGCCCGCTAATAATAATACATAGCCAAATTTTGAGTGTAACAAAATATTTTCTGACATCAAGCTAATGATACCGTTATTCTCACTAATGAGCAATCAATGAACATGTGTACACTTAAAATATTTGTTCATTTTCTGTGACACCGTTTCGCTCTATATGGACTGACTCTCAAAAGTCTGTTTAATACGCTTTTGTTGAAAGCGTAGCCGTAAAGTCAGTAATATGGCTGCCAAGAACAACCCTGTCACCAGGGCCATCCAAAATCCTTGAGGTCCTATATCGGTATAGCGTACCAGATAAGTACCAAGTGGCAAGGCGACTAGCCAATAGCAGAATAAAGTAATCCACATCGGTACGGTGGTGTCTTGTAAGCCTCGTAGGATACCAGCTACATTGACCTGCCAACCATCAAATAACTGATAGCCAAGGGCGAAGATAAGCAAATGGACAGCTTGCGCTTGGACGATAGGGTTATCAGTAAATAAGGCAGCAAGATTTGGCCGGAATATCCATACAATCACCATCGCTGTCGCAGCAATCAGCACCGTCCAAATAAGACCTGTGGCCTGAACGTGACGTAGAGCAATGAAATTCTTTTCGCCAAAGCGGTTAGAGACCATAATCGTTAAGGCCATGGCCACGGACAAGGGAACCATAAACAACTGCGAGGTAACGGCGAGTGCCACCTGATGAGAGGCCACGGCAATCTCGCCTAAGGGGCTGATAATCAATGAGGCTAGGCTAAAGAGACTGGCTTCAAAGAAAATTGAGATGCCAATGGGAATACCTAGCTTAAGCAATTTGGCAATTTGTTGACGATTGGGACTGGCAAATCCGTAAAAGAAGCGCGTACTGGCGAAAGCTTGCTGGCGCGAAAAATGGGTATATGCCGCAAGTAGCAGGACATTAATCCATAGCACAATAGCGGTAGCCACGCCGCAGCCCGCACCTCCTAGCTCCGGCATGCCAAAAAGGCCATGAATAAAGATATAGTTAAGGGGGATGTCAGCGAGTAGCCCGACAATACTAA